>CAYJXJ010000035.1:0-14514 GCA_964374095.1 uncultured Elusimicrobia bacterium
GCAGCACCCGCCCGTGGTCCTCCTCGGTCGCCTCCATGTGCTTCTTTAGCTTCTGCGTCATCTCGTTGAACGTCCCGGCCAGCGTCCCGATCTCGTCGCGGCTGGAGACTTCGATCCGCGTGTCCAGTCGTCCTTCGGCCACCTGACGAGCCCCCTCAACGAGCGCCGTGAGCGGACGCGCGATCTGCCAGGCCAAGAATACGCCGACGGCCACGGCGCAGGCGAGGCTCAGGAAGAACGCCCCGATCAGGAAGTAGAGTATCTGGTCGGCGTAGGCGTAGGATTCCGAGGTGGGCTGCCGGACCACCACGCCCCAGCCCGTTTCCTGAATGGGGGCGAAGGCGGCCAGGACCTGTATGCCCTCCTGGTTGACGAACTCGATGCTTCCCTCGCGCTTCCTGAGCAGCTCCTGCACCGGCGGATTGCCGCTCAAGTTTTCAAGGAGCCGCTCCCTCTGCGGGTGGACGATGATGTTTCCCTTGGAGTCGACGATGTAGGCGTAACCGGACTTGCCGATGCGGATGGCCTCGAGCCCTCCCATGCTGTGGTTCTTGAGCAGCATTCCACCGGAAAGGACGCCCACAAGACGCCCGTCCCGCCGGATCGGGGCGTTGATCGCAACGGCTATCTCGCCGGTGCGCGATTTGTAGATCTCCGAGAACTGGGCCGTGCCCTGGCTTCTGACGGGGGCGACAAGCTGCCGGTACGGGGACTCGGGCAAGAGCCGCCGCGTGTCCGGCTCCGCCTGGTCTAGGACCAGGATATTGCCGCTCAGGTCTTGGACCAGGATGCCGTCGATGAGCTCCGTGACTTTGGTCACGATGGTCAGGGCCTCCCGCTGCCGGGAGGGGTCCATGCTCTGGACGGCGGGGTGCTCCGCCAGCGCCGAGATGGTCTGTTTGGCCTTGCCCAGAACCTCGTCGACCTGGGCCGCGATGTTCCTCGCCATGACGAGTTCGTCCTGCTGCTTCTGGCGCTTGAGCGCGTCGTAGCTGTGCCGTATCGTGAAATAGCCGGCCGACAGCGCCGTGACCGCGGCGACCGAGACGAGGGCCGCCGTCAACTTGAGGCGTATGCCGAATTTTGGTGGGTGGAGCATGTCCTTGGGAATCAAATCCCGCCCCCGCTCATAACCGGTCCTTTTCGATAAGAGCGTCTTTCTTGAGCAAATGATAGTAACAGGAGGCCAGCATCGCGATGATCGCCGTCCACGCGATGCCCAAAAATGTCCAGGCTTCGGTCGTCATTTTTCCTCCTGGAGCAAGGAACGTATGCCAGTTCGCCGACATTTGAAGAAGGATGAAATAGGAGGCCATCAAGGCCAGCCCCAGCGGTACCGCGATTGCCGCCCAATCCCGGCTCTTGATGCCCAGCTTGCCCGCGGAGATGATGTTGGGGATATTGCCGGGGATGAGCATGCCGCCGGAGACCAAGAGCCCCACCAGCACGAAGCGGATCTTGTCGGCGCCCATCCGCGGGGATATTTCCGCGGCGGCAAGCGTGGCGTTGTCGAGCACCGCGGAGACCATGTTGACCCAATAGAGCGCGGTCTCCGGCATCCGGAGCAGGTAGCGATCCACCAGGGGCGTGAAGCCGTGGCCAAGGAGCACCAGCGCGGCCACGAAGGCGTAGACCTTGGCCGCGCGGATCGCTATGGCCGCGAGGTCCTCCCGCTTGTCCTCCGTCAGGCTTTGCGATGAGGCTACCCGGCCGCCGGCAAAGCCCGCGGCCATGAGCCCCAGGAGGATAATGCCGCCCAGGACCCAGGGCCACAGGAGGCGCGCCAGAAAGAAAAACCCGGCGTTGTGGGGAGGCCCGGCGAGCTTGGCCGTGGCGATAGTGGAGAGCGGCTCGCCTATCGGCGTGAGCGCGGCTCCGAGCCCTATGGAGTAACAGGCCAGGACGACGACCGCGCGCTCCCTGCCCTTCCCCATTCGGAGCCCGGAGATCACCTCCACCAGGACCAGGGCGGCGATGATGGCGGTGATGACGCTTGAGACCAGGCCGAGCCCGGCCACCAGGCAGAACAGAAAGACGGGCGGACCCAGCCTGACGGCCAGGACCGAGACGCCCTTGCGGATCGAATCCCGGCACCACCGAAAGGCGAGGCCGAAGAAAAAGACCGCCGCCGATATCTTGGCCGGCTCCTTGAGCGCCTCCGCGACCAGATGCCCGCTCCACAATCCGCTCATGGTCACGGCCAGGCATCCCATGACAAGGAGAAAGACCTCGAGCTCCTCCTCTACCCAGTGGACGGAAAAGGGGAGGACCAGGACCAGCCCCATGACGAGGCCAAGCCCGCCCAGGATCAGGGCCTCATTCATGTTCTTTTCTCGTTTCGAGCGGGTCCCTGTCGTCCATTACGGCCTTTCCCGTCAGTCGCGCGATGCGCTCCGCCAGGTCGTCGTAGAGCGCCTGGTAGAGTTCCATCGGCCCGTCCTCGGGGTCGGGGATGTCCCAGCGCAGGAAGTCCTTGGCCCGGAGCGTGGAGCGGCACTTGTCCGGGCATCCCATGGCCACCACGTAGTCCCACTCTATGGATGGAACGTCCTTGAGACTCTTGGGCTTGGGGCGGCTTAGGGGAAGGCCATTCTGTGCCAGTATCTCCACGGCCTTGGGATCGACCCGGACAGAGGGATGGGAGCCGGCGCTGGCCGCGTGCCAGTCCGGCGCGAGCTTCCGGCAGATCGCCTCGGCTATCTGGCTCCTGCAGGCGTTGTGGACGCACTCAAACAGTATGGAGGGCATGCTTATACGGGGCTCTCAACCGGTTTCTGTTCCAGGCGTATGCGCGCGAGATCCTCGATCAGGTTCCCGGCCCAGCGGTAGATGGTGTTCTCCCGGACCGTCTCGCGCAGGCGGCGCATCCGCGCCGATCTCTCCTTCGGCTCCATCTCCAGAGCGTGGCGGATCGCCTCGGCCGTCTGGTCGATGTCGTAGGGGTTGACAATCAGCGCGTCCCTTAACTCTTGGGATGCGCCGGCGAATCGGCTCAGGATCAGCACCCCTCCTTCGTCCTCCCTGGCGGCGGCGAACTCCTTGGCCACGAGGTTCATCCCGTCGGAAAGAGAGGTGACCAGACAGAAGTCCGCCATCTTGTAGAAGGGCAGTATCTCCTGGTGGGTGTGGTGCTTCTTTAGAAACACGATGGGCCGCCAGTCCTTCGTCTTGAACTTCCAGTTGATGCGGTCCGCCTCGGCCTCCACCTCGGCCAGAAAGTCGTTGTAACGCTTGATGTGGGTGCGCGTTGGAGCGCCGAGTTGGACGAAGACGAGCACGCCCTGATAGCGCGGGTGCTTTTCCAAGAAGCGCTCAATGGACCTGAAACGCTCAAGGATGCCTTTGGTGTAATCCAACCGGTCCACCCCGACGCCCAGGAACTTGGCGTTGACCCTCAATTCCTTGAGCAGGGCGACGCGGTCCGCCGTCGGTTCCGCTTTGGGCGGGACATCCTGGAAGGAATGCGGGAAGGCCACGCTTATGGGGAAGGGCTTGACCAAGGTGACGTGCCCCTCCTTGATGACGGTGAATCGCTCCCAGTTGATGCGGGACTCCAACGTCCGGTCCACCGTCTCCAGGAAGTTGTTGCAATGGAACTGGGTGTGGAACCCGACCAAGTCCGCGCCGAGCATCCCGTAGAGCAGTTCCCTCTGCCAGGGACAAATCCCGAAAGCCTCGGCATTGGGCCAAGGGATGTGCCAGAACGCGGCGATCCTCGCATCAGGCCGCTTCTCTTTGAGGAGGCGAGGAAGCAATGCGAAGTGGTAGTCCTGTATGAGGACGCACGGCTCCTCGATCCCCTCCATCTCCTCCAACGCCGTCAGGGCGAACTTTTGGTTGACTCTCTGGTAATGCTCCCAATCCTCCGGCCTGAAGGTGGGCCGGGTGTGAGCCAAGTGGCACATGGGCCACAGCCCCTCGTTGGCGAAGCCGTAGTAGTAGCCGGCCTCCTCCTCCTTGGTCAGCGCGACTCTCCTTAATGTATAAAGCGGGTCGTCCGGAGGGACTCTGATCTTGCCCCGTTCGTCCGCCGTCTCCCAGTCGGCGTCCCCGGCCCCGTGGGCGATCCATGTGCCCCCGCAGGCCCTCATTACCGGCTCCAGCGCCGTGACTACGCCTCCTGCGGGAACGATGGTCTCGATCTTGCGGCCCCGGTGCCGGTCCATGTACGGCTCCCGATTGGAAACGATCAGGAGGGGCTTCCCATTGAGCTTGACCTTGATGCGCTCCTTGAGGCGTTCCGGGGTCCAGAGGGATTCCACGGTCTGGCGAAGCCGCGCCTCCTCCTCCACGGCCGTCTTGGCGGCGGAAAGGTGTTTGGCGAACGTCGTGACTTCGCGGGTGATGGGCGATAAAAGGTCTTCCCTTGGCAACGTGAAGGGCGCGACCGTCGCGCCGGCGCGAAGCTGCTTCATCCACTCAGCCATCTGGGCTATCGGGCCGACGATGCTCCAACGTACGACGAGCAGCGTCACTATGGAGATCAGGACCATTTGAACGAGGACGCGCAAGAAGGTGCGCCGCCAAATCTGGGAAAGCTGTGTCTGGATGTAGGTCGCGTCATGGACGATGACCAAGGCCCCGACCGGCTTTTCCTGGGATCGCAGGGGCAGGGCGTAAATGTGCATCTCTTTCCTATCGACGCGGTCAAACGCGCCGGCATCGACGCTCTTCGCCAGGACCTCGGAGACGGCTTTGGGGGCGGTCGGCAGGGCGGAGGCAAGGCTCGCGGTGATGGCGACGGGGCTTCCCGCCATGTCGTATACGGCCACACCTGCCAGCCTTTCGCGGTTGCCGAATTTTTCGACCAGGCGCTGCAGATTCTTGGAGGGCCCCTTCTCAACGATGGGCTCTATAGTCTCCTGAAGGCTCTCCGCAAGCAGGCGCGCGCGGCGCTCGATGTCATCCTGCTGCTTCGAGCGTTCGCTGCGGACCTGCAGATAGGCCGAAAAGAAAGCCACTGAGGCGACCACAACGATTAGCGAAACAATCAGCCTGAGGGTGATGCGCATAAAATAAAAAAACCGCCTCCGGTTATCCCGGATGGCGGCCCGACCACCCAATTCCTCTGGAATAGCTGGGAAGCTATTCCAGACCCTTTTCTCTTAGCAAGCTCCGTCATTCTACCTTTTTTAGGATGGGTCTATTCGCAAATCCCATTGGCGGGCAGGTTGCTGATAACGAAACGCGATCCGGCCATCCTTGGGGACGCGAACGTCTCCATGCGTTCCTGCGGCCAAGATAATCCCAGCGGTGGATACTGCCGCGCCCGTGGAAAGCGCCGGCGGGCTCGCAGACGCCGGCTTCGAGCCCGCCCCGGGTGCTTGGGTCTTGGAAATTCAAAATCGCCATCCACGCAAATCTTTCGGGGCGTTCTACGAGGATCTCCTGTTTGCGGAAACCGATTCATAAACGAGCCCCTTGACTAAGGGTGACCATCCTGTTATCCTATATTAGGAGTTTATGATTATGGGAAGATTGGTCGCAGTCTCACCGGTCGGAAAAAACGGCCAGACGGTAGTGCCGGCAAGCATTCGCAAGATGTTCAAGATGGCCGAGGGACGAAACTTGGTCGGGTTCTATCTTGAGAAAGGACATGTGGAGATCGCGCCGGTCTCGGTCGTCCGGGAAACGGCGAGCTACTCAACGGAGGAGCTCGACAAGCTTGACCGCCTGGGCAAGGTCAAGGGAGGCAAGCGCTTCAAGACCGCGAAGGCGGCCAAGAAGTTCCTCGCGGGTCTTTGATCCGTGGAAGTCTCCTACGCCCCGGCGTTCCTCCGCTTACGCGGGAAGCTTGACCCGCCCATCAAGGACTCCGTTAAGCGGGCCGTTGGCAAGGTCATCGACTTCTACGAGAAAGGACGGAAAGGCGTGGGACTTGGCGTGAAACAGTTGCGAGGCAACCTGTGGGAAGCACGCGCTGGATTGCGCGTTCGCGTGGTCTATTCGCTCTCCGGCGACCAACTCCGCTTCATCCTCGCGGGGAACCATGATGACGTTCGAAAATTTCTCCGCCAACTTTAGAGTCACGATGAATACCCGGCGTATAGACATGACGACGGGTCAAGTGGCGCGACTCGCCGCCTGCAGGCCTGAGACCCTCCGATGGGCGATCCGATCTTGGCGCCTTCCGGCGAGGAAAGTCGGATCAGGAGCCGGTTGGCGTTTCCTCGTATGGGAAGGCGACGCCCGGGCTTTCGCTAGACGCCACAGGAAGGTGTCCGCGAGTTAGTTACCCGATAGGTACAAAGAGCTTGCGAGCGACTTCATTCGACGAGCTGCGAAAAGGCCCGGCCGCGATTGCGTTTTCATGCAACCGCGGCCGGTTGTTTCAGAGGGTGGGTGACTGACGGGATTTGAACCCGCGGCCTCCTGGTTCACAGCCAGGCGCTCTAACCAGCTGAGCTACAGCCACCGTAGAGTCAGGTTCCAACGGCGGCAGGCCTGCCGAAGGCAGGGCCACCGCCAAAAGCGGCCTATTATACCAATTCGCCGCGGCCCCCGCCGCGCGGGACCCTGCCTGCATGAACTCGTCAACCCGTCCCGACAGGGACTGTCCCTTCCCGTGATTGACTGGAATTGACGACAATAGCTGGCGCCATAGGGGATGGGTCCTAGGGCCCAGGGAGGGCAAGGCCCGGCGACCCTCGTGCCTCCGCCGCCGCGGGGCTACACTCTGAGCATGAAGGAAAATACCGTGACGAACGCGAAACTCACCCTTAGCCTGATCGCCGCTCTCCTCGTGACCGCCCCGTCGGCGCAGGCCAAACGCACCCCGGCCGGCGGTCCGTACCGCCAATGGATCGCCAAGGGGGTGCGCAGCCTCGAAGCGGACAACCACGCCCAGGCCGTCGCACATTTCAAGCAGGCCCTGGAGGCCCGCAAGACCTCCGAAGCCTATTTCCTCCTGGGCTACGCCCTCTACCAGAAAGGCTTCGCGGGCGGCAGCCCCGAACACGCCGACCGCAACGCCGCGACGGAGGCGATCAACGCCTACGCCGCGGCCATGGCCCTCGACCCCGATCTCAAGACCGTCAACGCCCCCCATAAGATCCACCACAGCATGGCCCTCTGCTACGAGGCCCTCGGCGCCCAGGACAAGGCCATCACGGCCTACAAGCACGCCTTCCAATCCGACCCGACCAACCCGATGCTTCCCTTATACGCGGCCCGGCTGCGCTACCGCATGCACGACATGCCGCGCTCCGCGGCCAACCTCGCGCTCGCCCTGCGCAAGGCCCGCGCCGTCAAGAAGGACAAAGTGATCGCCAAGCTCGTCCGCGCCGATCCCCTCTTCTCGGGGATGCTGGAAAGCGATCTGCACCGGGACATCGTTTCAGAGTACGACGGCACGCGCGCCGCCAAGGCTGAGGCATCTTCCTTGGCGGCGGGCGAGGCCGCGCCGGCGTCGGTCGCGCCAACGGCTCCCGCCCTGGACAAGGCCGAGGGGGAGGAGATGCGCGACTCGGTGGGGGAACCTCGCCAAGACCAGCGCCGCCAGATTCTGGCGGAGGACGAGGGACGGGCCTCGGTGCTCAAGCGGCTGGCCCTGGCCGACGAGGAGTACCGCTTCGCCCGGCACCGCGACGCCATCGACGGCTACAACGAGACCCTTCGCCTCAATCAGGAAGCGGGGACTCTCAACCCGACCCAGCTTTCGCTGGTCTACGAGCGCATGGGCACGGCCTACAATCGCCTCGGCCTCTCCGCGCCCGCGGTCCGCGCCCTGCGCTACGCGGTGCAGGAGATGCCCGCCAACGCCTCCGCGCATTATCAGATCTCGCTGGCCTACGCGGTCTCGGGAAAGTACTCGCAGTCCCTGCGGGCCCTCAACGAGGCCTTCCGCAACGCCCCCTCGGACAGCGAGCTGCGCAAGATGATGCTCCTGGCCAAGACCGATTCCGAGCTCGAGCCGATCCGCGACCTCCCGGGCTTCCGCGCCACGATCGTCTCCTACTCCGAGAGACTGCAGGCCCGCCGGTAGGCGCCGGTCGCCAATTCCCCCATTTCCCGCCCGGCGCCTCCACCGGTGGAGGCAGGCCGGCGCGTTGCCGCCCGTCGGGACAAAATGATATCCTCACTGCGACGGGACCTCATTGCCCCGAGCCATGGCGTTCTCCAAAAAGGAAGCCCCGAACTGCGACTGGTGTCCCTACCAGAAGAACTGTTACTACAGCCTCCTCGGCACCAAGGAGTCCAAGCGCGCCTGGCGGGAGATGCGCCTGGCCAACCCCTTCAAGTCCGGGGAGACCGTGTTCTACGAAGGGGAGAAGCCGCATGGGCTTTACGTCGTCTGCACGGGCAAGGTCAAGATCTACAAGTCCAGCCGCACCGGCCAGCAGTTGACCACCCGCATCGAGTTCCCGGGAGACCTCCTGGGACATGTCTCCATGCTCGTCCAGGAATCCTATTCGGCGACCGCCGAGGCCCTCGAGCCCAGCGTCGTCTCCATGATCGACGAGCGCACCTTCCTCAACTTCCTGGTCAAGTACCCCTACTCGGCGCTGGCCCTTTTGCGGGCACTGGCCCACGATGTGCGGCGCGGGGAGAACAAGGCCCGGGACATCGCCTTCAAGCCGGCCCGCTCGCGCCTGGCCGACACCCTCCTGCGCATGATGAAGCCCGTCAAGCCCCATCCCGTCGTGGCCGGCATCAAGCGCCGGGACCTCGGTGAGATCGCGGGGCTCACCATCGAGACCACGGTCAGGCTCCTCAAGGACTTCGAGGAGCGCGGGCTGGTGCGCAAGAAGGAAAGGGACCTCGTGATCGTCGACGAGGAGCAGCTCAAGAGCCTCGCCGGCGCCGGCGCCTAAGGCGCCCTTAACCCAGGCCGAGCAGCGGCCCGAGCTCTTCCCAGAGGCGTTCCATCGAGATGGGCTTGGTGAGGAAGGCGGCGGCCCCGGCCTCCAGCCCCTCGGCCTGGTCGCGCGGGTCGCTGTAGCGGGTCGACGCCGACAGCAGGACCACCGGCACGCCGCGCAGCCCCGCGGAACGCCGCAGGAGCTTGATCAGGTCGAAGCCATGGACGTCGGGAAGCTGGACGTCGACGATTATCAGGCGGGGGCGGCGGCCGTCCAGGACTCGAAGAGCCTCGGCGCCCGACCGGGCTCCCTCCACGGAGATGCCCTTGAGGGCCATGGCGTCACAGAAGGTGTCGCGGAAGGAATCGTCGTCCTCCACGATGAAGATTTCGGTCCGGGTCGCCGTCGCCGAAGTTTGCATTCCACGCTCCCCTAAAAAAAACAATGAGGGGAACCCGGCGCCTCGCCGGATTCCCCCTGGTTACGCCCGATGTCGGCCGGGCGGTGGATGCTCCTTGACCGAAGGAAATGGTTCGACTCCTAAGGATACTGGAGGGGAACCATGACCCATCTCAAGGATTACAAGGTGAGACAGTATAACCCGCCTCCCCTTGGCCGGACAAGAGACTCCTGGCCTATCGCCCTTGGGGCCAAAGGGCCCAGGCTCCTCCGGGGCGGTTGACCTAGATCAATGAGTCGGATCAAGCGAAACGGTTGACCGATCTCATCGGAGGGGGGCGGCGTGGGAAGCTACAATGCCCCCATGATCGAATCACTCCTCCTCACCGCGCTTCTGGCGACCAGCCCCGCCCCGGCGGTCGACTCCCAATTCCAGCCGTGCGTGTGGCCCAACAAATGCGCCAAGCCCGCGGTTGTGCAGACCGCCCAGTTCCAGCCGTGCGTGTGGCCCAATAAGTGCGCGAAACCGGCGGCAACCGTCCAACTCGCGCAATTTCAGCCCTGCGTGTGGCCGAATAGGTGTGCGAAGCCCGCCGAACAGCCGCGGTCCTCGCAGTTCCAGCCCTGCGTGTGGCCAAATAAGTGCGGCTAGGCTGAAGCTCTACCGACCATAACCACCCAGCGGCCCCGGCGCAAGCCGGGGCCGCTCCCTATTCAGGTCCCGAAAAGACGGTCCCCGGCGTCGCCCAGGCCGGGAACGATGTAGCCCTTGGAGTTGAGGGTGGGATCGACCGCGCCCGCGTAGATGGGGACATCGGGATGAGTCTCGTGCACCCGGCGCACGCCGGCGCGGGAGGCGATCACGCAGAGGAGGGCGATGTGGCGCCCCCCGTCGGTCTTGACGATGCGCAGGGCCTCGGAGGAGGAGCCGCCCGTCGCCAGCATGGGGTCGCAGAGCAGGACCAGGGAATCGGCCAGGCCGGGGGGAAGCCGCACGTAGTAGCGAACGGGGTTCAAGGTTTCCTCGTTGCGGTAGAGGCCGATGTGGCCGACGCGGGCCTCCGGGATCAGGTCATGGAGGTCGGGAAGCATGCCCAGCCCGGCCCGCAGCACGGCGGCCAGGACGATGGGCTGTTCCACGCGTTGGACCGGGGTACGGCGCAAGGGGGTCGTGACGGCGGCGCGCCGCATCCGGAGCCCCCGCAAGGCCTCCGTGCCGATGAGGGCCCCGGCCCGGGCCATGGCGCGGCGAAACTCCGGAGGAGCGGTGCGCCGGTCGCGCAGCGCGGCCAGGCTCTCGGCCACCAGGGGATGATCGACGACGGTCAGTTTTCCGGACATAGCGCCTTCCTCACGAGGGGCGATTGGCGCGGGGGGCAAGAGGCGATCCGATAAGCCTCCAGCAGTTTGGCGCGTCCTTGGCGCAGTCTCCAGGGATCCGAGGCGTAGAGCACGGCGAGGGTCCCGCCGGCCGCGACGCGATCGCCGACCTTGCGCTCGAGATAGATGCCGGCCCCGTAGTCCAACCTATCGTCCATGCGGCTGCGTCCGGCCCCCAACATGACGGCGGCATCGCCTACTTTGCGGGCTTCCAATGCCGTCACAAATCCCGAGCGCGCAGCCGCCAGGCGACACGACCCCGAGGCCCGCGGCAATCTGCCCGGATCGTCGATCACCCGGACGTCCCCGCCTTGGGCCTTGACGACGGCCCGGAAGGCGGCCAGCCCGCTTCCATCCCGAATCAATCCCGACATCCTCGCCGCGCCTTCCTCCGCGCTCCGGGTGAGGCCCCCCAGGCGGAGCATCCAGCCTCCGAGGGCGAGCAAGACTTCCCGGTAGTCCGATGTCGGGTACTCGCCCTGCAGAATCTCCACGGCCTGGCGCACCTCGCAGGCATTGCCGACCCAGCGCCCGAGCGGCTGCTCCATGGAGGTCAAGAGGGCCGCGGCCTTAAGGCCCAGGCGCTTGGCGGTGCCGACCAAGGCCCGGGCCAGCTCCCGGGCCTTTCCCGGGTCCTGGAAGAAGGCTCCCGAACCGAACTTGACGTCGAGGACGAGGGCATCGAGGTCCTCGGAGAGCTTCTTCGAGAGAATGCTGGAGACGACCAGCGGCGGGGACTCGACGGTGGCGCTGGCGTCGCGCAGATGATACAGCCGCCGATCCGCGGGGGCCAGGTCCTTGGTCTGCCCGAACAGACAGGCCCCCAGGCGGGCGAGCTGCGAGCGAATCCTCCGAACCGGAAGGCCGACCTTCATCCCGGGGATCGACTCGAGTTTGTCGAGCGTGCCTCCGGTGTGGCCCAGGCCGCGCCCCGACATCATGGGCACGGCCAGCCCCGCGGCCGCGGCCAGGGGCGCGAGCGCGATCGAAATCCCGTCGCCCACGCCGCCGGTGGAGTGCTTGTCGACCTTCGGGCGCCGGATCGACCCCAGGCCCAAGCGCCGCCCGGAGCCCGCCATGGCCCGTGTGAGGGCCACGGTCTCCGCCTCGCTCATTCCCCGGCAGCATACGGCCATGAGCCATGCCGAGAGCTGATAATCGGGTATGCCGCCATCGGCCGCCGAGCGCACCAGAAAGGCGATCTCCTCGGGCGAGTGGGCCAGCCCGTCGCGCTTTCGGGCGATGAGGTCGAGGACCCTCACGGGGCCGGAATTTGCCCGATGAGGTCGTTGAGGACGGTCTTGAGGCTTGAGGAAATCTGCTCGCCCAGGGCCAGGACCTCGGGATGGCTGAGGGCCGCGCCCGGCATCCCGGAGGCCATGTTGGCCGTCCAGGTCAGGGCCAAGACTTTCACTCCCATTTGGCGGGCCACGATGACCTCGGGGACGACCGACATCCCCACCACGTCGCCCCCGAGTATGCGGAAAGCCCGAATCTCGGCCGGGGTTTCGTAGGAAGGGCCGCCCACGGCCACATAAATTCCTTCGCGGGCGGGGACCTTGTTCTTGCGGCAGACCCGGAGCGCGAGTTTGCGCAGTTCGGGGTCGTACGCCGTGGTCAAATCCGGGAACATCTCCCCGAACTCTTCCTCATGGAAGGCGCGCAATGGGTTGCGGCCCATGAAATTGAGGTGGTCCTTGACCACGGTGAAGCCGCCGGGACGGATTTCCGGGCGCATGGAACCCACCGCGGCCGTGATGATGAGGGTCTTGAGACCCAGATTCTCCATCACCAGCACCGGCAGGGCGATGGACTCCATCGTGTGGCCCTCGTCATAATGGAAGCGGCCCTGCATGACGGCCACGCGCAGGCCGCCGCGGCGGCCCATGATGAGCTTGCCGACATGGCCGGCCACCGTGGTCTTGGGAAATCCGGGGATATCGCCGTACCGGATGGTCTCCGCGCCCTCGAGGGTGGGCACGGCCTGGGAGAGGCCGCTGCCGAGTATCAGGCCCACGTCGCAGCGCGCCGCGTGGGCGCGCGAGCCGATGAAGGAACTGGCCTTGCGGATCGACCCGACGTAAGTTTCGATCTTCAACGCGCCAAAGTCTAGCAAATTCCACCGGCGCCAGGTTATTGCAGCGCGGCCCCGACATTTATAGAATGTGCCGAAACCATGCCCGCCGCCCCGGCCGCCGCGGACCTCAAGTCCCTCACCAAAGACCTGCGCGTTGACATCATCCGGATGATCGAGGCCGCCGGATCGGGCCACCCGGGCGGATCGTTGTCGATCATCGACATCCTCACGGTCCTCTACACCAAGTTCCTGCGGCACGACCCCGCCCGTCCGGATTGGCCCGAGCGCGACCGCGTCGTCCTCTCCAAGGGCCACGCCTGCCCCGCGCTCTACGCGATCATGGCCCATTGCGGCTATTTCCCCAAGGAGAGCCTCCCGACCCTGAGAAAGCTGGGAAGCCCGCTGCAGGGGCACCCGGACCGGATGCGGCTGCCGGGCATCGAGGCCTCCACGGGCTCGCTGGGCCAAGGCCTCTCCATCGGCATCGGCATGGCGCTGGCCGCCAAGCTCGACCGCAAGGACTGGCGGGTCTACGCGGTCCTGGGCGACGGGGAGATGCAGGAGGGCCAGGTCTGGGAGGCGCTCATGTCGGCCCCCAAGTTCGGCCTCGACAACCTGATCGCGATCGTCGATTGCAACGGCGGACAGATCGACGGCCCGGTGGACAAGATCATGCCCCTGGAACCGCTGGCCGGGAAGATTCAGAGCTTCAACTGGGACACCCAGGTCATCGACGGGCACGAGCTCGACGCGATCGAAGGCGCCCTGGCGGCGGCCCGCAAGGCCGGCGGCCGGCCGCACGCGATCCTCGCCAAGACCGTGAAGGGCAAAGGGGTTTCTTTCATGGAGCACGTCATCGACTGGCACGGCAAGGCCCCTAAGAAAGACGAGGCCGACAAGGCCGTCGCGGAGCTCCGTAGCCGTGGCTAAGGCGACGCGCGAAGCCTTCGGGGAGACGCTCCTCGACCTGGGCGCCAAGGACCCCCGGATCGTGGTCTTGGACGCCGACCTCTCCAAATCCACAATGACCTTGGCCTTCGCCAAAAAATACCCGGACCGGCACTTTGAGTTGGGAATCGCGGAGCAGAACATGATCGGCATCGGGGCGGGCCTGGCCCTCGCGGGCAAGGTGCCCTTCGTGGCGAGCTTCGCCTGTTTTCTGGTCGGCCGCCTGGAGACCATCCGGGTGGCCGCGGCCTACAACCGCGCCAACATCAAGATGGTCGGGACCCACGCCGGCCTGGGCATCGGCGAGGACGGCACCTCGCAGATGGGGCTTGAGGACGTGGGCGCCCTACGGTCTCTCCCCCACGTCGTCATCCTCCAGCCGGCCGGCGCGACCGAGACACGGCAAGCCGTCGAATGGGCGGCCCGTCACGAGGGCCCGGTCTACCTGCGCCTGACCCGCCAGAAGATGGAAGACGTCCACGCCCCGGACTACAAGTTCCGCATGGGCAAGGTCGACGTCCTCTGGGAGCCGCCGAAGAAGCCCCCGCACTACCAGGCGACGATTTTCGCCTCGGGCGGCACCGTCCCCGAAGCCATGACGGGCGCCAAGGACCTCGAAGCCCGCGGGTTCTTCGTCCGGGTCGTCAACGCCGGGACCCTCAAGCCCTTCGACGAGGAGGGCGCCGCGGCCTTCGCCGCCGACAGCTCGCGCTTCGTCACGGTCGAGGATCACAATTGGACGGGAGGCCTCGGCTCGGCGGTCTGCGAGGCCGTCGCCGCGCGCGGCCTGGCCGTGCCGGTCGTGCGCCTGGGCGCGCGCGACTTCGGGGAATCCGGCCAGCCGGCCGAGCTCTACGAGAAGTACGGCCTCTCGTGCCCCCACATCGTCGAAGCCGCGATCCGCAACCT
>CAYJXJ010000035.1:14614-31484 GCA_964374095.1 uncultured Elusimicrobia bacterium
ACCGCCCCATGAGAAGACCGAAATGCTTGCGATCTCCGGTCACTAGAATGTCGCAGCGCCCGAAGGCCGCGGCAAGAATGGGAACATCTCCCGGGTCCATGCCCAAGGCCTCCGCCTCGGCTTGTTCGGCAAGGTCGGGCTCAGCCACGATTCGCATTCTTTCGAGCAGCGCCGCGAAGGCCTTCAGCGCCTCCGGTTTCTTATGCCGCAGATTGCGGTCGGCCTCCGTGACGGCATAGGCCGACGTCAGGAGGCCGCATCTTCCGCGGGCCGCCAACTCAAAGAGCGCCGCGCAACGGCCCTCCGGCCTGGTGGCGGCTGAGAAAATGACATTGGCATCGAGGAAGACGCGCGCGGCCCTACGGCCTTTTGGCATTCCTGCCCTTGCGCAGCCGCTTCTTCTCATCGGAAGTCATCCGATCCTCGCGCTCGAATTCCTCCAGTCTTTGCGGGGAGTACATTTCAACGGGAAACACCGCGGCCGGTCTTAGAACGATGCCGCCGTTGTCCGTAAGATCGACCGAAAGCGGATCCCCTTTGGCCAAATGGAGCTTCTGCCTGATTTCCTGGGGGATCGTGACCTGGCCTTTCTCGCTCATTACCACAAGAGTCATAGAGTCGCCTCCAATGTGCCTAGGATAGCTTACAAATTTATAGTTGTCAAGTAGGAATATAGGACTATATGCCGGCCCCGTGCAAAGCGCCGGAAAACCTGTTAGACTAATGGTTGGGTGGATATGACAAGGAGCTATTGATGAGCGGTTATGACAAAGTGGTCAGGGAGTTGGTCAGATTTGTGAGGGAGCAGAGGGCTATCAACAAGGAGCTAAAAGGCATGGCCAAATCCCAGGCCATCCTGCTCAGGGATCACGACAAGTGGATGAAGGACCACGAAGTGAGCTTGAGGCTCCATTACAGGCTGATCGCCGCCCTGGGCGAAAAGCTGCATTGAAGCGCCTCATTTCGACCCGATCTCCCCGGCGAGCGCGAACAGTCCGTCGGCGAAGTCCGTGATGAGCCCGCGCCTGGCGAGCTTGTCGCGCCAGGCGGCGGGTATGCCCTCCTCGCCGTAAAACGCCCCGGCGAGCTGGCCGTACACGGCGCCGGTCGTGTCCGCGTCGTCTCCGAGGTTGACCGCCAGCAACGCGCCTTCCTCGAAGGAGCCGCTGTTCTGGAAAGCCCAGAGGGCGGCTTCCAGAGACATCACCACATGGCCGAGGCCGCGGATGACCGGCGGCCGGCGATCCTTGAACGAGCCCGCGGCGACCGCGTCGATCGTGGGGCACAGGGGGCCGCGCTTCCAGATTCCGGGGAGGGGCTCGTAGCGATACAGGAGCAGGGACTCCTTGTCGACGCCGTTCAGGGCTCCCACGATGAGCGAGCCCATATACCGGCAGGCGTCCACCGCCTCGGAGGCGCCGTGGGTGGTCAGGGAACTCTCCCCGGACTTCTCGATGGCGGAGCGCGGCTTGCGGGCAAAGGCCAGGGGAACCGGGGCCAGGCGCATGAGCGAGCCGTTTCCGGCCGTGCCGGGGTCCTTCGACCCGCAATCGTATTCGCGTCCCCCGCCGTTCTTGAAGCGGCTGAGGGCTTTCCGCGTGGTTCCCCCGATGTCGAAGCACCGGCCTTGGGAGCTCAGGTGGCCCTCGTCCATCCAGCGCACGTATCTCTGCAGTTGGTCCAGAGGGTCGAAACCCCTGCGCTCGATGAGGCTCTCGGCCAGGCAGAGGGCCAGGGAGGTGTCGTCGGTCCACTCCCCGGGCTTGAGCGCGAAGGGACCTCCCCCGACGATGTCCTTGATGGGTTCAAAGCTCCCGGGCGCCTTGAATTCGAGCGTGGTGCCCAGGGCGTCGCCGGCCGCCAGGCCGAGCAAGCTGCCGCGGTAGCGGCTTTTCATCGGGGCGGGATGGGACTCGGCTTCCATACCAAAGCCTAAACCGAAAACTCTCGGCCGTCAAGGTCGGGCGGCGACCGGATTTACTCCCAGCGCTGGGAGTAAATCCCGCATACGAAACCAGTACCCTGACCGGCTATCGGGACGGCCGGGAGCTGCCGACAGTCAACCTTGACGGAACCCGTCAGGCCCCTCAAGTCCCGAAGGCGTCGGGGATATGCCGCAGGTCCGGCCCCTCGATGGCCACCACGTCGAAGCGCAGGGGGCATTCGAGCCGCTTGATGTGGGCGTAGACCCCGGCGGTCTTGATGAGGCGCGAGCGCTTGCGGAAGTCGAGGAACTCCTCCGGGCTGCCGCAGGCGCAGGAGGCGCGGGCCTTGACCTCCACGAAGACCACCGTGTCGCCGTCGCGGGCCACGATGTCGATCTCGCCCACCGAGAGCCGGAAGTTGCGTTCGAGGACGGTCCAGCCCAGGCCCTTCAGAAAGGAAACCGCGCGATCCTCCGCGACCGCCCCCGCGGCGACGCTCATCCGACGAGCACCGGCTCGTCGGGGGAGTCTTCGAAAGGCAGGAGGGCCTGGGCCACCGGGGCGTAGGTCTTGCGGTGCACGCTCGCCGGCCCCAGGCGCTTGAGAGCTTCGAGGTGCTGGGACGTGGCGTAGCCCTTGTGGCGCTGGAATCCGTAAGCCGGGAAGCGCCTGCCCACCCGGCCCATCCACGCGTCGCGGACGGTCTTGGCGACGACGCTCGCGCAGGCCACCGCCAGGGACAGGTCGTCTCCGCCCGGCACCGCCAACTGGTCGGCGCCGGTCTCGAAATCCGGGATGCGGCGGTTGCCGTCCACGACCACCAGCCCCCGGCCTTTCGGCAGACGCGCCAAGAGGCGTGCCGCGGCGCGGCGCATGGCCGAGAGCGTGGCCGCCAGTATGTTGTCGCGCTCGATCTGCCGCGGCGTGGCCCAGGCCACCGCGATCAGGGCCTTGCGCCGGAGGATCGCGAAGGCCGCGCGGCGCTCCCGGGCGGGCATTTTCTTCGAGTCGCGGACCTTGGAGAGGCCGCGGGGGACGCTATGACCCAGGCACACCGCGGCGACGACCACGGGGCCGGCGAGCGGCCCGCGCCCGGCCTCATCCACGCCCACGAGCCAGCCCGCCCGGTGGGCGAGCCTCAAGTCCTCGTCGAAGCGGCGGCGATCGGAGCTCACCGTTCGCCTCGCTTCAGGTCGCCGCGGGCTGAGGCGCGGGAGCCGCCGAGATCGCGGGCGCGGGGCCGGCCGGTCCGGTCCCGTCGGACTTCTCGGGGCGCGCCTCGGACTCGGTCAGCCGCGCCGCTTTTCCCGTCAGGCCGCGCAGGTAGTAAAGGCGCGCGCGGCGCACCTTGGTCGAGCGAACCACCTCGATGCGGTCCACGTGGGGCGTGTAGAGAGGGAAGGTCCGCTCCACGCCCACCCCGAAGGAGGTCTTTCGCACCGTCACGCTCTGGGAGTCTCCCGCGCCGCGCATGCGGATCACGGTGCCCTCGAAGACCTGGATGCGCTCGCTGTCGCCTTCCCTGACCTTGAGGTACATCTTGACCTGGTCTCCGGAGCGCAGCGCGGGCCAGCGGTCGGCCTTGACGATCTGGGAGCGGGTCAGGACCATCTCGCCGCCGAAAAGGCGCTCCAGACGGCGGACGGTGAATTTCGCCTCGGCTCCCGAGCCCTCGATCTTGACGATCTTGCAGCCGAACGTTTCGACGCGCTCACCGCGCCCTTCTCCGATCTTGCAGGTCACGCGGGCGGCGTCTCCGGCGCGAAGTTCCTCAGTCTGGGACTTGTGCTTGGCAGCCATAAGAGTTCTCCTAGAATTAGCGTTACGAATCCATTCCGTTCAACAAATCAGGTCGTTTTCGCCGCGTGGCGTCCCGCGCGGCGCGGCGGCGCCAAAGGGCGATCGTCGCGTGGTCTCCGGACAAAAGGGCCGCGGGCACGCGGCGACCGCGCCATACGCGGGGCCGGGTGTAATGCGGGTAATCCAAGGCCCCCTCCGAGGCGGCGCCGAAAGATTCCTGGGCGGCCGCGCCCTCCTTGGCCAGCACCCCGGGAAGCAGCCGGACCACGCCGTCGAGCACGACCATGGCGGGGAGTTCCCCGCCCGTCAAGACGTAATCGCCGATGGACAACTCCTCGTCAAAAACCGAGCGGAGCCTCTCATCCAATCCTTCGTAGCGCCCGCAGACGAACACCAGGTGCCGCCGCTTGGCCAGCCGCTCGGCAACGGCCGCGTCGAAGCGCCGCCCTTGGGGAGACATCAGCACCACGCGGCTCGTCTTTCTCCTCACGCTGCGCACGGCCCGATAGACCGGCTCGGCCATCAGGACCATGCCCGGCCCGCCGCCGTAGGGCCGGTCATCGACGCGGCGGCGGCGGCCGGTCGCGAAATCCCGGGGGTTGACGAAGGAGACCGTGACGCGTCCGGACCGCGCGGCGCGGCCGAGCATGCTCTCGGTAAGAACGCCCTCGAATATTCGGGGAAACAAGGTCACGATGTGCACGGTCATGGCGCCGCGTGGAAGGCTCCTAGAGCACCTCGACGACGGCCCGGCGTCCGTCTTTTCCCGCCGCCACGGCCACGAGGGCGCGGATGGCCTTGATCACCTTGCCTTCCTTGCCGATGATCTTGCCCTTGTCCTCTTCCGCCACCTTCAGTTCCAGGCGCGTCACGCCCTCGGCCTCGATCTCGGTCAACTCGACCTGATCCGGGTTCCCCGCGAGACGCTTGACGATGAACAGAACAAGATCCTTCATGAGCGGGGCCCTGAGGGCGCGGCGGCCGGCAGGCGGCCCTTGACCAGCGTGGCCACGGTCGACGAGGGCCTGGCCCCGTGCCCGAGCCACCAGGCGTATCGCTCCGGATTGAACGCCACCTTATCGGCCCGCTTCTCCTGCCGGGGGTTGTAGGAACCCAGAATCTCTATCGGCTTGCCCGTCGCGCCGCGGCTCTTCTCGATCGCGACGAGGCGGTAGTGCGCCTGCTTGGGTTTGCCGATTCGCTGCAGTCTGATGACGACCATGGCTCTTTCTCCTAAGGTTTGATTTCCGTACCGCGGCTCTTCGCCGCGGGTCCGAAGGATCCCGCGGCCAGAGTCCGGATCGCCTTGAAAGCCTTTCCGATGTCGGCGGCGCCGAACACCGCCGTGCCCGCCACGAGGCTGTCGGCTCCCGCGGCCGCCGCGGCGGCGACGGTGGCGAGATTGATCCCGCCGTCGACCTGCAGCCAACACGGACGCCCGGAGGCGTCGATCGCGCGGCGCAGGGCCCGGACCTTGTCCAGCGTTCCCTTCAAGAATGGCGCGCCCCCGAAGCCGGGCTCGACGGTCATCACCAGAGCGAGGTCGAGTTCGGGGAGGAGCTCCAGGAGACGAGCGACGGGAGTCGCCGGCTTGACCGCCATGCCGGCGAGCGCTCCCCGGGTCTTGAGGTCGCGCAACAGGCGCCGCGGGTCGCGCGAGGCCTCGACGTGAAAGGTGACGACGTCGGCGCCCGCGGCCGCGAAAGCCGGGGCGACGGCCTCGGGGTTGGACACCATGAGATGCGCGTCGACGAAGAGCCCGTGGCTCTTGACCAGGCGGACATGGTCGGGTCCGAAGCTCAGATTGGGGACGAAATGCCCGTCCATCACGTCGACGGAGACCCAACGGGCGCCCGCCCGGCTCGCCGCCGACAGGCACGCGCCGAGCTTGGAGAGATCCGCCGCCAACAGCGAGGGCACCACTTGAGGGGGCCTCATGGTTTTCGCTCCGCCGAGCGTCAACCATTCCCGCGCCGACCCGCGTCGCGGGGCGGGGAGGACCTGAGGGGCTCCCCGCGGCTCGGTCACAGATCCCGCTCCTCGACGAGGACCCCGTTGAGGTAGATCTTCACGCGCGCTCCTCCCGGCTCCTGCAGGGGCACCTCGACCTTCGATCCCGGCCGCCTGAGCCCGTTGAAGAGCTCCCTTTCGCCGTACTTGTCGGAAAGAACGATCCGCACCAGGCTCTCGGTCCCGCCCGGAGACAGCTCGTAGCGAAAGACCCGGGAGGAGGCGCTCCCCGCGGACGTCTTGCTGCGGCCGCTGATCGTTATCGAAACCTTCGCGTCCTGGGGAAGCACCGCATCGGCCGCGGGGGTTTGCGCCAGGATCACCCCGTACGGGAACAACGACACGGAGTCCGTCGAGACCGCCAGGGTCAATCCCGCCGAGGAGGCCCAGGCCATGGCGTCGCTCAAGTTCTTGCGGAGCAGATCCGGCATCAGCATCACCCCGGCCGGCGGCACCCCCGCCGAGACCGAGAGGTTCACCAGCGAGTTGCGCTCCACGCTCGCCTCGGCCTTGGGATCCTGAGAGAGGACCACGCCCTTGTCCCAGCGCAGCGAATAGGATTCGCTCACCTCGCCCAGGACCAGCTGTCCTTGGCGCAGGAGCATCTCGGAATTGCGCAGCGGCATCCCCACCACGTTGGGCGCGAACACCGTCACCCCGCCCTGGCTCACCACCACCCGGATGACCTTGCCATCCCGGACCACGGTCCCGGCCGGAGGGCTCTGCCGGACGACCGCCGACACCGCCACCGTGGCGTCGAACTCGGTCCCCTCCTTGCGCAAGCCGAGGTTGAGCGGCGCCAGCATGTCCAAGGCGGCCGCGATCGACCGTCCCCTCAGATCGGGAACGCTCAATGTCTTGCGGCTGTGAATGACTCCTTCGAGACCCCATGAAAATGCGAAATACGCGAGCGTCGACAACGCCGCCGCCGCCAGCGCCGCCTCCAGCCATCGCGCCGGGGCTTTCAACGCACCCTACCGGAGCGGCAGCCTCTGTCCGACCTTCAAGCGCATGCCGTTGAGAAAATCTCCTGCGGACATCGTCGGTTTTCCCTCAGGCTGGACCTGGGAGACCCACAGGCGGCCTCCCTTCGAACATTGTATCAAAATTCGGCCGGAGCGTTCCAGGAGAATCACGCCGGCCGGGCCGCCGCCGGCCGGGCCGTTTTCGGCCCGGCCGGCAGCGACGGATGTTTGCAGCAAAACCAGTCTTTCGCCTCGACCCCGGCGCTCCAGTTCGACGTAAGCCCGCGGCCAAGGCATCAGCCCGCGCGCCCGATTGTGAATCTCCATGGCGCTCATATTGAACGTCACGCGACCGTCTTCCTTCTTGAGCTTCGGCGCGAGGCTCGGGGCGCCGACTTGAGGCTCACGGCAGGCACGCCCCGCGGCGATATCGGCGAGGCATTCGGAGAGTAAGGCCCGTCCCATCTCGGCGAGTCTCGACATGAGAGAAACCCCGTCCTCATCCGGGTCGATGGCGACGGACCGCCGAGATTGGACAGGGCCGGTGTCCATCCCCTCATCCAGCCAGAAGACCGTGACCCCGGTTTCTTTCTCGCCGTTGACGAGCGACCACTGGACCGGCGCCGCGCCGCGGTAGCGGGGAAGGAGGGAGAAGTGCACGTTGAGGCAACCCAGCCGCGGGATGTCAAGGACCTCCCGCTTGAGAATTTTTCCGTACGCCACCACCACGGCTAAATCAGACTCGATGCCGGAAATGGCGGACGCGATGTCGGAAGATCGGGACGGCTGGATCACGCGTAAGCCAAGTTCAAGAGCACGCGTCTTGACGGGCGAGGGTTGGGGCCTGAGCCCCCGGCCCGACGGCTGGTCGCCCTGGGTGATCACGCCCGCCACCTCGTGGTCCCGGGCCATAGCGTCGAGATAACCTCGGGCGACGGCTGGGGTTCCGAAAAATAAGATCTTCACGTCCAGGTTTTGCGAAGATCCTTGAGGAGGGCCGACACCTTGAGCTTGCCCGCCATGTCCAGGTGGTCGATGAAGAGCTTCCCGTCGAGATGGTCCACCTCGTGCTGGAAGGCCCGCCCGAGCAGGCCCTCGCCTTCCATCTCCCAGGGCTCGCCGCGGGCGTCCCAGGCGCGGACCCGGGCCCGTGAGGACCGGGAGATCTTGGCGTAGAGTCCGGGCAGGGACAGGCAACCTTCCTCTTCATAGGCGCTGCCGGACTTCCGCGCGATTTCGGGATTGATGAGCACCAGCCTCTGGGAACGCCCCTGCGGGCGCACGTCGATGACGGCCAGGCGGATATTGAGACCGATCTGCGGCGCGGCCAGGCCGACGCCGCGGACCGCGTACATCGTGGCCCACATGTCGCGCAGGAGCTTCGGGAGGTCCTGGCGCATGGCCTCCAGGTCCACGGGTGACGAGGGCGCCCTCAGGACCTTCTCCCCGTGCTTGGTGATCCTCCGGATCGCCATCAATGTTGAAGCGGCATTAGAGGTCGACGAACGTCTCCTTGGAGGGGCCGACCACCCGGAAGCGCACCGGCGGCGCGCCGGCCGAGGCCGGCTGCAGGGCCCCCCAGGTCATGGCCAGGCGCTCGAGATGGGTGTCGGTCGCGACGCGGTCCGAGACCCCCATCACGACCTCGGTCGCGCCCACGGCCTGCGCGGACTGCGCCATGGCGTAGAAGGGATCATTGGAGACGACGAGGACGGGCAGGACGGTCTTGCCCGCCTTCTCGGCCATGGCGATGACGCGGGTGTAGAGCTGTTCCTCGTCGGGGCCCATGCTCACGGTCTCGGCCTCGAAGCCCAGGCCGCGCTCGATCTTTGAGTGCATGACCACCAGGTCCGTGGTCTCGGAATCGAGGGTCTCCAGGGCCTTCGCCAAATGCTGCAGCCGCTTGGGGTCTCCGACGGCCACCAGCACGCGGTGGGGCTTGGTGATCTCGCCCGAGATTTCCGCCAAGTCGGCCGCCTGGCGGAGGTTGACCTTTTCCCCGCGCTCCCCCTCGGCCGCGCCCGCCTTGCGGCCGTAGCGCTCGGTCAACTGAAAAAAGACGTAGAACGCCATCGTGAATAAGAGTCCCGAGATCGTCGCCACCTTTTTCGTGGCCAGGTTGACGAAGCCGACGGCCAGCATCACGAAGAATACCGCTCCAAGACCGAGCGGAAGCCGGAATGTTCCGGCGCCCAGGTTGCCGGGCATCACCCACTCGCGAGCCCCGGTCAATTTGAACCGAAGCATCACGCAGGCCGCGGCCATGAACACGAAGCTCCAGATCACCCCGAAGGCGTAGGCCTCACCCAGGAGGTAGAGGTCCCCGCGGCAGAGCAGGATCGTGACGACCTGCATGACGACGATCAGATCGATCATGCGGTGCGTGGTCCCGAAGCGCGGGTGGAGCCACCGAAACCACTCCGGCATGACCCCGTCCTCGGCCAGGCGGTTCATGACGCCGTTGCTGCCCATGATCGAGGTGTTGACGGCCCCGGCCAGGATCACCGTCCCGACGACCACGACGAAGGCCTGCATGATCATGGTGAGCGCCCTGGGGCCCGCCATCGAGAGGGCCAGCCCCGAGAGCAGATTGTCGGCGAAGCGCGCGCGAACCTCCGCCGGGACGATCCCCACGGCGAGGAAGGTGAGCCCGCCGGTCAGCAAGAAAGCGTACGCCCAAATTCCCAGGGCCGTCCGTTTTAAATTCTCAAGTTTTGGCGCCTCCATCTCGCGGTAGACTTGAGCCAAAGTCTCGAGGCCGCTCATGCCGAGGAAGGCATGGCCGAAGGCGATGAGGAGGCCCAAGCCTCCGATAGTCTTGTGCCAATCTGTTTCCGCCAGCCAGCCCAGTCCCTCGCGGCTGAGGCTGGGCGTCGTCTGAGGCCAGTTGAAGCCTCGCACCAGGACCGTGCCCAGGGACCAGATGATCAAGATGCCGCCCATGACCGTGACCAGCTTCATGATCTTTAGGGCCTTGTCGCTGGATTCCTCGATTCCCCTGATATTCTGACGCCAGAAGTACAGGGTGACCGCGATGGCGAAGATCATGGAGAAGACCGGGGGGGAAACCTGCCAGCCGATGCGCAGGTGCGGGAACGCCGAATTCAGGAGTCCGGCTAAGTATTGGCCCGCCGAGACCGAACTGATCGCGCCGGTCAGGACGTAGTCGAACATGAGGGCCGAGACCGAGATTTTCGCTCCCGTGGGTCCCATGGACTCTTTGACGACCCGATAGACCCCGCCGCGGACGAACATGGCGGAGGCCTCCACGTACATGGCCAACACGAGGGCCGAGAAGGCCATGACCGCCAGCACGAACCAGGGCGCGGCCTGCCCCATGGCCCGCTCGGCGATCCCCCCGATATACCAGGCCGTGGAGGCCATGTCGCAGAGCACGACCGCCGCGGCGCGCCACGGGGAGATGAAGGTGAGCATGGCCGTGCTCAGCACGACCACCTCGGCCACCCGCCGCGACGTTTTGCGCCGCGCCGCCACGCTTAGGTCACTGGGGCCGGATCAGCCCTCGACCTTGCGGAGGAGGTCGAGGACCGCGGTGCCGGAAGCGCAGCCGACTATCTGGTCGATGAGCGCCCCCTTAAACAGAGAGGAAGCCGCGCGCAAGAGCTGAAGGTGGAGGGGGAAGGCGTCCGGCTTGTGGGGCGATAAAAAAAGGAACATCACCCGGATCATGAGGTCCGGCTGCTTCGGGTCGGGGACTCCCTGAGGTATCGCGGTCAACGCCGCCACGATCCCCGCCAATCCCTCCGTGATGCGCGCGTGGGGGATGCTCAAGCCCGTGTCCAAGGTTGTGCTGATTCCCTGTTCTCGCTTCATCACCTCGGCAAGGAAAGGGGCCGGATCGCCAAGGCCGCGCGCCGCGCAGAGGATCGTGATGAGGTTTTCAAGGATGGCCGCCTTGTCCGAGCCGGGGGCGGCCACGAGGACCGTCTCGGGGGCCAGCAGCGATGAGACCTTCACGCCCTTGGCGGAACGCGGAGACCGGGGGGTGCTGGCCGTGGGGGGCTTGTCAGACATGCGATTTTGCGACTATAACAAAACCCTTCTCGGGGTGTCAAACGCCGGAAACCGTCGGCCTTCCGCGCGCCGCATCCACGCCGGGAACCGCCGTCAGGCCATATCCGGAAAATGATTTAAAAAACAGCAGTTATCCGAGGCACTCCGCACCGGTGCGGATAGGCTCGGAAGGCGCTAATGTTGTAGACTTCCGGCCATGCGGCGTCGGAATTTGAAGGGATTGCGCGTGGTCGTAACCCGTTCCCGTGGCCAGGCCGCGGGCCTCACGGAAGGCCTACGCCGGGACGGAGCGCGGGTCGTTTCGGCTCCACTCATCCAAATCACGCCTCCAGCCTCCGGCGCGGCCCTCGACCGGTCCGTTCGGGCCATCGCGGGCTTCGATGCGGTGGTGTTCACAAGCGTCAACGCCGTGCGGTCGCTATTCTCCCGGGCGCGCCGTCTCGGGCTAAGGCCGCGCCCGCCGCGGCGGATCTACGCCATCGGCGTCGAGACCGCGAAGGAATTGCGCCGCCGCGGGTGGGAGTGCTCGGTTCCACGCGAAAATCGCGCGGCGGGACTTATTCGGTCCATCCCGGCGCGCCCGGGCTGGCGCGTGCTGATCCCGCGCGCCCGGGAGGCCCGGGAAGAACTGCCCGCGGCGCTGCGCCGCCGGGGCGCTTTCGTGACGGTGGTCGAGGCCTACCGCACCCGATTCGATGCCTCCGGCTGCCGGCGTCTTAAGGCCGCCCTACGGCAGGGAACCGTCGACGCGGTCACCTTTACCTCCGGTTCGACGGTCCGGGGACTGGTACGATGCCTGGGGCGGGCCCGGACCCGGGAGCTCTTTTCCCGGGCTCAAGCCGTGTCGATCGGGCCCGTGACATCAGCCGCCCTAAGGCGGATGGGGATTCGGCCGGGCGTTGAGGCGCGGAGGCCCTCGGCCGAGGGGCTCAGGCTCGCCCTCCGGCGCGCGCTCGCATGAACATGGCCGCGGCCCGCCGGACCCTCGTCTCCGCCCTCGAAATCTCGGGCGGCATACTCCGCCGCCGCCTCGGCCGGGTCAGCATACGGACCAAGGGGCGCGCCAACCTGGTCACCGAGGCCGACCTCGAAAGCCAAAAGGCCATCAAGACCCTCTTGCGCCGGCGCTTCCCGGGGCACGACTTTCTGGGCGAGGAGGAGGGCTCCCGCCTGACCGGGGCCGAGTACCTCTGGGTGGCCGACCCGCTCGACGGCACCACCAATTACGCCCACGGCTATCCGATGTTCTGCGTGTCCGTGGCCCTGCTGCGCGGCGGCCGCCCGATCCTGGGCGGCGTCAACGACCCCAGCCGCGGCGAGCTCTTCATCGCCCAAGAGGGCCGCGGGGCCGCCCTGAACGGGAGACCGATCCGCGTTTCACGAGCGCCCACGATCGAGTCCTCCCTTCTCATCACCGGATTCCCGTACGACCGGGCCGAGCGCGCCGGGTTCTACACCGGGCATTACCGCCGGTTCATGGAGCGCTGCCACGACGTGCGCCGCTCCGGATCGGCGGCCCTGGATCTCGCCTGGATCGCGGCCGGGCGGGCCGACGGCTTCTGGGAATTCAGCTTGAGCCCTTGGGACGTGGCCGCCGGGCTTCTGCTGGTCCGGGAAGCGGGGGGCCTCGTGACCGACTTCTCGGGAAGGCCCTGGTCGACCCTGGCTGAATTCGGCCGCGAGACCCTGGCCACCAACGGCCGGGTCCACCGCGCCATGCTCCGGGTCCTGAACCGGCATCGAAACGGGAGTCGACGATGAGCGCGGTCCTGATCCTGGAGGGGGCGCGCACTCCCTTCGCCACGTGGGCCGGGGGCAAGCCCCCGGACGGCTCGCCGGGCGGCAAGCTCAAACCCTTCGATCCCTTCGATCTCGGAGCCGCGGCCCTCAAAGGGGCGCTGGCGAGGTCGACGGTGGAGGCCGCGCGGCTGGACCGCGTGGTTCTGGGGAATATGTATCACGTCGGGCCGCACGCCTGCTACGGGGCGCGCTACGTCGCCCACCGCGCGGGAGTCCCGGCCGGGGCCGCAGCCCTGACGGTCTCCATCGCCTGCGGGACCGGGCTCTACGCCCTGAGCACGGCCGCCGAACTCGTGGGCCGGGGCGAGGCCGGTTTGGTCGGCGCGGTGGGGGCCGATTCCGCGAGTTTGGTCAGCCGAAAGGTATTTGTTCCTTCATTTTGGGACCTCTCCTGCGGGCAGCATATCGCGCGCACGGCCCAGACCCTGGCCCGAGAGTACGGTCTCTCACGGCTTGAGCAGGACCGCTGGGCCCTGGAGAGCCACCGGCGCGCGCTGCGGGCGCGTCGGGCCGGCCTCTTGGCGGCGGAGATCGCGCCCTTGGGGGAGGCCCGCGAAGACGACGCGATCCTGCCCGCGCCCACGCCCGAGGCCTTCGCCGCCTCCGACACCCTCTTCGACGACGACCCGGGCGCCACGCACGGCAACACCCATGCCATCGTCGACGGGGCCTCGGCCGTCGTCCTCGCTTCGGAGTCCGCCGCGGCCGGCCTGCCCCACCCGCCGCTGGGCCGCTACGTGACGTCGGCCATCGCCGCCACCGTTCCCGAACGGATGGTCATGGCCTCGGTCGCGGCGGCGCGTGAAGCGCTCGCCCGCGCCGGCTTGGCCGCCTCCGACATCGACCTCTTCGAGATTAACGAAACCTTCGCCGCCCAAGTCCTCATCGACATCCGGGAACTGGGCATCCCCGAGGAACGCGTCAACGTCAATGGAGGCGCCATCGCCCTGGGCCACCCGTTCGGCGGGACCGGGCCGCGCCTCGTGCACACGGCCCTCCTTGAACTGCGGCGCCGCAAACTCAAGCGGGCTCTGGCCTCGATCTCCATCGGAGGCGGGCAGGGGATCGCGGTGATCGTCGAGGCCATTTGACCGCCGTCCACCTTCTGGCCTTCGCAAGCCTGGGCTGCGCCGCGGGATTTCTCGGCGCGGTCCTGGGAATCGGCGGAGGGGTATTCCTCATCCCGGCCATGGTCCTCTGGCTCGACGTTCCGGTGACGCAGGCCGTGGCCGCGGGACTGGTCACGGTGGTGGCCACGTCCAACGCCGCGGCCTCGGTCAACGTGGAGCGGGGCGTGGCCAACATGCGCCTGGGCATGGTCCTTGAGCTGGCGACCGTCGCGGGCGCGCTGCTGGGGGCATGCCTCGCCCACCGCGTCGCCCCCGGATTGGTGATCGGACTCTTCGCCGCTCTCATCGCGGTCATGGCCGTGAAACTGTGGCAGGGAAACCCCCCGGGCCCCGAGGCTTCGGCCGAAGCCGGCGCGGCCCCGGGCGCGTTGGACGCCGAGTACTTCGACCCGGCGCTGGGCCGGCGGGTCGCCTACCGGGTCCGGAGGCTCGGCTGGGGAATGGCAGTCTCGCTGGCCGCCGGAGCCCTCTCCGGACTCCTCGGGGTGGGGGGCGGCGTCTTCAAAGTCCCGGCCCTGCACCTGCTCTGCGCGGTGCCCATGAAGGCCGCCGCGGCCACGAGCAACTTCATGATCGGCGTCACCGCGGCTTCCAGCGCCTTCATTTATATCGGGCGCGGCGCCGTCCCTCCCGACCTGACCTCGGCCTGCGTCCTGGGGGTGTTCGCGGGCTCGGCCGCGGGAGTGCGCTTGAGCCAGCGCCTGGCGGACCGCACCATGCGCCGCGGCTTCGCGGTCCTGCTCGTCTACCTGTCCATCCACATGGCGCTGAGGGCCGCGCGTGGCTGAGGACTTGGAAGGCCGGGGGAAGGTGTCCGCGGTGCTCCGGTGGGGCTCCGCCCTGGCCGCGAGCCTCATGGCGGCGGGGCTGATCTTCGAGAAGGGGCCTCCCGGGCCGGGCCAGGCCCTGATGCGGCTGGGCATACTCGCGCTCGTCGCCGTGCCGGTGCTGCGGGTCGCGCTCCTAGCGGGGATCTTTGCGAGGCTCGGCGAACGGAGAATGGTCGCCGTATCGCTGGGGGTGCTGGCCCTGATGTCCCTGGGGATTTGGCTGGGACTCTAGGAACCAGAGCAATTGGTTTTGGTCCAAGCGCGAAGCCGCCGGGAGTTTGATGGTACTTGGCGGACTCGTGTATCTATGGTGAGTCGGTTGATGGCGCATCCGCATGGATGCATTGGTCAATTCAGTTCAGCTGCCTATGGCCTTAGAGGGAAATTGTTGGCGGACCTTGCCGAGGACAGGGAAGCTGCAAAAAAGGGGGAGAATGGAAAGAAGCTCGACACGTCCCGGATTTTGCGATAGAGCTTCCTTTCGACCGCATCTCACTCATGCTACGGTGACCTCCACCGGTGGAGGTAAATAGCATCCACCGGATGGGCGCCGTGACGTGTTCGGAAAGCGGACTGGTGTGATTGCAAATCCGGGACGTATCAATGTCATTCACGGGTGCGTCGAACAGCGGCGCCTGGGAGGACAACAGGCCATGACCGGGTCTCCCCCATCCGATCATCGAAGGGGACGTGCGTGACCGCGCTCCGGGAGTACCCTGGGGTCCTAGAACCGAACGCCTAAGGAGAAGCGGTCCACCTGCCCGAGATCCCCGTAGGGAACCCAGGCGTAGTCGAAGCGGATGCCGCCGATATCCACGCCGGCCCCGGCGCTCATCCCGGCCAGGCCGTCGACTCCGCGCATGTTGCGCTGGTTGTAGCCTAAGCGCAGCGCAGTCCGGATGGGCCGAACTTTACCCCAGGAATAGCTCCCCTCTCCTCCGATGCTCACGTAGGGATCGTGGTCCACGGGAAAATTCGCGTCCATCGCCGCCCTGACGTACGGGGAGAGATGCCAGAGAAACCCCGAACGTAGGGCCAACGGCAGCGGGCTGGCGACCCCGCCCACGGAGAGCGGTGGGCCCAGGTTGGAAATGGACACCCCGATATCCATGGGTCCGTCCCCGGCCACGACGACGTTGAGCATCTGGAAACCCATATCCAGCGCGGCCGTGACCCCGGCGGTCTCATGCAGGGACGTCCGGATGATCTTGGCTCCCGCCCCGTACAAAAAGGACTTGCGCCGCCGCGCAAAGGCCAGGGAGAGGGCGCCATCGCTGGGGGTGAAGGAACCCACCTCGTCGCCGCGGCCGTCGAAGGCGGTCTGACTGCCATGGGAGTAATAGACCAGACCCGCCGCGGCGACCCCGAGCTTTCCCAGCGATCGGCTGTAGGCCGCGGAGCCGGAGTGGGCCCCCGCGATGAGCCGCCCGCCTCCGAGGCTCAAGTCGGAGGCGAATTTGTCATCGCGGCGGGCCAATCCCGCCGGATTGTAGAACAGGGCCTCCGCGCCCTCGGCGCCGGCCACGGCCGCGCCCGCCATCCCCTCAAGCCTGGTCCCGGCCGGGAACTTGAGGAAGGACGCCGCCGTCGCCCCGATGGCCTTGCCGGAGAATGGAGTCGACGGGAACATGGCGGCCCGGAGACAAACCGGCGCGAAGGCGCCGGATAGGAACAAGCCGGTGATGAGGGCTAGATTGGCCAGACCGGACCCTTCCGCGCGGGTTTGGCTTCCCCCGGGGATGGTTCGGCGGCCGGGGCGACGGGCGGCGCGGCGGGGGGCGGTTGGATCACCACAGGCTGGCTCAGAAGGATGGTCTTGTCCGCCTGCGAAGGCGCCGGAACCGGAGTGGTGGTAGGGGGGACAGGCGCGGCAACCGGGACGGGGGCGGGCGGCGACACCCCGGGCTGGTTCAAAAGGATGGTCTTCTCCGCCGGCGCCGGAGGGGCGACCACGGGCAGCGGCGCCGGAGCGGCTGCAGCGGGCGCCGGCGGGGCGATGATCAAAGTGGGGGTGGGGGCCGGAGCGCGAACAGGCCCGGGGACTTGGGATGAGACCGCGACCACAGCCGGGGTGGGCGCCGGGAATGGGGCGGGCGGCATGCCCACGGCCCCGGTAGTCGCGTGCCAGTGCGCGAGGCGCTCTCCCAACTCCTTGATGGCGCGCAGGATAAGGTCTTCTTGAGCCCCGGCCTTCGCGGCCAGGGCTTTGACGCTTGCCAACTCCCGCTCCACGCCCTCGAGTTGCGACTTTAGAGCCTGCAGGTAGACCATCCCGGCGCTGTGGCCCCCGGTCATGGTGGCCTCGGTCCTTCGAATCCCGCAGATCGGAAGATCACACCTCTGAACTCCAGTCAAAATTCTTGGATCTCGTAAGA
>CAYJXJ010000036.1:0-31216 GCA_964374095.1 uncultured Elusimicrobia bacterium
AAACTCGGAAATTTCCACAATCATGAAATGGTCAGAAAAACCGTTTGGTGTTAGCTAGTTTTTGCCGTGGGTCGGGCGAAGTTTCAGCCCGCGCATGAGAGAATCTTCCTCTGCCCTCCGGGGGCTGGCAGGAAACTGAAACATCAACGGAGCCAAGTCTCGGCGAAGTCAAAGCTCCCTCCAACGGCACACTCAACGCCAGATCAAGTATGAGCCCGAACGCCGGTCCTGTCAAGGCCCAACGGAAAAATGCTCGTGGCCAACCCCGTGCTGGGCGCGCCGTTGCCCGAGTCCTGGTCCTGGGCCGTGAGACAGACCGGGGTGTAGCTTGCGATCGTGACCGCCCCCATCGGCCCGCTGCCCGTGGGTCCGCCGAAGGCGAGTTCGGTTCGCGGCGCCGCGGCGTCGATGGCGTTAAAGACCCCGATCAGCGAGCTGATATGGCCCAAGGTCCCCGCAATGGAGCCGTCCTCGTAGCGGTCGAAGCGCCCTTCAAGCCGCTGGGGCGCGTTGGCGGAGGAAACCTGGTAGAGGCCTCCCGCCCCCACCAGAGGCGAGCCCACGGGCGCCTTGATCGCGACCGGGGTCTTCAGCGCTCCTTCCGGCCCCAGAAGCGCCAAGGTCCCCTGCGGCACCAAGCCCTTCTTGCGGGTCTTGGCGAGAATGGACCTGGCGGGCTCGAACGCGGGGTCGACGAGCTCGAAGGTCACGTTCGGGCCGGTTGATCGATCAAACAGGACGCTCACGCCCTCCACTTCAATGATCACCGGGTCCTTGGCCCTGGGCACCTGCACCACGATGCCGTTGTGGTCGTTGGGAAACCGGACAAATTGCAGGTCGTTGACCGAGAAGCTGACCGCGCCGGCGTTCACCGTCGGGTTCTTGATCGCCGAACCAAGGCGGCCTTGCTTGACGGGAACCAAGCGAAGAAAGCTCCTCTGTTCCGGCGTCAGCCCCGCCGCAAGCGCGACGCTGAGCGTCGTTCGGGGCCGCCTTGGGGAGCGCCTGATCCGCCGGCGCCCCGAGGGCGATGGCCGCGCCCCAGGTCATCAGCAGGGAGGAAAGCGACCTCTTGGTCAACATGGCAGGCTCCTTGTGCGGCAGGGGACCGGCGATTCTACGATGCCGAGTCCAATTCCTGGGACTTCGTAGGCCCTTCGATCCCAGCCCGTATTCGGCGCTATGAACGCGATGCGCGTGTCGCGTCCGCCGTCGCTGCCCGCGCCGCTTTCGTCCTCGTAGCCCGCCCAGTCGCCGTTCTCCCAGCGGCGAACGGTCTCGGGCTTGGCGTCGAGCCTGCCTCCCACAAGGATCAGTGGCCTTGCCACGCCTCTAGAACGGCTTGCCATGTAGCCCTCCTCCGCTCCCCAATGAATACCGCCCCGAATGCTTGGCCCTTTCACGCTCCCTTTCCATCTGTATCCAGTCCGCGACCATAGCCACGTTGTTCCGCAGCTCGAACAGATTGGCATTCATCCACTTGAGCTGCTGAAGCAACTCGCGGTGAAAGGGGTCCTGGACATCCTCCGCCTTGGGTTCGTATCTAGACGGATCGGGCATCTTCCCAACCCGGTAGCCCTTGCTGCTCGCGCCGTCCTCAGGCATATTCGTCACCCTCCTTCCCCACCATAAGTATGGAAGGCGAATATAAAACGAATCTAAAATGGGGTCCTAGACGGACCTAGGACCCGCCGGGTTTTCGTCGATAAGACGCCCTGGGAATGGGTGGGCCTAAAGTCGTCTAGGTCTTGACAAGGTCCCTGCCAGCCGCGGGGTGGAGGGTTAGATCAACTCTGCGAGACAGGCAACTTTGTGTTCAGCCGATAGCCTTCACCGCGGCAGGTCTCGATGCGTTCGCCCCAAGCCGCCAGTGCCTGGCGTAGATTGCGAAACTGCTGGCGCACGGCTTCCGGCGATAGCGATTCGCCGTCATCAGAAAGAGCTCGGGCGAGGTAGGCCAAGGAATGGATCATATCAGGTCTCTTGAGGAATATCTTCAGTAGTGAGAACTCCTTGGCTCGAAGGTTGAGCGCGTTGCCGTTTAGCGTCACCATTGTCTTGTCGGGATCAAGACTCAGTCCGTCGAGTTGGTAGCCACCCTGCTCGGCGATGGCATCTTCCTGGCGACGTAGGAGGTTTCGAAGCCGGGCGACGAACTCGTCGCTACCGAAGTCCTTCTTCAGGTAGTCATCGCTCCCGGCGCCGAGGCCGGTGGCCGCGTCCTTAGGCGAGATGTGCCCGGTCACCATCAATACCGGGATGGACCTCGTCGCAGGATTGGACTTAATGCGGCGCAAGATTTCCAGGCCCTGAATGTCCGGCAGGGTCCAGTCGAGGACCAGCAAGTCCAAGGGCGAGCGGGGATGCTGCTCTAGGACGAGCAGTGCCTCTTGCCCGCTCGGGGTGAGAACCATCTCGAACTCCTTGCTATGGGAGGCAAAGATTGTCCTGTAGAGTTCCTGGAATTCCACGTCGTCTTCGATCACTAACACGCGGCTCCGAGTCATGGCGGGTAGCCGCACTGCTCGTCGATGGAATTTACCCGGCGGCGAAGGAGGTTTCGAAGCCGGGCTATCAACTCCTCGCCGCCGAAGTCCTTCTTCAGGTAATCATCGGCGCCGGTGTCAAACCCCCGGGCCGCATCCTGAGGCGCGATATGCGCAGTCACCATCAGAACCGGGATGGACCTCGTCGCGGGATCGGACTTGATGCGCCGGAGGATCTGCAGGCCGTCCATGTCTGGCAGAGTCCGGTCCATGACGACGATATCGATGGGCAAGGATTGGTGGCTCTCCAGCGCCAGCATGGCCCTTTGACCGCTGGGGGCAAGAACCCAGGAGAACTCCCTCTTATGGGTTTGCTCAAAAAGCCATTGATAACGCTCTTGGACGCCAGGATCGTCTTCGACCAAAAGAACTCGGGCCACAGTCATGGGATGAGAAATTCTAGCCAGGCGCTTCCGGGGTGTCAATAGCGGCAACTCGCACTCGCCGGGCGGGGCGCGGGTCTTGAGGGGGGTTTGCCGGACAACGAAAATGTTGAAACCGATACCTTCAATATTATACACTTATTGAAAGTATGAAATTCAACCGGGAATTGGGCGCGGTTCTGGAAAACTCGCTGCGGGCCAAGCGGTCGGTTCTTCTTTTCGGGCCCCGGCAGACCGGCAAGACCACCTTGATCAAGCAGGTGTGCGCCAATTTTCACTGCCTGGAGTATCCTTTGCAGCTTCCCTCCGTGCGCACGCGCCTGGAGGGCGATCCCGAGGTTCTGCGACGGGAGGTCGAAGCCGCCGGGGGGCCCGGCCCGGCGCTCCTCTTCATCGACGAAATCCAGAAGGTTCCCGCGCTCATGGATGTCTTGCAGTACCTCATCGATGAGAAAAAGATCATCCTCATCGCGACCGGCTCCTCAGCCAGGAAAATGCGCCGGGCGCATGCCAACTGGCTGCCCGGCCGAGTCCGCCTGGAGCATCTGCACCCTTTGACCTGGCAAGAGAGCGGACTCTTGCGGGAGGACGGTTTCGACGCGGCCCTCTTCGAAGACCGCCTGCTCTACGGCGGTCTGCCCGGAATACTCGCCCAAGAGCGCCCCCAGCGCGCCGAGGACCTCCGCTCCTATGCCTCGCTCTATCTTGAGGAGGAAATCCGCCAGGAGGCCGTTGTCCGGCGCCTCCCGCCCTTCGCCCGATTCCTCCAGCTCGCGGCCCTTGAGTCGGGGACAAGCCCCAATTTCAGCAATCTCGCCGAGGATGTCGGCGTCAGCCACACGACCATCCACGAGTATTATCAGATACTCGAGGACAGCCTGATCGTCCGCCGTCTAAGCGCCTGGGGCAAGGGGCGTTCGGCCGTCCTGCGCAAGGCCAAATACTATTTCTTCGATATCGGGGCGCGCAACGCGGCCGCGGGGATAGGCCACGACCAGGGCCTCTTGACCCTGCAAAAGGGCACCCTGTTCGAGCATCACGTGATCCTGGAGGCCCTGGCTCGGAGAGACGCCGGCCGGCTGTTCTATTGGCGTGATAAAAAAGGCCGCGAGGTGGATCTGGTCATCGAGGACGGCGGACGAACGACCGCCGTCGAAATCAAGGCCACGGCCAAGCCCGGAGATTCGGATTTCGCCGGTCTTGCGGCCTTCCGCGCCGAAGAAAAATGCGATCGGGCCTACTTGCTCTGTCAGGTGGAGCGGCCCCAGCGGTTCGCGCACGGCGTCGCCATCCCCTGGCGGCGGTTGTCCTCTCTTTGGAAGTAGCGGCTTCGTCATTCAGGGGCCGGCGCTTGGAGACTTTCTCATCCTTGGACTCCGCTCCCTGGGGATAGTGTAGTTCCATCCCCGCCGCCTGTCCAGGCTGGAAATCCCTCTGTCCGGGCCTCGCCTCCGATCCTACAGGAAATTCCACGGCACGGCGGTGATCTTGTCGGTCAGCGTCTCGGGCCGGAGCCCCTGGGTGACGAGGAGCCCGGTCTTGGCCGCGCCGGGATAGTCGCGCAGAAAGGCGGCCAGGCCGGAGATGTCCGCCCGCCCGACTTTGGCCGAGGCCTTGATCTCGATCGGGATCGCCTCCGCTCCGGTGTCGAGGACGCAATCGACCTCGGCGCCGCCCGCGGTCCGCCAATAGCAGACCCGGTCGTCGCGGTTGAGCGCGCGGACCCGGCGCAGGATCTCCAGCACCACGGCATGCTCGAAGAGCAGGCCTTTCTGGGCGCGGGCGAGATCCTGGGTCAGCGGGAGGCGGGCGAGGGCATTGCGCACGCCGATGTCGAAGAAGTAGTAGCGGGGGGTGGAGAGCAGGCGCTTGCGCGCGTTCTTCAGATAGGGTTCGACGCGTTCGACGACCAGGGTATCCTCGAGTACGCCATAGAAGCCCTTGATGGCCGGCACGCTCACGCCGGCCTCCATGGAGAGCTTCGACATGTTGGGAGCCGAGCCGGACTCGCAGGCGGCGAGCTCGAGGAAGCGGGAGAACGCCCCGATCTTGCGGCTCAAGGCCTCGGCCCGGATCTCCTCCTCCAGATAAAGGCGGGAGTAGGCTTTCAGGAAGTCCGCCCGCTCCGCGTCCTCCTTCTGGGCGGCGATTCCGGGCAGGGTGCCGAAGACCAAGGACTGTTGGAAGGAATAGCGCATGCCGGTCCCGATATTGGCCATCGCCAAGGGGGCGAGGCCGCGACCATTCAGCCAACCGCATTCGGCCCAGGACAAGGGGTCCAGCCGGAACATCTTGACCCGGCCCGGGAGCAGGTTCGCGCCCCGCCCCCGGAGTTTTCTGGCCGAGGACCCCGTAAGAAGGAAGGACGCCGATCCCTCGTCGATGAGAAGCTGGACCGCGTCGAAGAGCTCCGGAACCTTCTGCGCCTCGTCGATCCAGGCGCGGCAGGGGCGGGTTGCCGCCCGCACCTCGCGCGCCAGGGCGCCGGGGTCGCGTTCGAGACGCTCGCGCGTCTCGGGGTCTTGCAGGAGATAGGAAAGGACCCCGGGAACGCCCTTGAGGCATTCCTCGATGAGGGTCGTCTTGCCGACCTGTCGAGGTCCGAGGAGGATCGCCGATTGTCCCTTTTGCACGAGCCGGTCGATCGGGCCGCGAAGCAGGCGAGAGTATTGTTTATATATACCTGTCATATATAAAGTATACATTAAATACTTCAAATCCGCCAGAGGCAATAATTCCGGGAACTTTTTGGCCCCCTGATCGTATATAGGGGGATGCCTCCGCTCAAGCGCCCCGTCATCGCGGGAGCCCTGCTCTACGCGTGTCTTATCGCGGGCTGGGGAGTCCGTTCGCTTAGCTCCCGCCCCGTCCGCGGACCGTGGCTGCCGGCGCGGGCGCGTCTGGCAGGCCGCGTGATCTCGCCGGTCACCGAGAACCGGCAGGGGAGCAAGTGCTTCGTCGAGGCCCAACGCCTGGAGGGCCGTCCCTTCGCGGGCAAGGTGCTGGTCCACCTGCCCCGGGACGCGGCCGCGCGATCCCTCAGGCCCGGGCAAAGGGTGGCGATCGAGGGGCGCCTGCGGCCGGCGCGGCGCGCGCGCAACCCGGGCGAGTTCGACGAGAGGGCCTTCCTGTGGAGCCGGGGCGCGGCGTGGGTGCTGCATGGGCGCAGCCTGGAGGTCGCGGCGGTCTCTGAGGGCCGGTGGCGGGTGCGGGCCTGGGCGGAGAGCTTGCGGCGCTCGCTGGAGGCGGCTTGGCGGTCGCGCCTGAGCGCGACCGCGGCACGGGTGATGACCGGCATCTGCCTGGGATATAAGGCCCCCTTGCCGGCCGAGGTCGAGGCCGCGATTCAGGACTCGGGGACCATGCACTTGCTGGTTCCTTCGGGCGCCAAGGTCGCCTTCGTCCTGGCTGCGGGGGAACTGGCCTTGAAAAACGTCCTTTTTCCGGCTTGGAGGTACGGCATTATCGGAACCGTGGTGGGATTCTACGTACTCTTGCTCGGGGCTGATGCTCCATACGTGCGGGCATACCTATGTTGGCTCATCTTGCGTTTCGCGCATATTTTGGGCCGAGAGCCTGGATTCATTCACATATTGGCGCTCTCGGCCCTGCTTATCCTGGCCTGGGACCCGCGGGAGTTGTTCACGGCCGGGTTTCAAATGACCTACCTCGCCGCGGGCGTGCTGACCTTGGCCATGCCGCGCCTCTCCCGCGCTCTGCCGCGCCGCTGGCCGAATATTCTGCGCGGGTCCGTCTCGGTTCTGGCCGGAACGGTCTTGGTCACCGCGGCCCTGTGGCCAACCTTCGCCGCCTATTTTGGCAGGGGGGCCGTGGTCGGGGCCCTTGCCAACATCCCGCTCATACCGTATTCCGGAGTCCTGATGGGCGCGGGGTTCGGGCTCTGGTTCGCCGACTTCGCGGGGGGCGGCGTTGCCGTCGCCGCGGTAGTCGAGCGGCTCTTGGGCTGGTTTCTGGAGGCCTGCGCGTTCTTCGCCGCGTTTCCGGGAGCCGCGGTGGATCTCACGCCCATGACGAAGCCGGAAATCGCGGCCTACTATGGCGCGTTGGCCGCCGCGCTGGCCGTCCCGAGGTGGCGGGTGAGCGCCGCGCTTCTAGGCCTGGCGGCCGCGGTGTGGCTCATCCCCCAGTGGCGGGAGCGCGACCGCCTCAGCGTCCTTCTGATGCGGCTCCCGGGCGGACGCGCCGCCCTGGCGAGTTTCCCGGGGGGCGAGCGCTGGCTCATCGACGCGGGCGGCCCGGCGGGGGCCCTGCGGCGGGCGCTTTCGGCCCGCCGCGTCCTGCGGCTTGACCGGCTCATCGTCACCGGGACCGACGCGGACCGGTGGCGCGGGCTGGAGCGGCTATTGCGACGCGTCCCGGTGGAGCGCATCGAGGTCCCTCCGGGCCCCCTGCCCGCGGGCCTGGAGCGGGCCCTGCGTGCCCAGGGCGGGCGCGTGCGGCGTTGGTCGGGCCAACCCCCTTTGGTCGCGCGCGGGGATATTGTTTTTGATTTCCGGCCGCCCTTCCCGCGCGTCCTGAGGGGCGAGGGGGAATATAGTATAATCCCGTCGCTTCTTAAGGTCGGCGCCGTGGAGGTTTTGACCGATGGCGTCCACGCAAAGATCATCTCCCCGTTCTGAGCGAAATTCGATCACCTCGGCGGTGGTCTTCATCAACGAGGCCAAGCCCGAGGCGGTCCGCACCGCGCGGATGGTGCTCCAGATGCTGCGCCAGCGCAAGGTCCGCGTCTGGGTGGCCCAGAGCGCCTCGGTGCGCGAGAAGCTGCGGCTGGCCGACATCGCCATCGCCCTCGGCGGCGACGGCACCATGCTGCGCGCGGCGCGCCTCTTGGCCCCGCACTCGATTCCGCTTTTGGGCATCAACTCCGGCGGGCTGGGGTTTCTCTCCGGCACCGACGCCTCCGAGTTCAAGACCTTCTGCGACCAGATCCTCGCCGGGGGCTTCGAGCTCGAGGAGCGCTCGATGCTCAACGTATCCGTTTACCGCCGCGAGCGGGAGGTCTTCGGCCCGCAGATCGCCCTCAACGACTGCGTGATCCGCTGCGGCGATCAGGCGCGGGCGATCTCGCTGAGGGCGCGCTCGGGGGATAACTTCGTCGCGGATTACTTCGGAGACGGCCTCATCATCTCGACGCCGACGGGATCCACGGCCTACGCCCTGGCCGCCATGGGTCCCATCGTCGAGCCGAGCCTCGACGTGCTCCTGATCGCGCCCATCTGCCCCCACACCCTGACCCAGCGGCCGCTCATCGTGCCCCGGGCCCACACCTTCAGCGTGGTCCTGGCCACCCGCCGCGCCCACGAGGACCCGCAAGTCCTCATGTCTCTCGACGGCCAGGTCGGCTGCACCCTCAAGGTGGGCGACGAGGTGCGCGTCAGCCGCTACGACAAGCCCCTGCGCCTGCTGCTCAACCCGCGCCGCTCCTACTATGAAGTGCTTCGGCGCAAGCTCAAGTGGGGCGAGCGCTAGTCCCGCCGTGCTGAAATCCCTCTCCATCCGCAACTTCGCCGTGATCGAGTCGCTGGACCTGGAGTTCGGCCCGGCCTTGAACGTCCTCACCGGGGAGACCGGGGCCGGCAAGTCCATCGTGGTAGAGGCCCTGGGGTTTCTGGCTGGGGCGCGTGGCAGCGCTTCCTGGCTTAGGACCGGAGCCGATCGGCTCTCGGTCGCGGGAGTCTTCGAAGCCTCCGACTTCCCGAAGACCCAGCGGGCCCAATACCGCCTTGGTCCGGGTCCGGTCGAGGCGCGGCGGGAGCTCGACGCCGCCGGCCGCACCCGCGCCTGGATTCAGGGCCACGGCGTCCCGGTCGCGGCCTTAGCCGCCTTCGGCGAGTCGCTCATCGACTTCCACGGCCAGCATGAGCAACAGGCCCTGCTGCGCCCCGCGGTCCAGCTCGCCTGCGTGGACCGCTACGGCCAGCTAGAGACGGCGGCCGCGTCGGCGGCGGCCGCCTGGGAGGAATGGTCCCGCCTCGAGGCCGAGTCCGAGGCGCTCCAGCTTTCCGATGAGGAGCGCCGCCGCCGCATCGAGCTCTGCCGCTGGCAGTGGGATGAGATCCGCGAGGCGGGCCTATCGCCGGGCGAGGAAGAGCAGATCGCGGCCGCCCTGCCGCGCCTAAAAAACGCCGAGCGCCTCGCGACCCTGGCCGCCTCGGCGCGCGAGGTCCTCTTCGAGGCCGAGGGCTCGGTCCAGGAGGGCCTGCTCAAGGCTTCGCGCGCCGTCGCCGAGCTCGTCAAGATCGACCCGGATTTGAAGCCCCTGCAGGACTGCCTGGAATCCGCGGGAATCTCGGTGGAGGAGGTCGCGCGCGACCTCGGGGCTTACGGCGAGCGCGTGACCGCCGATCCCCAGAAGCTCGACGAGTTGGTCGGCCGGCTCGACCTCATCGCGCGCTTGAAGCGCAAATACGGGTCAACTCTTGAGGAGGTCCTGGACAAAGGCCGGACTCTCGCGCGGGAGCTCGAGGTGCTGGAGCATTCAACCGAGCGGGCCGGGGCCGTGGCCGCGGAGCTGGAAGCGGGCCGCCGGAGGCTCGCGGCGCTCTGCGAGAGCCTCCACAAGGAGCGCCTCGCCGCGGCCCGCAAGCTCGAGAAGGCCGCGTCCAAGGATCTGGGAGGCCTGGGCATGGGCCAGGCCAAGTTCGCCATCGCCGTCGAATTCGAAGAAGGGCGCTTCACCCGTTCGGGAGGTGACGACGTGGAGTTCCTCATAGCACCTAATCCCGGGGAACCTTTGAAGGCGCTGCGCGCCGTGGCTTCCGGCGGCGAGCTCTCACGGGTCATGCTGGCTTTAAAGACAGTTCTCTCGCGCGCCGAGGGCGCGCGAGTGCTTATCTTCGACGAGGTCGACGCCGGGATCGGCGGGACCGTGGGCCGGGCGGTGGGAGAGCGGCTCGCCCGGCTGGGGGAGAGCCGGCAGGTCCTCTGCGTGACCCACCTGCCCCAGGTGGCCTGCTTCGCGGGCCGGCATTTCGAGGTGGCCAAGGAGGTGCGGGAGGGCCGTACGCTGGTCTCGGCCCGCCGGCTTGAGAGCGACGCTCGCCTGGAGTCGCTGGCCCGCATGCTCGGGGGCCGGGAGGCGACCGCCGCCAGCCGCCGCCACGCCCGGGAACTCCTGCAACATTCGAGCGAGCCCGCCGCCGTCGGAAGGGCCCAATGACCGTTCGTACCAGGTTCGCTCCGTCTCCGACGGGATTCTTGCACATCGGGGGAGCCCGCACCGCCCTTTTCAACTGGCTCTACGCCCGGCGCCACGGCGGCACGTTCATCCTGCGCCTCGAGGACACCGACGAGGTTCGCTCCACGCCGGAGTCCGTGCAGGCCATACTCGACAGTATCTCCTGGCTGGAGCTCGACTGGGACGAGGGGCCTGTGGAGGCGAAGCACGTCGATGCCGACGACATGTACAGGTCCAAGGGAGACCCGAAGCACGCTCCCTATTTTCAGATGCGGCGCCACGAAAAGGGAATCTACAAGCAGTATGTGGATGTCCTGCTCGGGAAGGGACTGGCCTACCGCTGCTTCTGCGCCCCGGAGGAGCTCGACGCCATGCGCCGCCTGGCCCAGCTCGAGAAGCGTCCCCCGCGTTACGACGGCCGCTGCCGTACGCTGACCGAGGATCAGCGCCGGGCCGCTGAGTCAGCGGGCAAGAAGTCCTCGATCCGCTTCCGGATGCCCGACGACGGGGCCACGGTCGTCGACGACCATATCCGCGGCCGGGTGAGCTTCGAGAACAAGCTCCTCCAGGACTTCGTGATCGTCAAGACCTCGGGGGTGCCGACCTACAACTTCGCCTGCGTGATCGACGACCACCTCATGGAGATCACCGACGTGGTCCGCGGCGACGAGCACCTCTCCAATACCCCCTCCCAGGCCCAGCTCTACAAGGCCCTGGGCTGGGAGCCGCCGCGCTTCGCGCACCTCTCCATGATCCTCGGTCCCGACGGCTCCAAGCTCTCCAAGCGCCACGGCGCGACTTCGGTGCTCGAGTACCGCGACCAGGGCTACCTGCCTCAGACCATGCGCAACTACTTGGCGCTCCTGGGCTGGTCGACGTCCGACAGCCAGCAGCTTTTCGGCCGTGAGGAGCTGGCGGCCAAGTTTGATCTCGCCGGCTGCCAGAAGAGCCCGGCCACCTTCGACCCGGTCAAGCTCAACTGGATGAATGGAGAATACCTGCGGAAGTTGGATGTGCCGGAGCTCCTGCGCGCCGCGGAGGGATTTCTCAAGCCGAAGGGTTTGTGGGGGGACCTGCAGCCCCCGCTGGAAAAGACCGTGGGCCTGGAGCGGGAGAAGTACAAGCTCCTGAAGGACGTGCCCGACCTCATCGACTTCTTCTACCGCGACGTCGAATTTACCCCCCAGGCCATGGACAAGGTGCTTAAGGCCGCGGGAGTCAAGGATCGCCTCGTCGCTCTGGCGGGGGCGCTCGCGGCCCACGGGGAGTGGACCGAGAAGGGGCTGGAGGAGCGCATCCGCGGCTTCTGCGCGGAGAAGGGCTTGAAGACCGGCGACGTCTTTCATCCCATCCGCGCGGCCTGCACGGGCCGCACCGAGGGGCCGACCCTCTTCGGGATGCTCGAGGTCATGGGCCGCGACCGGGTCGTTTCCCGCATCAAGGCCGCGGCCGCGCGGCTCTAGCCGGCGAGCAGAACTTCCCCTTGACGTCCCATCGTGCCGGGTCTATACTCATGGGACAGGGGCGTACCTGGCAAAAAAACAGGAAATCTGTTATCATTCGAGCATCAAAAAGAGGGCCCTTCATATGACCAAGAAAATCGCCAAGAAGGCCGCTTCTCCGTCGAGAAAAGCCGCGCCGCCCAAGCCGCCCTACGGCCGGGCCGAGTTGGGCCGCGTGCACAAGAAGCTCCTGGAGATGCGCGACGACCTCACCAAGACCGTGCGCAAGCAGCAGGTCACCGAGGCCGACGAGAGCGGGGACGCCGCCGATCAGGCGAGCTTGTCCATCGAGCGCGAAATACTATTCGAGCTCTCCGACAACGAGCGCGTCACCCTCGACCAGATTGAGGCGGCCCTGCGAAAGATCGACAAGGGCTCCTACGGCCTCTGCGAGTCCTGCCAGAAGCCCATCCTGAAGGCCCGTCTCGAAGCCCTGCCGTTCGCCCGCTACTGCATTTCCTGCCAGTCCACATCCGAGCGGGTGCCGGAGGCGGTTGAAGCCGTCTCCGACTTCCGGAGCCTGGAAGAAGAACCGCGGTAGCGGTCCCCCACTGCCGCGCGATTCGCTATTGAAAATTTAACATTTCAGGGCTAAACTTCTTGGGTCTAGGGCGCCTCTCCATGGCGGCCCTGGGGCTGGCATGAAATACTTCATTTTCAAGGATTCCCGCATCCTCGGGCCCTTCGGCCTCGAGGACATCCGTCAGTCCGGGGAGCTCCACCCCGAGACCCTGGTCTGCCGCGAGGGCGCGGGCCACAGCGAGATGGATTGGAAGTCGTTGGATGAGGTGCCTGAATTGGCGCGACTGGCGACGGGAGGCGGCGGCCAAGGGGCCGCCGTCCTCGGAGGGCAGCCGTCCTCCCTCCCCGGAGAGGGCGGCGGCCCGGTGTCCATGCCGGTGCGCGGGGATGGGGGGGGCGTGTTCTTCCTCGATGACGCGGCTCCGTCGGAGGAGGGGTTTGCCTCGGGTGCCATCGAGGACATCTTCGCGGATTTTTTCGCGCCGACTCTGCGCTTGGATGGCCCCCCTCCCGAGGGGGAAGGGGGGGTCGTCTCCCGGCAGGAACTCGCGGCATCCGAGCGGCGGGTCAGGGATCTCTCGGCCGACGTGGAGGCCCTCGTCAAGCGCGTCAAGGAGCTCGAAACCCAGCAGGAGGAGCTTCTCCGCGCCCGCTTGGACAACCCTATCGTTGCGCTGCGCGAAACCGTTGCGCCCCCGGCGGCTCCGGAGCCGCCGTCCTCGGAGGGCAGCCGTCCTCCCTCCCCGGAGGGGGCGGCGGCTGTGGTGGCCCCTCCCATCGAGCTCCCGCCTCCCGTTCCCGTCGCGAGCGAACCTCCGGCCGCCGCGCCCGCCATCGACATCGATATCGAGATCGTGGCCGACGAGCCGCCGGCGGCGGCGAAGGCACCGGAGCTTCCCAAGGAGCCCGTCCCTCCGCCGGCTCCCGCGCCGCCTCCGCGGCTGGGGCCCGTGGCGGCACCCACTCTTGAGGGTTTAAGGTTCAAGCCCGCCAAGACCTTCAAGAAGGCGGCGGCCAAGGCGCCGCCGGCCCAGGAGGCTATGGGGTCGCTGCCTCCGGGAGGCGCAAGTTCTCATTCCCCGCCCCCTCCCCATCAATCACCGGAAGGGACTGTCCCCCGTGGCGGGACGGAGGGGTTGGCGCCCCCGGCCCCTTCCGCTCTCGATCCTCTGCCGCCCGTGCCGGCCTTTCCCATCGCCCCCTCCGACCCAACGCCGGTGGTGCCTCCGGAGGCGTGGGTGGCGATCATGGATCCCTTGTCGGTCCCGCCGGCCCCCGTTCCGACGTCGGCTATCCCGGACGATGCCGTTTCCAAGCCCCCGAATCCGCCGCCGCCCCTCAACCAGAGCCTTTCGCCCTTCGGGCTCGATCCCCTTCCGGCCCCGTCCCTGGAGATCGCGCCTCAGCTCAGCCAACCGTCGGCGCCGCCCGCTGGGCCCGTCGGCGGCTCGCCGCCGGCCTTCGCCTTGGAAGCGCTTCCCGCGGCGTCTTCCTCGGCGCCGGTTTTCCCGCCGATGCCGGCTCCGCCCTTGACCATGCTGCAGGGGATGGGGCCGACCACCCCCATCCCGGAGCTGCAGATTCCCTCCCTGAGCCTGCCGCAGGCCCAAGCCTCGGCTCCGGCGCCGCCGCCGGCGACACCCCCCTCGGCCCTGCCGCCGTTGACCCCGCAGGGCCTGCCGCCTGTCACCATGGCCTATTCGATCTCTCCGGGGGTCGGTCCGGCGACGCCCATCCCGTTCGCCTCGCCGACCCCCCAACCCGAACCTGAGTCGACCACCGGCGGACGCGACCTCATCTCGCGCTTGGCGAAGCCGGAAACCGCGCCCTCGCAAAAGTCCAAACCCCGGCGGGCGAGGATGATCGCCATGGTGGTGGGCGGGGGGCTGGTCATCGCGGTTCTGGTGGGAATCTGGGGATTCTTTCTGCGGGATGACGCCGGAACCAAGGAGATGTTCCAGGCCGGCAAGGGAGATTTGCCGTTGGAGGGGGAAGGCGAAGAGGCGATGGGCCAGGGGGCGTCCGTGCCGCCTTCCGGTGAAAGCCGGGTGGATCCGGGGGCCCCCGCCTCCAAGGAGCTTGGAAGGGGGCCGGCCGTTCCAGCCGCGCCGGCGGTCGGCGCGGCCGAGGACCCCAGCCCCGCCGCCATCGAGCTCGTCAAATCCCATCCCTTGGACTCCGAGCGCGGCACCGTCGGACAGTGGCTTGAGTACTCCTTTGCCGCCAACCCCGGGGACGCCGCCAGGGAAGCCTGGACCGCGGGCGGATTGGACTCCACGACCTATTCTGTGGAATACAAGGTCACCCCCGCCGCGGCGGGAGGCCTTCCCCAAGCCCCGATACACTACGTCTTCGAAGTCGACCTCGCCCGGCGGAGCGTGAGCGGGCGCAATCCCGCCGCTAAGGAACTCCTGGCGCCCAAGGCCCCGTCGCGGCCGGACAAGGCCCCCAAACCCGCCAAGGCCAGGAAACCGGCCAAGCCTGCCGTCGTTTCTCGCCCCGCCCCGGCGCGGACAAGCCCCGCCCTTCCCTTGCCGGATGACTCCGAGCTGGCGCCCCCGGCCGAAGACGGGGCGCCCCTCTCGTCCGATACCGTGGAACCGGGGCTTTAGGTGTCCCCGCCCCCCGCAAAGGAATCGACCGACGCCAACGCCATCGCCAATCGCCTGGGAGACCTCCTGGTTTCCGAGGGGCTCATCAGCTACGAGCAGCTCAACATCGCCCTGGCCGAGCAGAAAAAGTCCGGCCAGTCCTTGAACGCCATCCTGGTCTCCAAGGGGCTCATCGACGAGAACAAGATGGTCGAGTTCGTCAGCAAACAGTGCGGCTTCAAGTTCGTGCGCATCGAGGCCCCCATCAAGCCCGAGGTGCTCGCGATGGTGCCTGAAAAGGTGATCCGCGGCAAGAAAGTCATGCCGTTCTCGTTCGTCGACGATCAGTTGACCGTGGCGATCTCCGACCCGTTCAACATCGTGGCCGTCGACGAGATCAAGATCACGACCGGCGTCAAGGTCAATATCGTCATCGCCTCCGAGGGGGACATCGACCGTGCCGTCGCCCGCGCCTTCGGGACCGATGGCTCGGCCCAGGACGCCTTTGAAAACCTCAAGGGAAAAACCGGGGCGGGCGAGGCGGTCGTCGAGGAATCCAAGCGCGGCGCGGCCGCGGAAGAGGAAGAGGGGCTTTCCACCGTCTCCAAGGAGGACGAGGTCCCGGTCGTGCAGATCGTCAACCTCATCCTGGCGCGGGCGGTCAAGGCCAGGGCCTCCGACATCCACATCGAGCCCTACCAGAAGCTGCTGCGCGTGCGCTACCGCCTGGACGGGGTGCTCCATGAACAGCCGGCCCCGCCCAAGAAGTTCCTCCATGGGATCATCTCCCGCCTCAAGATCATGGCCAGCCTCGACATCGCCGAGCGGCGGCGTCCCCAAGACGGCCGCATCAGGGTCAAGGTGGACGGCAAGGAGATCGACGTGCGCATCTCGATCTGCCCGTGCGCTCCCGGGGAGAAGGCCGTCATGCGCATCATGGACACCTCGGCCATGATGCTCGACATCGGCAAGCTCGGCCTGGACACCGAGAACTTTGCGATCTACGAAAAGCGCATCCACGACCCGCACGGCATCATACTCGTGACCGGCCCCACCGGCTCGGGCAAGTCCACGACCCTCTACTCGACCCTGCACACGCTGAACACGTCCGACACCAATATCATGACCGCCGAGGACCCCGTGGAGTTCCAGCTCCAAGGGGTCAACCAAGTTCAATGCAACGCCGATATCGGCCTCACCTTCGCGGCCTCACTGAGGTCGTTTCTGAGACAGGACCCGGACATCATCATGGTCGGCGAAATCCGGGACCTCGATACGATCACCATCGCCATCAACGCCGCCCTGACCGGACATCTGGTGCTATCGACCCTCCACACCAACGACGCCCCCGGCGCCGTGACCCGGATCCTCATGATGGGAGTCGATCCGGTCCTCATCGCCTCGGCCCTGACCATGGTCGTGGCCCAGCGCTTGGTGCGGCGCATCTGCTCCGAGTGCAAGGAGCCCTACGAGGTCGACACCACCTGGCTGACGAGCCTGGGGGTCCCGCCCAAGCGCCTGCCGAATTTCCTCAAGACCACGCTGCATCGCGGCAAGGGCTGCGATAATTGCGCCGGGTCCGGCTACCGGGGGCGCCTGGCAATCCACGAGGTCCTCGACATCACCGACGAGGTGCGCGAGCTGATCTGCCAGCGGGCGACCGCCGCCAAGATCAAGGAAGCCGCCAACCGCAACGGCATGGTCACCCTCAAGGAGTCGGCCCTGCGCAAGCTGCTGGACGGCAAGACCACGGCCGAAGAGGTCATCCGCGTCACGGGCGGGCACTGAGCCGAGGGGTGCCTCCACCGGTGGAGGCGCCGGTTGTCGAAGTGCGCCCTCTGCCGCTGATTGTCGCCGGGCGATTAGGGTAGAATCGGCCGATTGCGGCCAAATGGCGCATCTGTTATACTTCAAGCAAGGAGCCTGACGGAGGGGCATGCATGGCCAGACGATCCCGGACTCAACGCAGCGGCCGCAAAGCCAGGCCCCCGCTGTTGACAGCGGAGACCGAGCCGTTCCGCCAGGACTGGCTCCTGTTGTCCCCAGGCGAGCGGCTCCTGCGTTCCTGGCGCATGCGCTCCCTCCTTAAGGATCCCGGGGCCGCCCACGATGCGCAGTCTCTTCCGCACCTTTAGAGAGCGCCGCGTGCAGTACCTGCTCATCAGCGGGCAGGCTTCGGTGCTCTACGGCGGCTCCTTCTTCTCGCAGGACCTCGACCTTTGGGTTCGTCCCACGGCCTCCAACCTCCGCGCTCTCCTTGCGGCCCTGCGCGGCCTTCGCGCGCGGGTGCATAAGCTGACGCCGCCGCTGACCCTCCGAAATCTTCGGCGGGGGCACGGCTTCCACTTTCTCGTCCCGCTGCGCGGCGGCCCGGACCTCTACCTCGACCTGATGGGACAGCCCCCGCGGGTCGGCGCCTTCGGCCCGGCCCTGGGCCGGGCGGAGCGCATGGCCACCCCCTGGGGCGTGATCCCCGTCGTCTGCATAGAGGACTTGGTCGAGATTAAGAAGACGAACCGGCCTTCTGATTATGAAGTCATTACCCGGCTTGCCATGATCCGGTTGGGACGGGAGGCGGCGCCCGGGTCCCGGTTGCTGGCTTGGGCCCTGCGCAACGCCTTTCGAGTCGAAGACCTGTGGGCGATGATCGAGCGGCATGGCCGGCGGGCGGCCCCGGCGAGAATGCCGCCGGCCGCCCGCGCGCTATGGCGCGTCTTCTCCGCCGGGCGCGAGCCATTGGAACGTGACCTCCTGCGCGCGTCCCGGAAGATCGCGCGGGAAGGCATGCGGCTCCAAGAGAGAGGACGAGCCTATTGGATCCCGCGGCTTGAGGAATTGCGCCGGATGCGCGCGCAAGGGCTGCTCTTGCTTGAGGGAGCGTCAGTCGGACCGGGCGCGGTATAGGGCCGCGGCCGCCTGGGGTCCACGAGGTCCTCGACATCACCGACGAGGTTCGCGATCTGATCTGCCGGCGGGCATTGAGCGGAGTGGCGCCTCCATCGGTGGAGGCGCCGGCAATCGTCGCCGGCGAAGCCGCCCTCTGCGCCCGACGCGTTGAGGAAGCGCCCCCTTGAGTCAGGGGGCAATCCACTTGTCAGGGGAGGCCGCAAGGAACTCCTCAAGCGGAATGCCTTGCCCCCCTACAATAAGCTTCCCATGCGGACCGAACTCTTTGGCGAGCTCCGCCAGTCCCGGCCGCATGAAACCCGCCCCCCGCTACCTGGCCGAGCAGGTCTCGGCCGACCTGAGGGAAAAGGGCGAAAGAGTTCAAAGAGGCGCTGTCCCGGGTGGACTCGAGAGGCTCCCAGTTCCCGGGGTTTTGAACGCGGACGGAACTGTACGCGCGTACAGTTCAGACGGCTTTGGGGGGGTCGATCCGCGGCCATTGACAAAACACACCCGGGGGGTTATGCTTAGAGGTACCCGAAGCCCAATCGCGCCGAGTGGGGCGGGCAGCCGGCAAACCGTATGATATCTATGTCCGAGCTGTTCCTGCTGATGCATGAGCGGGGCGCGAGCGACCTGCACATGACGGTCGGGGCGCCCCCCACCCTGCGCATCGACGGGGAGATGGTGCACACCCCCTTCGAGAAGCTCAGTTCCGAGCACGCCCAGACCCTGATCTATTCCCTGCTCAACGACGCCCAGCGCCAGCGTTTCGAGGCCACCTGCGAGCTCGATCTGGCGATCACCCTCAAGGGCATGGGGCGCCTGCGGCTCAACATCTACCGGCAAAAGGGGTGCGTGGGGGCCGCCATCCGCGTCATCCCCAATACCTTCAAGAGCTTCCAGGAACTGGGCATGCCGGAAGTCATCTACGACATTCTTAAGATTCCCAAGGGCCTCATCCTCGTGACGGGCCCGACGGGCAGCGGCAAGTCGACGACTCTCGCCAGCATGATCGACTATATCAATGAAACCCGAAACGGCCACATCGTGACCGTCGAGGACCCCATCGAGTACGTCCATACGCACAAGAAGTGCCTGGTCAACCAGCGGGAGGTCGGTCAGGACACCGAGACCTTCGCGGCCGCCCTGCGCCACGTCCTGCGCCAGGACCCCAACGTCATCCTGATCGGCGAGCTGCGCGACCTCGACACCATCAGCGCCGCGCTGACCATCGCCGAGACCGGCCACATGGTCTTTGCCACCCTCCACACCAACGACTGCACGCAGACCGTCAACCGCATCATCGACGTTTTCCCGCAGACGCAAATCGAGCAGGTGCGGGTCCAATTGTCCTTCGTGCTCCAGGCCGTCGTGAGCCAACAGCTGCTCGTGCACGCCTCGGGGCAGGGCCGCGTCCTGGCCATGGAGATTTTGAGGGTGACCTCGGCCCTGCGCAATATCATCCGCGAGCAGAAAGTCGAGCAGATCCCCCTGGCCCTGCAGACCGGCGGCAAGCTCGGCATGCAGACCATGAACCAGTCCCTCGCCGATCTCTACAAGCAGAAACGCATCACGTATCAGGAGGCCATGGATCACTCCCTCGATCTCGAGGACCTGCGGCGCCTCCTGCAGCGCTCCTTAGCGCCGGCGGGCCAAGGATAGAACCATGCCGACATTCGCCTATAAGGCCAAGGGGGTCGACGGACGGGTGACCGAGGGAACCGTTGATGCCCCCGGCCAGAACCAGGCCTCCGACAAGCTCAAGGCCCAAAGGCTCACCATCATCGAGATCAAGGAGTCCAAGGGCTTCGACATTATGAAGCTGCTCCAGTCCAAGCCCAAGGTCTCGACCAAGGACCTGGTCCTCTTCTCGCGCCAGCTCTCGACCTTGGTGAGCGCGGGCGTGCCCATCGTCCAAGGCCTGGGCATCCTCGAGGCCCAGGCCGAGAACCCGACCTTCAAGGAGATCCTCTTCAACGTCAAATCCGACATCGAGGGGGGCCTCTCGATTTCGGACACCCTCAAGAAATACCCCGAGGCCTTCCCGGACCTCTACACGTCCATGATCCGGGCCGGCGAGCTCGGCGGCATCCTCGACACCATCCTCGAGCGCCTGACCTCCTACATGGAGAATTCCGAGAACCTGAAGATGAAGGTCAAGTCGGCGATGAACTACCCCATCATCGTCTTGAGCATCTGCGCCGCGGTCACCGTCTTTTTGATGGTCTTCGTGATCCCGACCTTCGAGAAAATATTCGCGAGCTTCGGCGCGCAGCTGCCGTTGGTTACCCAGCTTCTCATCGACACCTCCAACCTCATGAAGAAGTTCTTCATCGTGATCCTGGCCCTGCCGCCGGGCGGCATCTGGGCCTTCAAGAAGTTCTACGCCTCTCCCGTCGGACACCGCTGGGTCGACAGCATGCTGCTTAAGCTCCCGGTCTTCGGCATCCTGTTGAAGAAAGTGGCGGTCGCCAAATTCACCCGCACTCTCGGCACCCTCATCAAGTCGGGCGTGCCCATCATGCAGGCCCTGGAGACCGTGTCCTCGACCGCGGGCAACTTGATCATCTCCGAAGCCGTGCTGGCCACCCGGGAGTCCATCCGCGAGGGCGGCCGCCTGGCCGACCCCTTGAAGAAGTCCGGGATATTCCCCAACATGGTCACCTCCATGATATCGGTCGGCGAGGAAACCGGCGCCCTGGACATCATGCTTTCGAAAATCGCCGACTTCTACGACCAGGAAGTCGACGCCGCGGTCAAGGGCCTCACCTCCATGATCGAACCCATCGTCATCGTCGTCATGGGCGTCGTGATCGGCACCATCGTCGTCGCCATGTTCATGCCGATGTTCGGCATGGGCGAACTGGCGTCGAACATGGAGGGCAAGTAGCCTGAGGCCTCGCCACCTTCCGGTGGAAGCCAGAGGGTGGCGAGGACGATAGTTGTTAGGGGGGCTTAGAGCCGTTTAATTGAAGAGACACAAAGGCACCCTCCCACCCGCACATCCCACAAACAGCCTGACGGCGATCGCTTGGAGGGCCTATCCCTCGGCCTCGTCCGCGATCGCCGTGGCGTGGGCCTACCTCATGGCCCTCGCTTATTACTGGAACCAGCCGGGCTGGCGCGAGCAGCTGAGGATGTGGCGCTACTGGCCCAACCTCCTTCCTCCGATTCACCAGATGACCGCGACGGCCTTCGCCGGGCACCTCAGCAACGGGGCGTTCCTGGCCCTGATGGCGCTGGCGGGCTGGGGGTTGGGACGTCCGATTTTGAGAAGGTCGGGCGCTGGCGAGGTCGGAGGGATGGCGGGCGGACTGCTGGCGTTGGGAGTCGGCTGGGGGGCGCTGGGGTTGGCTTTCCTGGGACTTGGCCTGGCCGGGTTCTGGCGGGTCTGGGTCGTCTGGGCCCTGTTGATGGCGGGGTGGGGCGGCGCGCTGCGGGAGGCCCACCGCTGGCTGGGCGAGCGGCCGTCCGCGCCCGCGGGCGGGCCGGCGGCGGCCGCCTGGACGGCCTGGGAGGGAGGTCTCGTTTTGTTTCTAGGATGCCTGGGCGCCCTGCATTTCTTCGCCGCGCTCATGCCGGAAACCTTCTACGACTCCCTGGTCTATCATTTGGCCCTACCGGACCGCTATTGGCGGCGCGGGGGGATCGTCCCGACTTTCGAGAATCTCTACTCCGGATTTCCCATGCTGACCTCGATGCTCTACGGCTTGGCCCTGCCCCTGGGCTCCGACGGGCTGGCCCGGCTGATGCACTGGGCCTTGGGCGCCGCCGCGGTGGCCTGCGTCTATGAGCTCGGCCGGCGCTGCGCCGGGAGAAGCTCGGGGCTCTTGGCCGCGGCCCTGTTCTACGCCGTGCCGATGACGGGGGCGCTCACCTGGCAATGCGGCGCGGAGATGGGCTGGGCGTTCTTTCAGCTCCTGGCCCTTTTGGCGTTGGTGATCCGCGTCGAGCGGGGCGAGGCTCCGGGGCCCTGGATTTTCTGGTGCGGGGTGTTCGCCGGCCTGGCCATGGGCTCGAAGTACCAGGCTGGGCCGCTCTTGGGCGTTCTACCCGCGGCTCTCTACGCCGCCCGGCCGACGGAAGGCCGGGCGCTGCGGCGGGAGTGCCTGGTCTTGGCGGCCGTGGCGCTGGCGGTGGTCTCGCCCTGGCTGCTCAAGAATGCCGTCCTCTATTCCAACCCCGTCTATCCCTTCTTCCACGAGTCGTTCGCCGACGAGCCCATCCCCCGCTGGCGTCAGCTCGTCGCCGACGCCGAGAGGAGAGACCTGGCGCGCGTGCTATCGACGGGGGCGGGCTTCAAGTCGTTTCTCCTGCATCCGTGGGAAATGTCTTACCAGGGGACGGAGCGCGGACCGACTTTCCTGATGGCGCTGCCGGTCTTGGGGCTGGCGGCCTTCCGTTCGGGCGGACTCTCCGCCGTCTGGATCGCCGCCCTGGGACTGTGGGCCGCGTGGAGCCTCTCGACCACCATGTTCCGCTACTTCATCCCGACGCTCCCGGTGATTTGCGTCGCGGCGGCGGCGGCCTGGGAATCCCTCTTGGGCCCGCGGGCCCGGCCGGCGATGAGAGTTCTGCTGATCCTGCACCTTATGCTGCAGGGGGAGTTCATATTCTATTGGCTGAAGTCCTCGGGCGTGGTCCCCGTCATCCTCGGGATCGAGACTCTCGACCGGCATTTGAGCGTCCCGCACCCCTTCTATCACAATCCCGTCCAGCCGGCCGTGGCCTTCATCAACCGGGAGCTTCCGGCCGCCGCGAAAGTGCTGTTCGTCGGCGAGGCGCGCTGCTACCACCTGCGGCGCGACGGGATCTGCACGACCTACTACGACGATTTTCCGGTGCGGCCCTGGCTGGCCCGCAGCCCCGACGCGGCGGCTTTTCGGGAGATCCTTCGCGACAACGGGGTGACTCATGTCCTCTTCAATCGCAATGAACTGGGCCGGTGGCAGGGCCGGGGCCGGCACTACCTGCAGCTCAAATCACGGGAGACCCAGGTCTGGCAGGACTTCATGCGGCGCTATCCCCGGAAGATTTTCGATCAGCAGGGGCCCCGCCGCGACGGGATGCCGGTGTCCGACAACGTGGTCTACGAGCTTTCGGGCTGAGCGCGGCGCGGGTGCTCCTCAGGGAGCGGCGGCGGGAGACGCCCCCGCGGCGGTCACCGTCCACCGCCGGACGCCACGTAGGGCCGTCCCGGGGATGGGCGCTCCGCCGGGGTCGGCGGCGTAGGCCTCGACCCGGAACTCACGGTCTCCGGGGCCTGGGGCGGGAGGATCGGCGGCGGCGGCAACGAGGACCGTCGCGCAGCCGTGCGCTGCGCGGTCCGAATTTTCCAGGACCAACCGGCGGGCGTAGACCCGCATGACGAGGCTGTTGAGCATGGGCATTTGCTCCTGCCCGGCCACATCGGGCTGCGTGGGACGCAAGACCAGATCCCCCCCGGCCCAGACCGCGCATCCCCCCGGGGGGAGCTGCTCCTGGAGCCATCGGCCCAGGTGGTTCGCCGCCGGGCTGCGCAGGGTCGGTTCCGAGCGCAGGAAGCGCCCGGCGGCCAGACTCGCGGGCCAAGGCGCCGCCGCCGCCGTGAGCGCCGCCGCGGCGATGAGCGCTTTTCTCGAGCCGCCCGCCATCCCGGCCGCCCAAACGACGCCCTGGCCCAGCGTGGCGTAAAGGATCGGAAGAAATGACAAGAGGTAGCGCTGTTCTTGGTTGCCGATCGCCAGGCTGAGGATCGCCAAGGGCAGGACGGCCCCCAACGCCAGGAAACGGCGCGGGGCGTCCGAGCCGGCCAACCATTGCAGCAAACCGATGCCGGCAAGCGTTGCGGGGAGAACGCCAAGATGGCGCGCGGCTGAGGCGATGTAGAAAAAGGAACGCGGGGACTCTTTGTTCATGTTAATGGCGACGACGTTGAGCAATTCGGCGTGCGCGCCGGCGATGCAGCGCCCAACCGGGTCCGGGGTGATGGTCCGGGAGACGAGTCCCAGGATCACGACGATAAGACCGTAAGCCAGCGGCGGGAGCAGCCAACCGGGGGAGAGCACGGCCTTCCTCAAGCGGCGGCCCAGGCCTCCCGCCCCCGGTGCCAGGGCCTGATAGAGTCCGGGGACCATGGCGAGGAGGCCCAGTTGATAGCGCGACATGACGGCCAAGACGTAGGCGCCGAGCATCAGCGCGAAGGAGGCCGCTCCGGGCGTCCGCTGGTGTTTCCAGCCCGCGGCGAGAAAGAGGAGCACCGGAAGGGCCGATGCCGCGTCGAACAGCATGAATGGGGCATAGCGGAGGAGCAGCGGGTTGGCGGCCATCAGCAGCGACAATCCCGCGGCCAGCGGGGCGGGAAACAGCCCGCGCAACAGGAGGTAGGCGGCCGCGACCGCCGTCGCGGCGAGCAGGGACATGATGGAGTGCGCCGCCATGAGGGCGGCGCGGAGGTCCGGGGTTTGGCCGCCGGCGATGACGGCGGGCACCAGGACCAGCCAACTCAAGAGCGGCCGGGTATGAGTCAGCGCGGCGCCGGGCGGGGCCTGCCCCCCCGCCACGAGGGCGTTGGTCAAGGAAACCATGCCATCGTAGGATTCCCATTGCACGTCGCGAGTCAGCGTCCATAGCGCGGCGGCATAGGCCGCCGCGAGGAGCGCGAGTCCGGCGCGCTTAAGCGCCATCCGCTTTCTTTCGCGAGCTTGCCCGGGGCCCGAGTCCGGTCAGCGGCGGTATCACGAGCGTGGCGTAGACGTCCGGGCGCTGTTCTCGAGTCCGGAGGTCACGCAGCTCCATCCAGCGCACCCGGCCGGGCTTCCAGGAGGGACACCGGGCCAAGGCAACTCGATGGTGGGGGGGGTAATAGCGCAGACAGCGGTCCGCGACCCCGCGTAGAAGCTTGAGGTCATCGCAGGCCTTGAGAACCATGACGTAGGCTGAAACGTCGGGCGCGGCGCGGCGCAAGTGAATGGCGTTGGTAACATGAAGCCCGACGCCGTCACTCGTCGAAATCCTCATCAGGGCGAGCAGGGCCTCCACCGTGGAGATGCCGGAAATCGCGGCGATCGACGCGTTGGCGGCCCGGCATGCCCGCAGAACCTCCAGGGCGAGGCCTTCGTAGACCAGGGGGTGGCCGTAGACCGCCAATCCCACCGGAGGGGCGCGGCGCGCGGCGGCCAGGACATTTTGCGCGAAGGCGGCATACCGGGGTCCGCCGAGATGCCCGTCAAGCTCACCCACCGGGCGCACGTCCGGGCAAGCCTGTTTTAACAGGGACGACCGCGGATTTCTGGCGAAGAGCGTGCGGCAGGAGCGGAGGGCTCGGTAGGCGTGATGGGTGACGGCGCGTTCTTCGGGCAGTCCCAGGCCGATGAGGTAGACCTCCGGGCCGGGCCGGCTCGGGCGCCGCCGCGCCGGGAGGATGCTGGAAAACGAGCGGATCGTTTCAGGCCGCAGCCCCGGCTCCGGTAGGATCCTAGCGAACGAACGGATCGTCGCCGGCCGCACCTTGGGCAGTTTTCGTCGCGCTTGGCGCTGCGCCGCCTGCTTCGATCGCAGCGCGTCGAGGTGGGCGCGGGCCTCTTGATCCGAAGGCATAAGTTCCAGTTGCCGTCTCCAGTGCCGGACCGCCTGGGCTACCTTGTCCGTTGATTCCGCCAGAAGCGCGCGCGTGCGAAGGATTTCGGAGAGCTCCTTGTGAAGAGGTCCGGAGCCTGCGGCTGGTTTGAGTCCGGCTCGGGCGTGGCGCTCCGCGGCGGCGAGGCGGCCCTGGCGCCGCAGCAAACCGGCCAAGGCCAGTCGCGCGGGAGCGTAGGCCGGCCGCGTCCTCACCTGTCGGGCGAGCAAAGAGACGGCTTCGCGCAGTCGTCCGAGCGCCTCCAGGCAATGCGCGGTGAAGCAGGCCAGGACCGGCGATTGCGGCCGAATCTCCCGTGCCCGCCGGAATACGGCCAAAGCTTGCTCGTGGCGGCCCGCGTTGTAGAGCGTGACGCCCTCGCGCCGCCAATCCAGCGCGGTCAGGGAACGCCTCCGGGCGGCGACTGACCAACCGCATCGAGGAGTTGAACCTGCCGGGAGCGGGGCGGGATCACGAGCGTGACGTAGGGGTCCGGGCGCTGCCCGCCCGGCGGAATGGAGCGCAGGGCCAGCCATCGCGCCCGCGCCGCCTGCCCGGACGGACTTCGGACCAGGGCGATCCGGTGCCCCGCCGGGTAGAAGCGCGATAACCCCTTGGCCGCCTTGCGCCATTGGAGAGGGTCATCGAACGGCCGAAATATCAGGACATAAGATGTCGTGTCGGGAGGAACCCGAAGCAAATACGGAACGCTTAAAATGTGGAGGCCGACGCCGACTTCGAGGGGAATCCCGAGTTGAGAGAGGACCGTGGACGCGGGGGATATTCCCGGGATCACCGTCGTCGGGAGTCCCTCGGTCCGGCTGGCCGCAAGGAGCCGGCGCGCGAGGTCATTGTAGAGCAGGGGGTGGCCGAAGGCAATCCATCCTACCGGCGGCTCCCGGCGCGCCGCTTCCAGGACTTCGGCGACAAGCGCCTGGGCGGGTCTAGGGCGGCGGCCCCGATCACCCTGCGTGACCGGCCGTATGTCGCGGCATAACCCGCCGAACATCGCCGTTGGAATATCCTGCACGAAGACCGTTCGGCAGGCGCGGAGGACTTCATAAGCTTCGTAAGTCAGGTCGGTGAGCCCGCCCGCTCCCAGGCCTATCAGATAGAGAGGGGGCCGGCGAAGCGGACTGGGAATCGTCATGTCGGCCGTGTCCGAACCTTAAGTAGCATTTCACCCCATGCCGGTCAACTCTGATCCGCTCCGGCGACGAATGCCGAACCCCGACGGCGCGGACTACGAGCCCACGGCCTCAAAGAGCCTCTTCCCGCGCAGGAGACGGTGGTAGGAGACCGCGACGCGGTGGGCCTCGTCGCGAAGGTGTTGGATCAGCCGCAAGGAAGGGCGGTTCTTGTCGAGCCGTATGGACCCTTCCCTGCCCGGCACGAATAGTTCCTCAAGTCGTTTGGCTAGGGCCGCGAGGGGGAGCTTTAGCTTCAGGCTTGCCAATGCCGTTTGAGCGCTGGAGAGCTGGCCTTTCCCGCCATCGATGAGCACTAGGTCGGGGAAAGGGCCTCCCTCCTTCAGGAGGCGCTGATAGCGCCTCCTGACGGCTTCACCCATGGACTTGCAGTCGTCGATCCCCGCGGTCCCGGCGATCCGCAGCCTCCGGTAGTGTTCCTTATGCGGCTCGCCTCCCATGAAGCAGACCATGGAGGCCACGGTCTGGCGGCCCTGGAAGTGGGAGATGTCGAAGCACTCGATATGCGCGGGAGGGAGGGCGAGGCCTAGGGCCTCTTTGAGATCGGTCACCGCGCGCGAACCCTCCAAGGGCCCGGTCGCGTCGGCGGCATCGAGGCGGCGCAGGCGCACGCGCTCCCCCATCTGCGCGATGGCTTCCAGGTTGTCCCGCAGTTGCGCGGCCCGCTCATAATCGAGTCGCTTGGAGGCCGCGCGCATCTCCGCGGCGAAGCGCTTTTGAAGCTCCGCGAAGCGGCCCCGGAAGAAGAGCGCGGCGTCAGACGCGATGCGGCGGTAGTCCTCGGGACGGATCCGGCCGGCGCACGGGGCGGGGCACTCCTTGGTGTGGTAGTACAGGCAGGCGCTGATCTTGCGCGGGTCCAGGGGCTTGGTCCTGCTGAAATCCCATCGGCATGGACGCAGGGGGAAGAAGCGCTGGCGCCAGAGGTACTTGAGCAGGCCGCGCACCGGCGTTACCTTGGGGTAAGGGCCGAAGTAGGCCCCGCCGTCGCGGCGCCGCCGCCGGGTCAGGAGCATGCGGGGGAAGTCTTCCTCCAGAGTGATCTTGACGTAGGGGTAGGACTTCTCGTCCTTCCACATGGAATTGAAGAAGGGCTGGTGGCGGCGGATCAACCGGCGCTCCAGGAGCAGCGACTCGCGCTCCGAGGCGCAGGGAATGTAGTCGATGCCGCGGATCAGCGGGACGAGCGCGGCGGTTTTGGCGTCGTTTTTGGAGGGATTGAAGTACTGCGCCACCCGCTTGGCCAGGTCCTTGGCCTTGCCCACGTAGAGGATCGAGGCTCCGGCGTCGCGCATGAGATAGATCCCGCAGGCGTGCGGGAGGTGGCTGCGGTCCGGGGTCACATCCTAACATCTAACACATTCCGGGCCTAATGTGTTAGATGTTGAGACCTGGCCCCGATTTATTGTTTAATACGTCGTGGCTCAGAAGAAATCCCCCCGGCACAAGGGCGCCATCAAGGCCCAGCGCCAGTCGGAGCGGCGCAACCTCCGCAACCGCGCCGCCAAGAAGGCCCTGCGCCTGGCGACCCGGGCGGCATTTGAGGCCGCGGTTTCCAAGGACCAGGCCAAGGTCGCCGAGAAGCTGCCCCAGGCGATGTCTTTGCTCGACAAAGCCGCCCAGCGCGGGACCCTCCATTGGCGGACCGCCGCGCGCGAGAAGTCGCGCTTGGCCGCCCGAGTCCAAAAGGCCCTAACCGCGGCCGGTGCCGCGGCCGCGCCAGCGGCCGCTGCTCCAAAGCCTTAGCTTCACGGTTCCAGGCCTCGGATTGAAGCCCCGCTATCTGCGAATGTTGGACGGACTACAGCGGGCGGAGCCGACAGGCTCCGCCCGCTGTTGGTCCGTGTATATCGTCCGCTGCGCGGATGCCTCGCTTTATACCGGAATCGCCAAGGATGTCCGGCTGCGGCTCAAAAAGCACAACGCCGGCAGGGGGGCGGCCTATACGCGCGCGCGTCGCCCGGTGGAACTGGCCTACTCCGAGATGGGGCTTTCCCGCTCCGAGGCTTTGGTGCGCGAGGCCGAAATCAAGAGCTTCCCGCGGCCGCGGAAGGACGTCCTATTGGAGTCCCGCGAGGCGCGGCCCGCCGCCGGCAGAGCGCGGCGAGCAGGCGCTCGAGCTCGATGCGGGGCTCGAGCCAAACCTTCGACTTGAGATCCGCCTCGACGGTCAAACACAGGCGCAGGTCGGCGTAGAGCCGCTTCTCCGAGAACGCCTCCAGCGTCTCCAGGTAGTCCCGGTCGTACCAGGCGTGGAGACGCAGGTCGCGGAAGATCTCCTCCCGGGAGGCTCCCCGCGACAGGAGTTGGCGGGCCTTGAGCTGGCGGCGGACGGCTCCGGAGATCTGGTAAAGGGCCCGGAAATTCTGTTCGTCGGCCTTGCCGTCGGCGAGCCAGCGCCGGAGCTGGACCAGGGATTCCGGAAGGAGACGGCGCTCGACCAGGCGCGGCAGGGCGTAGGGATCGGTTCCCTTGCGGTAGCCCAGGCAGCCCAGGACATGAGATCGGGTCACGGTCTTGTCCTTGCCGCAGTAGAGCAGGGCCTTCTCCAGCTCCTGGCGCAGGACCGACCAGTCCGTCCCGGCCTCGGCAACCAAAGTCCGGGCGGCCTCGGCGTCGAGCCTCTTGCCTTCCTTCAGGGCGGCGTCGGCCAAGGATTTGAGGGCCTCGGCTTCCTTGAGGGGGCCGAAGACGCAGACCGCGCCGCAGGCGCCCGCGGCCTTCACGACTGGGTCGGCGGGGGCGGCCCGCTTCTCGTCGGAGACCAGGACCAAAGTCGTGCTCTCGACGGGGTCCTTGAGGTATTCCACGAACTCCGCCTTCCCGGCGGCCACGAGCTTGGGGTTGGAGACCAGCAGGACCCGGCGCTCGGCGAGCATGGCGGGTGTGCGCGCATCGCAGAGCGCGGCCGACGGTCCCAGGCTCTCATCGCCATACTCGGTGAAGTCCATGGGGCTGGCGCCGAAGCGGGCGCGCAGGCTGGACAACGCCTCCGAGATGTCCGCGGGGTTGCCCAGCAATAGGTAGGCCGGCCTCAGGCGGTCTCCCGCCCACTCTTTCATCAGCGCGTCGGGTCGGAGTTCCACGGCGGGTCGTCAGTACGGGTTGGGATTGACCGGCGTCATCGGGGCCGGGGGCCGCACCGCGGGGGGCGTGGAAGGGGCGTCCGATTTGATCCGCCGTTCGGAGGTTCCCGAGACGCTGCCGAAGCCCTCCAGGACCCGCTTGACCACGTCGCGGGAGAGGATGTCGTAGATAGCCTCGCGGGCCTGCTCCTCGGTCTTGCCGCCCGGCAGGGTGGCGGCCGGGTAGAGGAGTATGCCTTCGAGATTCTTCTCCTCCCAGAGGGCGGGGCCGGCCTGGCGGTCCAGGAATTCCAAATCAGTCACGATGCGCAGTTTGTAGGCCGTCGGTATCAGATTGGCGTCGTACTGCACGGGGCTCAGGAGATAGCGGTTGATGGTCGTGAGGACGACGCCGTCGGACTCGTTCTCAGGGACCAGCGGGTAGCGGCCGTCCCGGAGGAACTCATCGCGCACCCGGAGGGTGAACTTGTCCTCCAAACCAAACTGCTGGGTCTTGTTGACCGCCAGCCGAAGCCCGATCTTCTTGATGTTGCTCGGGAGGATTTGGGGGGCGGGCTTGTAGGCGACGTCGGAGCCGGCGCAGCCAAGCCACGGCAGAGCCAGCATGAGCGCCGCGAAGCGAAAATGGCTCTGCCGTTCCTGTTTCATTAGTAACTCCCTATTTCACCACGAGGCTGACCAATCTGTTCGGTATCACGATCGTTTTTACGAGGTGCTTTCCGTCAATCGCCCCCTTGACCTTTTCCAAGGCCAGGGCCGCCGCCGCGACTTCCCCCTGCGGGGCGTCGGCCCGGAAGCTGAAGGTGGCCCGGACCTTGCCGTTGACCTGCACGGCGTATTCGACGCTGGTTTCCTTGGTATGCGCTGCATCGAAGGAGGGCCACGGGGCTGACGACAGGCACGTCCGGTGCCCTAGACGTTCCCACAGTTCTTCGGTTAGATGCGGTGCGAAGGGATTTAAAAGTGAAAGGAGGGTCTCCATATCCGCCCGACTTCGTCGGGCGGAGCTGATCTCATTGGAATATATCATCAAGGCCGAGATGGCGGTGTTGAAGGCCATGGCCTCGATGTCCTCGGTCACCTTTTGGATGGTCTTGTGGCGCGTCGCGACCAGGCCTTCGCCGTCCTCGGGGTCGGCCTCGGAAACCAGGGCGTGGACCCGGCGCAGGAAGCGCGCCATTCCGCCGATGGAGGCCATGTCCCAGGGCTTGGCCAGCTCTAAAGGACCCATAAACATTTCATAGAGCCGGAAGGTGTCGGCCCCGTATTGTTTGAGTATGGGGTCCGGGTTGACGACGTTCTTTTTAGACTTCGACATTTTCTCGACCTGGGTGGAGAGTTCCTCCCCGGTTTCGGCGTGGGCCGCCTTGCCGGCGTCATTGTGGCGGACGCTCTCGTAGGGGTGATAGACCCCTCGGGAGTCGCGGTGGGAGGTTGAGAGAATCATGCCTTGATGGCGGAGCTTCTGGAACGGCTCGGGGGAGGGGAGGAGGCCGATATCAAAAAGAACCTTGTGCCAAAAGCGTGCGTACAACAAATGCAGGACGGAATGCTCCGCGCCGCCGACATAACAGTCGACCGGCAACCAGGAAGCGGCCTGGTGCTGGTTGCAAGCCCCGGGCGGGGGGGGCGGGGGCCACTAACGCCCGGAGGTCCCCCACGCAACCCCCCCAATCGGGGGGGGGGTGGGGTTT
>CAYJXJ010000037.1:0-31078 GCA_964374095.1 uncultured Elusimicrobia bacterium
CTACCGTCGTGCATGAGAAAAACAAGGGCTACGGCGGCAACCAGAAGACCTGCTACGGCGAGGCCCTCAGACGCGGCGCCGATATCGTGATCATGATTCACCCCGACTATCAATACGACGCGCGGCTGACGCCCCACATGGCGGGCCTGATCGCGGTGGGGGCCTGCGACGTGGTCCTGGGCAACCGCATCCGCACCCGCCGCGAGGCGCTCGGCGGGGGGATGCCGCTTTATAAGTACTTGTTCAACCGCATGCTCACCATCATCGAGAATTCCTGCACGGGACAGAACCTCGGGGAGTGGCACTCGGGCTACCGCGCCTACTCGCGCCAGGTGCTCGAGGCCCTCCGCTGGGATCTCAATTCGGACGACTTCGTCTTCGACCAGCAGTTCCTCGTCCAGGCCGCGGCCTGCGGCTTTCGTCTCGGCGATATCCCGGTGGCGGTCCGCTACTTCCCCGAGGCTTCCTCCATCAGCTTCCGCCGGAGCGTGCGCTACGGCCTCTCGACGCTGGTCCTGCTGGCGCAGTACGTCCTCCACGGCCTGGGCCTGGTCCGCTTCGAGTTCCTGACCCGGCGATGACCGTCTCGGCGTCCGTCGCCGGGACCATCCTGGCGGCGGCCGCGGCCTGCTGGCTGCGCGGCATTCCGGACGGCTTTCACGCCGCCCGAGGCTTGGCGGCGCTCGCGCTGATCGCGCTCGCGGCCGCGGCCGGCGGCCTGCGCTCGCTGCGGCGCCTGGCGCCGGAGGCGGGACCCGGGGAGCGCGCCCTCCTCGGCACGAGCCTGGGCCTGGGACTGCTCAGCCTGGGGGCCTTCGCCCTTGCCGCCGTCGGCGCGTTGGGCGAGGTCTCGATCGGACTGCTGGTGGGAGGGGCCTTGCTGTGGGGGTTCCCCGAAGTCCGGGGGGTCCTGCTCGCGGTTCGGGCGCGGGCCGCCGGCGCGCGGATTGGGTGGGCGCCCGGGCTGATGGGGGGGCTGGCCCTAGGCCTTCTGTGGCCGAGCCTCGCTCCCCCGCATCAGTACGACTCCCTGGTCTATCACCTTACCCTGCCCGAGACCTACCTGAGAGACGGAGGCCTCAGCGCGCCCGCGCACCTGCTCTACGCCCATTTCCCGCAGAACGGGGAGATGCTCTTCACCATCGCCTTGGCGCTGGGCGGCGACCTGGCCGCGCAGGGGACCATGTGGCTGGCCACGCTTCTGACCTTGGGCCTGGTCTATGTCTGGGGGCGCCGCCAGATGTCGGAGGGCGCGGCGCGGCTGGCGTGCCTGCTGTTGGCGACGCATACCTCGGTCATGCTCCTGGCCGCCATCACCTACGTCGAGGCGCTGGTGATGCTTTGGGTCACCGCCGCGGTCCTGTGCTGGTGGGACTACGCCCGCTCCGGCGGTTGGCGCCGGCTCATCGTGTCGGCGGTCTTCTGCGGCTTGGCCCTGGGGGCCAAATACAATGCGGGCATTGCGGCCGCTCTTCTAGGGGCCGCAACTTTTTTTCGTTCGCCGCGGCGCAAGTCCTGGCGAGAGGCCCTCCTCTTTACAGTCGTTGTGACCTCTCTGTTTTTGCCGTGGATGATCAAAAACGCAATGTACGTCGGCAATCCTTTTTTTCCGTTTTTCTATAAGTGGTTCCCCGTGACGGCGGCGGGGTGGCACGCCGATACCGCGGAGCGCTACTTCCGGGTCTTTACGGAATACGGCCACAAGGGGAACTGGCTCAAGGATTTCGTCACTCTTCCCGTGCAAATCCTGCGCGACAACACTCGCTACGGCGGCGGCATGGACGCGCTCGGCTCGCTGGGCTGGGGCCTGGTGCTGCTGGCCGCACCCCTGGGAGCCTGGTTGGGCCGCGGGAACCCCTTCCTGCGGGCGCTGTCGCTCTACGGCGGCCTGCACTTTCTCGCCTGGTTTTCGACGGGCGTGGTGCTTCGCTTCCTGACGGTCCTGGCGCCGATCCTGGCCCTTTTGGCCGCGGGGGGTGTCTCACGGCTCTGGAGCTTGTGGGGGCCGGCGGGTCGCGGGGCCTTGGCCGCGGTGGTGGCGGGGGTGACGGCATGGCACCTTTGGTTGTTCATTTTTGTGCACGGAGTTTTTCAAACGGGGAGCGTCTTGTGGGGGGGGGAGAGCCGAGAGAGTTTTCTCTCCCGGCGGCTGGACTACCACCCCTGCGCCGCCTACGTGAGGGCGCGGCTGACTCGAAATGATAGGATTCTGGTCGCCGGCGACCAGCGCGCCTACGGGATCGGCCGCGATCATGTCGCCTCGACCATCCATGCCCCGAACCGCTTCGTGGGACTGGCCAACGCTTCCGGGGGCCCCCAGGGCTTGGCCGGGGCGTTGAAGGGGGACGGCTTTACGCATGTCCTTTTCGTTCCGCGCGAGTTCGACAGGCTCGGGACGGCCTGGGGGGACTTCACTCCCGAGGGCCGGCGAGCCTGGGAGGGCCTGGTGAGCGTCGGTTCATGGGCTTTCGCGGCCCGGGGGTGCGCGCTCCTGGCCCTCCCTCCCGGCCCGGTGCCGTCCCGAAGGGACGTACCTTCCGATAGCAATAGGAATGGTACGAAGGATATGGGAAGAGAACCATGAGCGCCACCTCGCAGCTCTATCTCCTGGCCGTGGCCATCGCCGGGGCGATCTCTTGGAGCCTCACCCCGGGCGTGCGCTGGCTTGCCCTCAAGCGCGGCTGGGTGGATTCCCCGTCGTCGGCGGTGAAGACTCACAAGGAAACGACCCCCTGCGTGGGGGGGATCGCGATCTTCGCGGCGTTCGTGGGGACGCTGCTCCTGTTGCGGGTCTTCACCGATTTCCCGACCGGCACGCTCTACCGCCTGCGGGGCCTGGTCATCGGGGGCACCGTCATCTTTCTCATGGGGCTTCTCGACGATATCACCAAACCCTACGGCCTGCACTACCGGATCAAATTCGTCGTTCAGATGCTCGCGGCGGTTTCCCTGCTGTCCTACGGCATCCGCATCCGGTTCATCACCCCGGACTACCTGGCCGCGATTCTCACCGTGTTCTGGGTCGTCGGGATCACCAACGCCCTCAACATCGTCGACATCATGGACGGCCTTTGCGCGAGCCAGGCCGCCATCGCGGCCCTGGGATTTTTGATGATCTCGCTGCCCTCCGAGGAGCTCTACGTCAATTTCGCCTCGGCCGCGATCGCGGGCGCGGCGCTGGGCTTTCTGCCTTGGAACTTTTCGGCCCGCGGCAAGATGTTCATGGGCGACTCGGGAAGCATGCTGCTGGGCTACGTCCTTTCGGCCATCGCGCTCGGCACCCGCTACACCGAGATCAACAACATCGGCGTCTACGCCCCGCTGCTCATTCTTTTCGTGCCGATGTATGACACCCTCTTCGTCATGGTTCTGCGCCTCAAGCATGGGCAGTCCCCGTTTCTGGGCTCGCACGACCATTTCGCCCTCAGGCTCGAGGCAATGCGCTACACCCGCCCCCAAATCGTGACCCTGGCCGCGGGTGCCGCGATGTTTCTGGGATTCTGCGCCTACCTCGTGACCCAGCTCTCCATGGGATTGGCCCTGTGCCTCTACGCCGTGGTGACCGTGGAGGTGCTCATGCTTTCGCGCGCGCTCGCCGGGGTGCGCGTCCAGCGGTGAAGACCGACGTCCTCATCCTGGGCGGCGGACTGGCGGGGCTCTCGACCGCCTATCACTTAAACCGCCTGGGGGGGGTCTCCTCCCTGGTCGTTGAAAAAGAGCCCGCGGTGGGGGGCACCGCCGGGTCCGTGCGCCAGGGGGACTTCACCTTCGACCACACCGGGCACCTCCTGCACCTGCACGACCCGTACGGCAAGCGCCTCATCCTGCGCCTTTTGGGAAAGAACGTCGCCCGGCGCGAGCGCAACTCCTGGATCTACTCGAGCGGGGTCCACACGCGCTACCCGTTCCAGGCCAACACCTACGGCCTCCCGCCGCGCGCGGTGGAGGAGTGTCTGACGGGTTTCCTGGAGACCGTGCATTGGCCCAAGCCCCCGCGTTCGGCGAGTTTTCGCGACTGGTGCCTCTCCGCCTTCGGGACCGGCATCAGCCGCAGCTTCATGTTCCCCTACAACGAGAAGCTCTACCGCATCGGCCTCTCCAAGCTCACCACGGAGTGGCAGGGGCGCTTCGTCCCCAAGCCCAAACCCGCCGAGGTGCTCCTGGGCGCCTTGGACGACCAGCGCGCGGGCTTCGGCTACAACGCCAGCTTCCATTATCCGCTGCGGGGCGGGATACAAGTCCTTCCCGACGCTCTCGCCGCCCGGTTGAAAGCCGGGCAGATAAGGACCCGCTCGCCGGTGCGGCGGGTGGATCTCAGGGAAAAGGCGGCGGAGGTCGAGGGCATCGGGGAGATTAGGTACGAACGGCTGGTGAACACGCTGCCCCTGCCTTTCTTTCTGGACATGGTCGAGGGGCTGGCGCCCGACATGCGTCGGGCGCGGCGGGCGCTGCGTTACAACACCGTCTACAACATCAACCTCGGCATCGCGCGTTCCAACATCTCGGACAAGCACTGGATCTACTTCCCGGAAAAGCGCTTCGTGTTCTACCGCGCGGGCTTCTCGAGCAACTTCTCCCCGCACATAGCCCCCCGCGGCGCGACCTCCATGTACATCGAGATCGCCCGGCGGCCGGACGAAAAGGTCAGTCTGCCCGGCCTCGAGCGGCAGGTCCTCGACGGCCTGCGGGCCTGCGGCATCCTTCGGCTTTCGGACCGGCTGCTGGCGCGGGCGTGGATGCCGATCCGGTGCGCCTACGTCGTCTACGATTTCAACCGCACGCCCGCGGTCAACGCCATCATGGGACATCTCGCCAAGAAAGGGGTCGAGTCCATCGGCCGCTACGGGGGCTGGAAGTACTCCTTCATGGAGGAGACCATACTCGACGGCAAGCGCTGCGCCGAGCGCCTCGGCGGCCGGGCGCTGGCGGAGGAAGCGGTTTCCCAGGAAGAGCTCAAGCCGCTAAAATAGCGCGGTCGAGAACGGATTGGGTTGGAGGGAGCGTCGCGCAGAGTGATCGGCCCAATCTGCGGGACTCGCGCGGTGAGGGGCTCATGAAACTAGCGCGTGGGCCGTGAGCCGACGCGACCTTTGCGTAGGGTCGTTACCGGAAAGCGATTGCGAATCCAGTCTTTTCACAAACCTATCCGCACCGGTGCGGATAAAATCACTTGTTGGTTCCTCTGTGGATGCCGCACGCCTTGTGGGTGCGGAAGACCTTGGCCATTGGGTGTTCTCGGCGTCAGTCCCCGCCGCGGGGTATCGACCGCACGTGATACGTGGGGAAAATTCCGTAGCCCTTGGGCATGGGGATCTGCCCCACGTACTCGCAGCGAAGGCTCCGGATGCCGAGCGACGAAGCCATCGCGGCGAATTCCTGGCTGGCATAGACCTGCTCGGGAGGGGTGATCGGCTCGAGACGCGCCGCCCGGCTCACATGAGTCCCGGTATAGTCGCGCTGGCGCGTGAAGGGATTGACATAGGCGTAAACGGGTCCCGCGTGAAGCCCCACCCGCAGGCTGATCCTTTCGGGAAGGCCGAATCGGGGCCAATCCACGGCGGCGATGCGCCGGGTCAGATCCAAGGCGAAGAGTCCGGCGTCCTCCAAGCGGGCGAATCCCAGGTAGAGGGCGTCTCCCCACACGTTTCTCGTCTCCGGTTGACGCCGCGAGCGGGTCATCAGCTCCGCGGCCAATCCCAGCACCCTTCTGTTGAAGACCGGGATATAGGCCTCCGGGATGGAGGAGAATCCCACCACGTCCGCGAAAAGCAGAGCCTTCACGGCCTGGGAGAATTGGGCCGGGCTCCGGGCGGAGACGGGCCGGGGCTTCCGGAACGGTCGGGGCGCGTCGCGAAAGCCCGCGGCGCGCCGGATGGCGCGAAGATCGATGATATCGACGGCGCGGCGCCCGGCCTGCCAGAGGCGCACCAGCTCGCCCGTCCCGCCCGCGCGGCCCTCTCCCGAGCTGTCCCAGACGGCCAGTCCCACCGCGTCGCCGCCCAGGTGCTCGGCTTTCAACCGGGCCAGGCCGTCGAGAACATGGTTGCAGTACGAGTAGATGATGGGGTCGGTCGACGCGCCCCGCGGGGAGGTCACGTGCACGCGGGAGGCGCGGGAAATGACCCGGTCGAAGCGCTTCCCCCAGCCTCCCGGCACCAACTCCACGCTGGTCTTGCGCATCTCCGAGGGGGGGACGGGAAGCACGACCTCGATCTCCGCTCCCCGCGCGAGCATGGATTCAAGGAAGAGGATGTCCGAGCCGCAGGCGGCGGAGGAGAACCCAAAGTTTGGGCTCAGCCCGCGGAGCGCGGCGTCGATGGCCTCTCGAACCTTCCCTTCAAGAACCGGCGGGAAGCGGGGGACGCGGCGCCCCGGGACGTCGATCATGTGCCCGGTGAACGCCACGACCCGCGGCACCGGGAAGCAGCCCTCGATGCGCGTCTTGGGAGGCGACGCCAGATGACACATCAGGCGCCGCGCCTGCAGACGGGTGCTGTTGAGCCGTCCATAGCCGCCGCGGCCGATCCGCGAAGCCCGCAGGTAGCACTCCTCGGCGTGCGCCCAGCGGCCGAGAATCAGCTCCGCCTCCCCCAGGGTCGCGGCCGTCCAATAAGCCTGCGGTCCGCGCTCCCAGCCGTCTTTCATGTCCGCCAGGCAGAGAGCGCGGACCCTCACGGCCAGGCGCCGGGCGGACGAGGCCTTCCCGCCCATCAGGGCGGTAGCCGCGGCATTGATCCCGGAATAAATACCGCGCCATCTTCGAAACGCCTCGTTGTAGCAGGCGTGGGATTGACGCATCAGGAAGGCCCGTCTGCCCCCGACGCCTTGGGCAAACGCGAGATCCTTGTACGTACGAGCCAGCAATGAGAGGGTCTCCTCGTCCTTGTGCCCCTCGGCGCAAAGGCCTTGAAGAATGATCCTCGCGGGGTCCGGAGCCCCCAGGCGCGCCATGGCCAAGCCGATGAGCTGCCGCATGCGCACGTCCCGCGGCAGCAGCTCGAGGCCGTGCCTGAGGACGTCGTAGGCGATGACCGGCTCCCCGGCGTCGAGGGCGCGCTCGGCCAGGAGCGCGTGGATCTTGGGCGCCGTGGCCCATTCAGGCGTCCGGGCCTCCCAAAGCGACAGAAGTTCCTGGGCGGTGTGGCCCCGCCCCTCCTGCAACCGGCTCATGACTTCCTGCAGGCCGGAGCCCGGCTTGATCCGGACTCGGAGCGAGCCCCGGCCTTTCTCGATCCTATAGCCCATGGCCAGCAGGCCCTTGAGCGTTTCGGCGACCATGGACCGGTCGAATTCCTTCTCGGAATTAGGCAGGCGATGGAAGGGGACCAGATTGGGATGGCGCTTCTTGGCCGTGTCCCGTTTCGACCCGAGGGTCCAGCCTTCCGTCATTCTCCCCCGCGCCCAAACGTCGTGCGCGCTCTCCGCCAAGCGTTCTCGAAGGGCGGCCAGGTCCTTCGAAAGCGATACCCGCCCGGTGAGGATCGGGGCGGGGTGATAGGCGCCATTGTGGGCGGAGTCTTTCATGGTCCGGCCCAGTCTAACAAATTTGATTCCGCGGTATGCCCGGGTGAGGCGCCGGCGAGTCCGGTCCTGTAATCCGTTCGGCAGCGCTTACCAGGAGGATTGCGGCGACCTTGCGAAGGGAACGTGATTGATTTCCAACACTTTCGCGCGTTTACCTCCAGCGGTGGAGGTAACTCCTCTATTCCGGAGACATCCCGCCGACGATCCTGCTGTCTTCTTGGGACTTCTCCCCCTGGTTCTTCGGGATGGCTCTAGGGATCGCGGCACTCGGCGTGGCAGGCTATGATTCTTTCATACTGATGCACCAGGCGGCGTATCTGTGGCCGCGCTATGAAACGTGGCTCATGAGGCGCAAGGAGGAGACCAAATGAGCGATTGGCGGCTGCCGCCGGTTATCCACAATACTTGGAACGTTCCAAGCGCGGTGGACAACTCAGGCGCCGTCGACGATATCCTCCATGGTCGGGACTCGAGTTGGTCCGGTCAATTCTCCTCCGGTCTCACCCTGGCCCGCCGCAAGGGCTCGCCAAGCAGGGGCGCCCGGTCCCATCCGCATGAGTTCGGAGCCCGCCTCCATCGGTGGAGGCGGTCATTCGCCGGCTCGTCCCTGTCAGTCCGGGAACATGACGGCGGGCGCGTTGACAGCCGCGCCGGGGTCTGTTACACTTCAATTCCAATGGGCATCGTGATCGCCAGCATCGAAAAGAACCGCCGTCATCGGCGCCGCGGGCCGTGGGCCCCCACGGTCCTTTTTCTCTCCGCGCTGCTGGCGGGGCCCGCGCTCGCCGCCAAGCCCAAACCCAAGGCCAAGGCCAAGACCGCGGCGCCCGCCCTCACCGGACGGCAGGTGATGGAGGAACAGAAGAGGCGGCACAAGACCGGCAAGGAGCTCGCTCACGAGGAGATGGTCCTGATAGATAAGGGCGGCAATAAGGAGACTCGGGCCTTGCTCCGCTACTCCCTGGACGTCGACAAGGATACCACCAAGGTCCTGCTCGCATTCACGGAGCCCGCCAATATCCGCGGCACCTCCCTGCTGACCTGGGACCACGACAAGAGATCCGACGACCAGTGGATCTATGCCCCGGCGCGAGGGCGGCGGCTTACCCGCGTCGCCGAAGGCAGCCGCCAGTCGTCGTTCATGGGCACGGATTTCACCTACGAGGACCTCTCGCCGGAATCGCTTGATGACAACGAATACACCCTCTTGCGGGAGGAGCGGGCCCCCGCGCCCTGCTACGTCATCGAGACCCGTCCCCGCTCCAACAAGTCGGGCTACTCGCGCCGCATACTCTGGGTCCGCCAGGACATATTCTTCACGGTCAAGGTGGAGTTTTACGGCGAGAATGACCGCCTCCTCAAGACCCAGAGCCTCTCCGAGATCAGGCCGGTCCGGGGCGCCGTGCATCGGGCCCATAGATCCGTCATGCGAACCCACCAGACGGACCACCGGACCGAGGTCACGGTGGCCAGCCAGGACATCAACCCCGCGATCGGGGAGGACCTCTTCACGCATCCCTCCGTGCTCAATGGGCGGGCCCTGGATGGCCGCTAGTCATACCGAGGGGTCCCCGGCCCCCCCCGCCCCGACGCATTCCCCGTCGTGAGGCGGGTCTTCAGCCTGGTCATCCGGCGGCCGGGGCTCGTCCTGGTCCTCCTGGCCCTGATCTCGGCCGCGGCGGCCCTGGGGGCCGGGAAACTTGAGATCGCGGTGTCGGCCGAGGGCTTCATGTCCGCCGCGGACCCGGAGCGGGCCTTCTACGATGAGACCCGGCGCGTTTTCGGCTCGGACACCATCACGGTCGTCTACGTTTCCGACCCGCGGCTCATGGAGCCGGACCGGCTCGAAGCCCTGCGCTCGGCCGCCGAGGCCCTGGAGCGGCTCGACGTCGTCTCCAAGGTCGAGAGCCTCTTCACCGCCAAGAACTTCCGCGACCGGGCGGGCATTCTCGAGACCCGGCCTTTCCTGGATCCCCTGCCGCAAAAACCGGAGGCGGTCGCCGCCGTCCTCGCCGACGCCCACCGCAACCCCATGGTCGAGCGCAACTTGATCTCCACCGACGGCAGGACCATGGCGATCAACGTCTACCTGAAAACCGGGAACCGGGGCCGGGACTTCGATGTCCGCGCGGCGCGGGAGATCGAGGACATACTCGCCCCGCTCCAGGGGCGTTTCGAAAAGGTCTTCCAGATCGGCCCCTCCTATGCCCGCAAGGTCCTCAGCGAGGCGATCGTTTCGGATCAGAAGATACTGACCCCCCTGGCCGTGGGCGTCATCCTGCTCTCCCTCTATCTCAGCCTGGGCAGCCTCGAGGGCGCCATGATCCCGCTGGGCACCGCGGCCTTGAGCGTGCTCTGGACCGCCGGGTTCATGGGGTTCATGGGGCTTCCGGTCACGCTCCTGACCGCCGCCGTGCCGGCCCTGCTCATCGTCATCGGCTCGGCCGAGGACATGCATATGCTGGCCGAGTACCGCCGGGGCCTGGCCGAGGGCCTGGGCCGGGACGGCGCCATCATGGGCATGGCGGAGAAGTCCGGCGTGGCGCTGCAGTTCACCTTCTGGACCACCTATCTGGGATTCTTGGCCGTGGGACTCAACGATATGCCGGTCCTGCGCGAATTCGCCGTCGTCTCCTCCACGGGCCTGCTCTTCAACTTCATCGCCACGTTGTTGATGGCGCCGCTCTACCTGAGGCTCTTCGGCCGGAGGGAGGCCGCGGCGGGTCACGCGGGCTCGGCCTCCAGGCTTGAAGGCGCGGCCTTGGGAATTTGGACCGCCATCGCCCCCCGGCGGCGTCTGGTGCTTGTCTTGACCGCCGCGGCCACCGTGGCCGTGGCCGCGGGCTCGTTCCACGTCAAGGTCGACAACAATGTCCTCAGCTACTTCAAGAAGGACTCCGACGTCCGCTCCCGCACCGAAGTCCTGGCCCGGAGCTTGAGCGGCATGAACACATTCCAGATCGTGCTGACGGGACCGCCGGGGACTTTTCGGGACCCCGAGTTCCTGCGCCATCTCCGCGGCCTCCAGGATTCCCTGGCCGGCACGGGGCTCTTCGACTCTTCGATCTCCTACGCGGATTTCATCGCGCTGATCCATCGGGAAATGGGCCAGGGGGAGTCCGCCCCGCTGGGCATTCCCAAATCCCCCGAGCTCGTGGAGCAATACCGGACCCTTTTCCTCGCCCGCTCCGAGATCGAGCGCTACGTGTCGTTCCACCAGGATTCGGCGGCCGTGCTGGTCCGCCACCACATTTCGGCCTCGAGCGACCTTGAGCACGCCCTTGAGCGCGTGCGGGGCTTCGCCCACAACTTGGACCGGCGGCTCGAGGTCCGGATCACCGGGGAGGACGTGCTCACCAGCCGCGCCGTGGACGCCCTGGCCCGCGGCCAGGCCTCCTCGCTGGCGGCGCTCATCATCGTCATCTTCCTCATGATGTCCACGCTCTTCCTGAACTGGAAGGCGGGCCTGCTCTCGCTGATACCCAATCTCGTCCCCCTCGCCGCCCTCTTCGGGCTGATGGGCTACCTGGGCATCCCCCTGGACATCGGCACGGCCCTCATCGCCGACGTCGTCATCGGCATCGCCGTCGACGACACCATCCACATGATGGTGCGCTATAACCAGGAGATGCGCCGCACCGGCGACGAGGCCGCGGCGCTCGCCGACACCCTGCGCGCCCAGGCGGAGCCCGTGGGAGTCACCACGCTGGCCCTCATCCTGGGCTTCGGCGTGCTGCTCGCCTCGAGCTTCGTGCCGGTGATGACCTTCGGCGCCCTCTCCGCCGTCCTGCTCGTGATCGGCCTGGCGTCGGACCTACTGGTGACGCCCACCCTCCTCTCCATGACCCGCTTCGTGACCCTCTGGGACGTGCTCGGCGTCAAGATCGGGCGCAAGGTCCTGGAGGAGTGCGAGCTCTTCCGGGGCCTGCGGAGTTGGCAGGTCCGCAAGCTGGTCAGCCTCTGCCAGGTGCGCTCCTGCGCCGCCGCGCAGACCCTGGTCGGGCAGGGCGAGAAGGGTTCGGAGATGTTCGTGGTCCTCTCGGGCTCGGTGCGCGGCGAGAAGACCCTGCCGGACGGCCGGCGCCTGGCGCTCGGGTCCTTCGGCCCGGGGGCGCTCCTGGGCGAGCTCTCCCTGGCCGCGGGAGTTCCCCGCACCGCGGACCTCGTGGCCGAAGGCCCCTCCGAGATCCTGGTCCTCGGGTGGCGCGATGTCGAAGGCCTCTCCAGGGCCCTCCCGTGGATTTCGAGCCGAATCTTCCTTAATATGGCCAGGGTCCTCGCCAACCGTGTCCTGAAGAAGGAGGAGTGAGGCCCCGGCGCCGGAGCCTTGTCTTCCTGGCGCCCTTGTGCCTGGCCCTGGGGGCCGCGGCCCAGGAGGCGAAGCCCTGGGAAGCCCCGGGAGTTCCTGCCGCGCCGAGCCCGCCGTCCCGGGTCAAACCCCTCAAGCCAATCGCTCCCCAACCCGCCAGGCCGGAGCCCGAACAGCGGGCTCCCCCGCCGCCCCTCCCGCTGGGGCGCATGCTCCGCAAGGGCTTCACGGCGAAACTGAGGATGCGATTCCTCAGCTATTTCCACTCTCGCGTGCGCTCCGGCGTGGATTCAACGCGGGATTTCATGGAGGGGACCTTTCTGTGGACGGAGAGGCTGGCCTGGTCCGCGCATCAGGTGGACGCGGAGGGCTGGATAGAGGGCGGGGGTCTGACCGAAGGGTATTCCCAGGCCGCCTCCGGAGGCCGGGACCTCAAGCGCGGCCGCAATCATTTGGAGGTCAAGGTTCTCCACTACACCCGCAAGGCGGGCAGGGTCTACCTCGGCGTGGGGCGCCGGCCTCTCGAGACCATAGGCATTGCCGCGCCTTATTCGCCGGCCCAACGCGCGGCCCGCCTGGACCTCAACGACCCCGACCCCGGGGAACCGCGACAGCTCGGACTGTGGCAGGCCTCGGCCGTCCGCGCCGGCAATAACTGGTCCCTGAGCTGCTACTGGCTGCCGGTGTTTGAGCCGAGCAAATTGCCCAGCTCGCGCTCGCGGTGGAGCGGCGACGACACCCCGGAGTTGGGCGCCGGGGACTTCAACTTCGCGCTGATCTCCACCGCGACGACGCGAGACCGTTACCCGAGGCAGAGTCTCTCCAATTCCAGAACGTTTGTGCGCGCGTCGGGCACGGTGGCCGGATGGGAGGGATTCGCCGCCTACTTCCACGGCCCCTCTCCCCACGCGGTCCTGAAAGAGGAAAAGTCCGGGGTCTTCCTGCGCGAATACCCGCATGCCCATCACGTGAGCGGGGGCCTTGAGAAACAGTTCGGGGCGCTGGTGGCCCACGCCGAGTCACTCTACCAGGCCAGCCCTCTGCGCCGAGATGACGACTTCGTCAACACCGTCGCGGGCTTCCGTTATACGATTGATGACAAGGTCCGGGAGCTGAAACTGGGCCTGGAGTCGATCGAGCTCACCGCGGATTATGCCTGGGAGAGCCTGGTCCGGCGAAAGACCGATCCAGAGGTGCGCCAGAGCTCCATGCTGGGCCGCGCCGGGCGCGGCACCTTCTTCACCCGGGTTGAGCTGGTCGTCAGCACCAAGCTCAGCGCGATCCTGGGCTCGGTCTACGACCGCCACGACGGCGGACGCCTGGAGACTTACGGCCTGAAGGGCGAGGTGGTCAAGAACCTGGACTTCCGGGCGTGGGCCGAGGTCTACAACGGTCCGCCGCGGAGCGCCCTGGGCTTCTGGCGCAAGAACGACCGCGCCGTCATGCAGGCGACATACTCCTTCTGAGCGGTCCGCCGCTGTCCACGCGACGGGGAATTTTGATACCTTCTGACAGGCGATTTTCCCATGATCCAACTCGCTGCCCGCGGGAGCGCGTCCTTCTTCTGGAAGCCCGAGGCTTGCCACTGGGCCCTCGAGCCGGGGGGGACCGGCGCCGCCGCGGTCCCCGTACTCGCCACCCCCTTCGCCATCGGGCGGGCGCACGACTGCCAGCTGGTCCTCCCTCACAGCCTGGAGCTGGCCAAGGTCACGAGCCGCTGGCATTGCTACATCATGGGCGAGGGCGGCGCCGCCCTCGCGCTCCAGGACGGAAGCCTGGCGACGGTCCCGGAAACGGGCCGCGCCAAGCCCAGCGTCTCGGGGACTTTGATCAACGGCCGCAGGCTCGAAGGCCCCACGCCCCTCAAGGCGGGCGACACCATCCGGGTGGGGCCCTGGGATTTCCTCGTCGAGGACCGCCGGGAGAGCGCGGTCGATATCCAGGGAGTCCTCCAGGACTTGGCGGCGCAGAATCCCCAGCGCCTCGAGCCCGCCGGCCCCCAGGCCGCCCAGGGCTTCGCCCACCTTCAAGATCTCATCGAGAGGCTCCACGGCGCGGGCGGGACGTACCAACGCCTCATGGCCATCCTGCAATTCGGGCTCGAGCGGATCAGCGCCGCGCAGGTGGCCGCGATCCTCATCGATTCCCCCGCCGGCAAGCCGCCGGCCGTACGGGCCGCCCTCCTGCGGGGCCGCGGGGAGGCGCAAGGGCTGTCCTTCTCCTCGGAACTCGTCGGCAGGCTCGCCCCGGACCGGGCCTACCTGCTCGATCCCCAGATCACCAATGCCTCTCGGAGCCAGGCGGAGCAGAAGATCAGCTCGGGGCTGCTCGTGCCGATACGCGGCCACTCCTCCCGGCTGGGACTGCTCTACATGGACAACCGCGACTCCGGGCGGTTCCTAGGGTTGGCGGACCTCTATCTCGCCAACGCCCTGGCCAGCCTCGCGTCCCTCCAGCTCGTCATGGAACGTCAGGCCCACCTCTCGCAGGTCGCGCACAACATGGGGCAGTTCGTCGGACCCGGCGTGGCCCAGCACATCGAGGAGGAGACGCGCGGCGGCCGCCAGGTCGCTCTGGGAGGCCGCGAGTGCGAGGCCACCATCCTCTTCGTGGACATGGCGGGATTCACGCAGTTCTGCCGCGACCGCGATCCCACGCATATCACCGCGTTGCTCAATTCTTTCTACGAGGCGGTCTGCCGCAGCGTCGAGCGGCTGGGAGGCCAGGTCCAGGAATTCGTGGGGGACGGAGCCGTGGCGGTGTTCGGCGCGGACTCGCGGTTTCCCACGGGCGGCAACCACGCCCTCTCGGCCGCGCAGGCCGCCTGGGATATGATCGAGCGCTGGCGCCAATGCGCCGTGCCCGGCGGCCGGCACCTGCCGCTGCGCGTGGGCTTGAACACCGGCAGGGTGGTCGCCGGCAACCTGGGCTTCCCGGGCCGGATGAAGCACGGCGTGATCGGCGAGGCCGTCAACCTCGCCGCCCGCATGGAGCCCATGGCGCCGCCCGACGGGATCGCCCTCGCCGATTCGACGCGGCGGCTCCTGGGTAACGGGTGTCGGTTGGAGGACGGGGGAGAGGCGTCCATCAAGGGCTTCGGCCGGCTGAGGTTTTGGCGGCTGCTGTCGGCGCCGCCGGCCTGAGGTCGCGGCGCGCAGTCGCGGATTTATCTCCACGGGTGGAGGTGAATCCGGGGAGGATCCCCCTCAGAGCTTCTGCCAGGCGAGCACCGCGCCGCCCGGGGAGGCCAACACCCGGACCCGCTCCAGCGCCCGGGCGGCCTTGCGGTTGGGGACATAGCCCGTGGAGATGACGACCAACTGGCCCCCCTCGCGGCGCACCGAGACGCCGAACGCCCCCGTGGCCAGGGCCGCCTCCTCGCCGGCATAGGACGCGTTGCCGCGCCGCGCCTCCCAGAGGGCCTTGGCCGCGCCCGCCTCGGCGAGATTCACCGCCATGGCGGAGAGCTTCATGCGGTTGACCGCGTCGTACTGGGAGACGACGCTCATCTGCAAGGCGGCCAGCGCGAGCCACAGGGTGAGCAGCATAAACATGGCGGCGGCGCTGACGCTGCCGCGCTGGGAGCGCGCGAAGCGCGAGAACTGGATCCTTCCCCGAGGGCTCACGACCCGGACCTCCGGAGGGCCGCGGCCGATGCGAAGGCGCGGCGCACCCGGCGCTCGCCGGCCTGGGAGGCGAAGGCGGCCGAAAAGGTCACGAGCCGCGCGCCCGAGGCCGCGGGGTGGAATGAGAAGCTCAGGCTCTCCAGGTTGGCGGCCAGCACCTGCCGCGTGGCCCGCCGCATGCTGCCCGGACCCGGGAACACGCTCTTGAGCAGACGCCGTCCCTCGGGCTCCACGGAATAGACGATGTGGTCCGAGATCCAGGGGGCCGGGCGCGGGCCCGAGGCCACGCCCGGAACACTCAGGATAAGACAGCGCTCCGAAGCAACGAACTCCTTGTACTTGGGGACGACCGCGGAAGCTCCCCGCACATCCCGGCCCAGGGCGGTCATGGCGGTCCGGGCCGAGAGGCCGACCTCGGAATAGGCGGCCAGCGCCATGCGTCCTTTGATGACCTCGTGGATCAGAGGGGGGAGGACGCCGGCAAGTATGCCGATGATCGCCACGGTGATCATCAGCTCGATCAAAGTGAATCCCGCCCGCCTATTGAGGTCTTTCATATCAGGGCGCCGGAGCCAGGCTCTCCAGCCTGACCTCGCCCCCGGCCGCCCCGGACCGGCCCCAAGCCACGCGCACCGTCACCGCCCCGAGGCCCGTGGCCCGGTAGCGCTCCTCATTATAGGTGATGCTCAATCCCGGCGATGAGCTCTCCAGGGCTGAAAACAGGTCGGCCAGTTCTTTCACGGTCGGCCGGCGCCCCCGGGCCCGGCGGAACTCCATGACATGCTCGGCCGCGAGCACGGCCTGCGTGTAGGCCGCCAGGTCCGTTCCCAGGGACAGCCGCCGCATGAAGACCGCTCCCCCCGAACCCATCAGCACCGATATGACTATCGCGACGAGGAGCGCCTCGATCATGCTCATGCCGCGCGCTTGCGCGCCAGGCCGTCCTCCCTTTAAAAATCTCGAAGTCATCACTCGACAAATGTTCCCAGGCTGAGCATGGGCAGGAAGAACGCGACGACCGTCGCTCCGACGATCAGCCCCAGCGCGGCCATGACCGCCGGCTCGATCGCGCGCTCAAGCAGCAGGGCCCTGCGCTCGCAGGCGTGCTCGTAGTAGTCCGCCAGCTCGCCCAGGCAGGCAAGCAAGTCCCCGCGCGCCTCCGCCGCGCCCAGGATCCAGGTGAAGGTCGCCGGAAACACGCCCGTACGCCCCAGCGAGTCGGCGATGCGGCCGCCCGCGGCCACGGCCTCCCCGGATTTTGCGAGCGCCTCCTCGAAGACGCGATTTCCCATGGTGCGCTTCGTCAGATTGAAGGCCTCCTGCACCGCGACGCCGCTTTTGAGAAGGGCCAGAAGAGTCCTGCAGAATCTTGAGAGCAAGGCGCAGAGCATGAAGTCCTTCCACAAAGGGACTCGAAACTGGAACTCCTCGATCCAAGCCCAGGCCTTTCTTCGCTGGGAATAGAGCGCCGCGCCCGCGGCCGCGAGCGCGGCCCACGCGGCCCAGTGGCCCACAACGCCCCAAAGCCCGAAGATGAAGCGGGTCGGGAGGGGCAGCTCCATACGAAACCCGGAGATCCCGAACTCGAGCAGGAACCTCATCCGCGGAACAACCCACATTCCCAGCAGGAGCAGGAGCGCCACGAAGCCCCCCAGCAGAATCGCGGGGTAGATCATGGCCGAACGGATTCTATTCGATAGGGAAGCCATTTTCTCGCTGTAATCCGCGCCCCAACGCAAGGCTTCGGCCAGGTTGCCGGCCGCCTCGCCGGCGCGGATGAGCGCGGCATAGATCTCGGGAAGCTCCCCCGTTCTCCGGGCCACGCCTTCCGACAGAGCCCCGCCGCCCTCGACCTCCCGCGCCAGTTCCGCGGCGGCCGCGGCCAGGCGGGGATCTCCCAGATCCGCGCTCGCGCGGCGGAGACTCTCCGGCAGGGGCAACTCAAGCCCCAGCATGGCGGCGAGCTGGCGGTTGAACAAGGCAAGGGCTTCGGCTGACACGGGCTTCGTCATCTACCCTCCATATTGATTGCGAGCTCTCCCATCCCGAACAACGGCATGAACATGGCGATAAGGATGAAGGCCACGACCAGGCCCACGGCCACATTGGCGCCCCGCGCCAGCAGTGGCATCATGCGGTCAATGCGCCAGCGCGCCGACTCCTCGAGGTGTCCCCCCATCCAACGCAGGGTGCCGGGCAGGTCCCCGCGCTGTTCCGCCAGGCCGCAGGCCCAGACCAACTCGGCCGAGACGCCTCCGGAAGCTTCCAGGGCGTGTGCCAGGGCTTCTCCCCGGCGCAACCTCGCGGCCGCTGCCCGCACTGAATCCCCGGCGGGTCCGGACAGAAGGCCCGCTGACAAGTCGAGCGCCTGGTCCGCCGGACAGCCGGTTTCCAGGAGTCCGGCCAGGGTACGGCAAAGGCGGCTCTCATCGGTCCTGGCGTTAATGGCCCTGAGCCCGGGGACCAGGCTCTTCCAGGTCGGCTGTCCGTAAAGTTTCCACAGGTAGAGGATCCCCGCGCCGATGCCCAAGCCCGCGAGGAAATACTTGCGAGCAAAATTCGAGAGGTCAATGGCAATCTGCGTCGCCAGCGGCAGTTGGGCGCCGAAGCTTGCAAAGATTCTTTCGAAAGTGGGTACTACGAAGACCAGGAGGAAAAGTGCGATGAAGGGAATTAGCCAGGAAATCACCGCCACGTAGCCAATGGCCGCGGTGAGCTTGAACTCTACGACATTCTCATGGTCCATGGACCTCAGGGCCGCGGCCAAGGCGCCGGGCACGTCCCCGGACTTCTCCCCGCAACGGAGCATTGCGATGAAGAAGCCCGGCCAAATCCGCCCCGGCTCGGCGTCGAGCTCGTCAATGGCATGGGACAGGGGCTGGCCCGACTCCACGCGGGCGGCCGCCTTTTCGAGAAACTCGCGCAGCCACTTAGGCCCCGCGCCCGATGAGTAAACCCTGAGAGTCTCCCCCAGAGGCATCCCCAATTTCAGGGCCGATAGCAGGTAGCGGAGCAGGAGCGGCAATTCGAGCAGCAACAGGCGCCTGCGCAGCGCTAGGCGCGCGGCTTTGGGCGCAGGCCGCCAGGATACCGGCACCGACGCCCAGAGCCGTCCCAGTCCCCATTTGCCCGCTGCCACGCCTGGCCACAGCCAGAGGCCGGCTGCCCAGAGCGCGCCCGTGGGGCCTGCCAGGAGGCAGAGGAGGCTCACGATCCAAAGAAGGCCGAAGGCCGCGGGAATGAAGTAGCGCTCGAAGCGGGAGGGAGGCGGGCTCATGTCTCCCGGGTAGGCGCGCAAACAGCGCCACGTGGCCGCCAGGCCCAGTAGGACCCCCGCGGCCGCCAGATACGAGCAGAAGCGCGACCAATTGGATTTTCGCGCCAATTCGGACGAGGCTGATTCCAATCGAATCTTCTCCGCCGGAAGGCGTTGGCCTGCCTCAATCGCCCTTTCCAGTTCCGTACGAAGCACCTCAACTTTGTCGAGGATGGCAATGACTTCACGCTTCTTAGGTTCGAGGTTGGGGTCCGCCCGGGCGCGAGAGCTGCGTCTGATCTTTTGTATTTCTGCATAAGCTGTTTGGTCCACCGACTTCGAGGCCTCCGCCATAACCTCATTCATTCCCGCCAGCTCTGCCTCGATCTTCGGCCGCTTCATCGCCATCCGTATCAGTCTTTCGTTCTTACTTTCCGCCTCTTCCACCTCATTGGCAAGCGATCTCAAGCTCGGGGCCAGGGAAACGCGCCCGGAATGGCCCAGCCAGGCAACGGCCAGGCTGGCCAGGGCCAGGCGCGCCGTGACCTGCCAGGGGGAATCCCACAATCGCCGTGCCCCGCGCGCCAGACTTGCCAAGCGGCCTGCGGCCGGCGCCGATTCGGCGCCGGCGGCTTCCCCGGAAACGAACGCACGGCGGGTCATCATGAGAAGCGCCAAGCTCGCCGCACACGCTCCCCACAGCGCCATTTCGGTTTCGGGCCATTCGGCCGTGCCCCAGCAGAGGGCTCCCGCGCCGGCCAGGGCCGCGATCCATAACCCATTGGGCAGCCCTCCCAGGCCCGGCGCCGGAGCCTGGGCCGGCGCCTGGGCCAGGGCTTGGCGTCGGGCCTGAATCTTGAAGTAGAACCAGGCGAGGGGGAGCATGTTCCACAGGCCGACCGCCGTGAACAGGGCTAATTCCATTTTGTCGGCCCGTGTTGCCACCATGCCCACGAAGCTCACGATCCCCAGGTGGCCCAAGGCGATCGGCAGGAAGTCCCGCTCCAGGCGGGAGAGGCCGGGGCGCTGTTCCCGGCCATGGGCCCTCAGGCACAGCACCGCGGCCCAAGCGGCAAACAGCATGGCCCCGATCCACGCCAGCGCGATCCGGTCCAACCAAGTGTCAACCCGCTTCAGGCGGGCGTATGCCCCCTCATCACGTACTGCTTGAGCTCGCAGCCTCGCCACCATGTTGAGAGCCTCGTCCCGTTCACCCCGCACGCTTCTCAACCTGGCGAGGAGCCTCGCCACCTGCTCCTGCCGCGCATCCAACTTCGGACGCCGGGGCCGGCTCAGGAGCGCCTCGATCTGGGCTCGCTCCGCGGGATAAATATAGGAGGCCTGTTCGGAAAGCATCTCCAATTCCTTCTCCACCGTGGGCAGACGCGCGGCCCGAGAGCGCATATCTTTCAATAGTCGATAGTCTTTGGACCACTCCGCACCCAGCTTGCCTCGTGATGGAGCCAAGGCAAGCGTGGCGGACTGGGCCAGCCACGCCGCGCACATTCCCGCCAGGGCCAGGCGCAGGGTTATGTGCCAGGGCGAGGTCCGGCGGCCGGAGGCCCATTGCCGCAAGGCCCCAAGCCTTCCCCGGGACCGCTCCCCCGCGGGAAGCGCGAAGAGCTCGGGGCGCAGCGTGAATCCCATGAGCGCCGCGGCGGCAAAGCCCAGGCCCGCGGCGCAGACATACAGGGCCCCGGGAATCTCGGATTCGCTCCATTTCCCCGCCCGCATCCAGAGCAGAGCGCCCCGGCAGACAAAGCCCTCGCCGAGCCAGGCGAGCCACCATAGCGCGTGGAAGGGCCGGCCCAGGTCCGCGGGGTTCGCCGCGCGCGCCTGGCGCAGGCGGCCGAGGATCGCGGCCGCCGTCCCGGCGCCCGGCCATTCCGGCGAGGAAAAGACCCTTCGGACCGCGGCGGGCACGAAGAGCCCGCCGGAGAAAGCGGCCATGCCCGCGGCGCCGACCCAGATCAGGGCGTTGGTCTCCTGGCCGAGGTACCCGGCCTCCAGGAGCCAGGCCAGCACCGCGCCGGCCAGAAGCGGGACCCAGGCCCAGGCCGAGCCGAGCGCCAGGCGCCCGAAAACGTCCGCGCCGCGCTGCCCGCCGAAAACCGCCAGCAGGGGCACGGGCGGGGCCAGCCGGCCCAGGTTCAGCAGGCGCGCCGTTCTCGCGAGGCACAACGCCCCCGCGGCCGCCAGGACTACCGCGAGCCACGCTGCGAAGGCCCGGCGGCGCTCCACGGGCTTGAGGTCCCTCTCGAACTTCTTGCGCGTGGACTCCAGTTCCGTTTCGCGCCCCAGCGCGGCTTCCAGTTCGCGGCGGCTCATCTCCCACTGCATGCCCTCGGCCGCGGCCCGGTCGGCTTTCTCGCGCGCGTCCCAAAGGTCCATGCGCATGCCCATGGGGTCCATCCGGAAACTCGACTTCCCGACCCCGCGCCCGGCGCGCTGAAGGTCGGCCATCCGCGAGTGCAATGTCTGATACTCCGAGCGGACCTGCTCCAGTTCCCGGCGCTTCGAGGCGATGTCGGGCGCGGTCCCGAGGGCGACGGCCCAGAGCGACAGCGCCGCTCCCGCCAGGGCGAAGGCGGCCTGGGACCATCTGCCCGGCGACAGCGCCTCGAGGCGGGCTCGGAGACTCATTTTCCCTCCCCGTCCGCCAGCCGGCGCAGCAAGGGGGCCAGCGCCTCGAGGCTCAGGGACTCGACATCGCCGCTCGCGTTCACGCGCCGGTGCGCCGCGGCCTGGGCCCGCAGGGCCAGGCCTTGCGGCGCGACCGAGTCCGAGAGCCACTCCGTGGGGATGAGGTGCACGCTCCCGCGCGAGGTCCCCACCGCCGCGCCACGCCCGCGGGGGTTGAAGGCGACGCGCGTCACCGCGCCGCCGGCCAAAAGGGGGCGGCCCAGGGGCTCTCCGGTCTGAGCGTCCCAGAGCCGCGCCGCGCCGTCCCAGCCCCCGGTCAAGACCGCGGCGCCGTCCGGGCTGAAGGCGGCCGCGGCGATGCCCGCGGGGTGGCGCATGGACGCTCCCAAGGGCTCCCCGGTCAAGGCATCCCATACCCGCGCCGCGCCGTCCCAGCCGGCGGTCAGGACGCGCTTGCCGGAAGGGTCGAAGAGCGCGGCGGAGAGATCGCCGTCATGCCGCAGGGCCGCGCCCGAGGGCCCGCACTCGGGTTCGGCGCTCACGGCACGCTCATCTTCGTCTCCATGCCTGCGTCTGGCTTCAGCCTTGCGTCCGAGCTTCGCCGCCAGGGCGCGGCGGCGGCGCTCAGCGGCGGAGTCTTTCTCGCAGCGGGCAAGGTTCCAGAGCCGCGCGGTGTTGTCCCAACTCCCGGCCAGGAGGGTCTCTCCGGAGGGGCTGAAGGCCAGCGCGGCGACCAGGTCGGAGTGGCCTGAAAGGTCCGCGACAAGATCGATCTCGTCCTTGCGGCCCGCCTCGCTCCTGACCCAGAGCCGCATCGAGCCGTCGGCCCCGCCGGCCGCGAGGCGGCGGCCCTCGCCGTCCAGGGCCACCGCCGTGACCGGAGTTCCCTCCCGGGCCAGGGCCATCTTGCCAAAGAGCGACTCCATATCCCCGGTGCCCCAGAGGCGGAGGCTTCCGTCCTCGGCGCCCGTGAGGAGCCACTTCCCGTCGCGGCTGAAGGCCAAGGCCCGGACATTGGGACCGTGAGTCAGGTCCTCCGTATCCCTGCGCTTCGCGTTGCCCCACCTCAGCTTGCCCTCCGAGTTCACGGCCGCCACCCGGGAGCCGTCGGGATGAAGCTCGGCGCGCCGGGCGAGGAGGTCCGGGAGGGCCGCCGTTGAATCCGTTTCCGCCTTCCAAATCCACACGGTCCCGCGCGTGGAGTCATTAAACAGCAGCTTGGCGCCATCCGCGCTGAAGGAGAGCGAGGAAACGCTTCCTCCCCCCGCGAAGCTCCGGCTGCCGGCCGGGAGAGCGGGGGGCTCCCAATCCCCCGTCGCGGCGGCGCGGCGCCCCTTGACCAGAGACTGCGGGGTCAGCACCCGGAGGATGTTGTCTCCCGCCGGCAGCGCCGTCAGATTCATCATCGACAGAATGGTCCGGAAGGCATCGTCAAAAGGGACGTCCTTGAGATGAAGGGTGAGACTGCCGGACACGTCGGGGCCGGAGATGATGTTGATGCCGGACTGGATCGACAGCAGGACGAGAATTTCTTTGATGTTGGTGTTGTCGAACGCCAGAATGACCGGCTTCTTGGGCAGGCGGCTCATGATGTCGACGCGGGGCGCGCGCGGCGGAGCCGACCCCGGCGACGAAGGCTTGGCTTGGGCGGCGGCGGGAGGCTCGCCGGTCGGACTCACCACGGGGGCCAGCGTGATCACGATGTCGGCGCCCGCGGCCTGGACCCGGTAGTCCGCATGCTCGGACAGCACCAAGACGACGCGCGACACCGGCGTGGGCGTCACCGCATGCTGACCCGCTCTAATCTCCTTGACGTAGCGACCCTTGCCCTGCAACGACTCCACGCCGGCTTGAAATTCGGTGTTGTGCAGTTCGATCACCAGGCGCGGCGGATTTTGGAGCACGTAGCTGCGGTATTGGGGGGCCGAACTCAACTTGAGCGTCACCTGGTCCTCCCCGACGTTGATGCTCTCGAAAATGGACTTGGCGCCCGCCCTCGCATCGGGTTCCGCGGTAAGGATCAACGCCGCGATGAGCCATTTCGCCAAAGCCTTCATGGTTCTCTTCCTGCTATCCTTCGGACCGGCCCCTCCAAAATCCTCTCACTCATCGACTTCGCCGAGGCGGTAAACCTGGACATTCTTATCCTGATCCTGAAGGGTGAGGGTCTTTTGATTTATTTTCATGGCGCCGCTGATCCCGGCGACCGTATCGTTTTTATTGTCGTAGAGCCGGTCCTTGCGGAATATGTAGACCCCCCCGCACGGGTCGGTCAAAAGGGCGTAATCCGCATCGGGATCGCGCCCCATGGCCCGGAGATTGAGCGCATGGATATTGAATTCGGCGGCTCCGGCATCCTTGCAGACGCCGGCCGCCCCGGGCGCGGCCGGGAGAGCGGGGGGCTCCCCATCCTCCGGCGCGTCGGCGCGGCCCTCGCCCCCGGCCGGGGCTTGGGGAGGCGGCAAGTCCCAGAGCCGGATGGCGCCGTCGGCGCCGGCCGTCAGCAGGGTTTTGCCGTCGGCGCTCAGGCGCGCCAACCGGACCGCGCCGGCATGCTTCAGGGAGGCGCCGATCCTCAAGCCCGTGGCGGCGTCTCGAAACTCAACCGCCCCGTCCTCGCCCGCCGTCACCACCATGCGCCCATCCGGAGTGAAAGCCAGCAGGGTCGCCGCCGACGCGCCGCGCCACGCCGCTCCGGCCGGCTCCCCGGTCGCGGGATCGAGGGTGCGGACCGCGCCGTCAGCCGCAGCCGCCGCGAGGCTCAGGCCATCCGGGCTGAAAGCGGCCTGAGTGACCCTCTCCGCGCCGCGCACCGCCGTCACCGCGCCCATGAATTCGCCGGCTTTGAGGTAATTGAAGGCCGAGACCTTGGCGAACCCGGCGGCTTCGAGCCGCTCCTTGGACAGGGATTGGGGGGTCAGCACGCGGAGAACATTGTCTCCCACCTGCAGAGTCGTGAGGTTCGTCATCGCGAGGATGGTCCGAAACGCCTCGTCAAGGGGGACATCCTGGAGATGGACGCTGAGGTTGCCGCTGACGCCGGCGTCGCTGATGATATTGATGCCCGTTTGGGCCGAGAACAACGCGAGGATGTCCTTGATGTTGGTGTTGTCGAACTCCAGAATGACCGGCTTCTTGGGCAGGCGGCTCATGATGTCGGCGCGGGCGGCGCGCGCCGGAACCGGCGCCGCCGTGACGGTGCTCGCCGCGACCGCGGGGGCCCAGGGGCCCAGCTCGACGAGCCAGAGCTTGCCGGAATCCGATATCCGGGCCAGGCTCCCGCCGTCCGGGCTCCACGCCAGCTCGGCGTCCGCGCCGGGAAGGGCCACGGCCGACTGCGTAGAAAGCGCGGGCGCGGCGAGCACCCAGAGGAATCCCGCCGCGGTGCCGGCCGCCACGCGCGCGCCGTCGGGCGAGAGGCGCGCGACCGTGAGTTCGGACTCCGGGCTCACCCAGCTTCCCAGGAGCGCGCCGCGCGCCGGGTCCCAGAGAAAAACGGCGCGTTCCTTGCTGACGACGAGGAGCCGCGAGCTGTCCGTGGAAAACTGGACCAGGGCCGCCCCGCCCGGGTGTCCGGGAAGCGCGCGCCGGAGCGCGCCGGTCGCCGGGTCCCAGAGGCGGACCACGCCGTCGCGGCCGCCGGTAAGCGCCCACTTCCCGTCCGGGCTGAAGGCCGCGAGGTCCGCCGGGGTCTGGCTGGAGAGCGAAATCCGGAGCGGCTCGGGACCTCCGGCGTCCCACAAGAAAGTCCCCCGGTCCCAGGATGCCGCCAGGACCCGGCGGCCGTCGGGGCCGATGGCCGCCACGCGAATCCCCCACTTGTGAGGCATCAGGGCCTTGGGCATGGGAAGCTCGCCCAAATGCGCCAGGGCCGCGAGCCGGGCCAGGTTCGTGGGATGGAGGCGGTTGGACTCGGCGTAGTAGACCGCCGCGGACGCGTCGTCCCCCTTCTCGGAAAACTGGCGGCCGCGCATGGCGTAGGAGAAGGCGAGCCGGCGGACCACGTCTTTCTGCGCGGCCGCGATCTGGGCCACGGCGAAGGCGAGCAGGACGGCCGCGGCCGCCCCCAGAGCGACCAGGGCGATGTTTCTCTCGAAAAAGCGGCGGGCGCGGTAGCCGCGTCTCCCGGCCAGCGGGGTGACCGGCCGCCGCTCGCTGCGGGCCTGAAGATCGGCCCGGACCGCGGCGATGGTCTCGTAGCGCTGGCCGGGCTCGGGGGCCCCGCACTTGGCCGCGATCGCGGCCAAGTCCTCGTCGGCGGCCGCCGCGGCCCAGCCCCAGTCGAGGGGGTGGGATGAGACCACCTCGCGGTAGGTCTGCAGGCGGGCCTTGAGGGAGGGCGCGGCGTCGAAGCGCTCCCGCTGCTCCTCGTGCGGCACCCGCCCGGTCAGGACCCCGTAGAGCGTCATGCCCAGGGCGTAGATGTCCCAGCGCACATCGGGATGCAGGCTCGTCTGCTCGCCGCTCACCACGGCCTGCTCCGGCGCCATGTAGAACAAACTGCCCAGGGCCCCGGCCGAGTCGGTGAGTATGCGGGACTGCCCGAAGTCCGCCACGCGCACCCGCCCCTGCTCGTCGAGCATGACGTTGGCGGGCTTGAGGTCGCAGTGGATGAGGCCCTTGGCGTGGACGTAGGCCAGGGCGTCGGAGATCTCCTCGGTCCAGCGCGCCACGTCGTCGGCCGAGGGCCTGGCCCCGGACCCCAGGAATTTATCGAGCGAGCCGCCCTCCATGAGATCCATGGCGTAGTAGGGGATGTCCCCGGTGAGGTCCGCGTCGAGGAGCGAGACGATGTTGGGATGCTTGTCGAGGCGGATGAGCCGCTCCACCTCCCGCTGGAGGTAGAGCCAGTTGACGGCCGTGCGGTTGCGAAAGACCTTGAGCGCGACGGGCTTGCGCGTGCGAACCTGCCAGGCCCACCACACCTCGGCGAAGGCCCCTTGCCCCAGGGGGCGGGTCAGGATGTAGCCGGCCAGGACCGGGGCTCCGGGATTCTGCTCGATGCCCGCGGGGATCGAAAGGTCGCGGGACCCGGCCTGCGATTCGCCCGACTGGACGATGGTCTCATCGGGAAGCTCGGGCTTCTCTTCGCCCTCCGGCCCGGAACCCTCCCCGCTCATGTCCAACCCGTCACGCTCGGGGACTCACGCCAGGCGCAGGGCTTCCTCGAGGGTGGTGAGGCCCGCTCGGGCCTTCTCAAGCGCGTCATCGAGCAGGGTCCGGTAGCCCCGGCGCAGGGCCGCGTCCAGGAGCCTGCGCCCTCCGGCCCGGGCGAGTATGAGCTCGCGCAAATCGTCGTCGACGGCCAGCAGTTCGAAGACGCCGGTCCGCCCCGCGTAGCCGCACTCACCGCAGGCCGGGCAGCCCCGGCCGCGCCGGAACCCGGCGTCCCGAAACTTATCCCCGCCCGGAAGGCGCGCGAGCAGGCGCTCCGGCGCCGGGGCGGTCTCGGCGCAGCCCGGGCAGATGGTCCGCACCAGCCGCTGGGCCAGGACCGCGGTCACCGAGGAGGCGATGAGGTAGGGCTCGATCTCCAGGTTGACCAGGCGCGAGAAAACCCCGGCCGCCGTCCCGCTGTGGAGCGTGCTCAGGATCAGGTGGCCCGTCAAGCCGGCTTGGACGGCGATCTCCGCGGTCTCCCGGTCGCGGATCTCCCCGATCATGATCACGTCCGGGTCCTGGCGCAGGGCGGCGCGCAGGCCGGAAGCGAAGGTGATGCCGGCCGCGGGATTGACCTGGCTCTGGGTGATTCCCTCCAAGTCCCGCTCGACGGGATCCTCCAGGGTCAGGATGTGGCAGCCGTCGGCGCGTTGGCGCTGGATGTGGCGCAGGGCGGCGTAAAGGGTGGTGGTCTTGCCGCTTCCCGCCGGGCCGGTGAGGAGGAGGGCGCCCTGGGGCCTTGAGAGCGCGGCCTCCAGAGCGGAGCGCAGGGGTTCGGGCAGGCCCAGGTCGCCCACGCCCGGCAGGCGCCGCGCCGAACCCGGGAAGCGCACGACCGCCTTCTCGCCGTGAAGCGCGGGCAGCAGCGAGAGCCGCAGGTCGATGTCGCGGCCCTCGTGGCGCAGGCGCAGGCGCCCGTCCTGGGGCACCCGCTTCTGGTAAGTGGGGACCCGGGCCAAGACCTTGAGCCGCGCCACCAGCCGCTCGCCCGCCTCCCGGGGGACCCAGCCCGCCGTATGCAGATTCCCCAGGACCCGGAAGCGGATGCGCAGGCGGTCCTCCATGGGCTCGATGTGGATGTCGCTGCACTGGCTGTGCGCTCCGGCCGCCAGCAGGAGCTCGGCCGCCTTGATGGCCGATTCCTCGCCCCCGCGCAGGATTTCGTTGAGCCTGCCGTGCACCTCCGCGATGCCCGCGCCCGCCGGGGCGGGGGGGATGCCCCCGGGATGGTTCATGGTATTTTGGCCTCCGGTAGACTATGCCAAATAAAGGCCCCCGTGCAAATGGACCCGCGTAGGTCGATTTGGGAAACGCCGGCGCGGCTCCGGGGGCGCCCGAGTTAATAGCACATATGAATCATTAATTGACATTTAGTCGTGCTAAATGTAAAACTAGTGTTCAGTGCTGAGTAGACCATTCTGGCTGGCGCGCATCGAGAGCGGATGGCGCGAGGTTCCCATCGTCTGGCTCTCCGGGGTGCGGCGTTCCGGGAAGACCACGCTCGCCCGGAGCTTGGCGGCCGACCGGACGATGTATCTGGACTGCGAGCTTCCATCCGTGGGCGAGCGAGTCCGGGACCCGGAGAATTTCTACCGCGATTGCGGCAAGCCCGTCGTCGTCTTTGACGAGGTCCACCGGCTTGACGACCCCAGCCGGCTCTTGAAGATCGGGGCCGACCATTTCCCCCACTTGCGCATTCTCGCCACCGGCTCCTCGACTCTCGCGGCCGTCCGCAAGTTCCGCGACAGCCTGACCGGGCGCAAGCGCCAAGTCCATCTCCTGCCCGTGCTGTGGGACGAGTTCCCCGCCTTCGCGGGGGCGACCCTAGAAAAGCGCCTCCACCACGGGGGGCTGCCTCAGGCCTTGTTGGCCCCGGAAAAGGCCCCGTCGTTCTACCGGGAATGGACGGACTCGTTCTTCGCGCGCGACATCCAGAGGCTCTTCGGGATCCGGGGCCCGGAGCGCTTCACCACGCTCTTCGAATACCTGCTGCGCCGAAGCGGGGGCCTCTTCGAGGCCTCGACAGCCGCCTCGTCTTTGGGCATCAGCCGCCCGACGGTCGGGGCCTACCTGCGCGCGATGGAGATCACCCACGCGGTAAGCATTCTGAGGCCCTACTCCGCCGGGAGCAGAAAGGAGCTCGTCAAGGCGCCGAAGATTTACGGATTCGACACGGGCTTCGTGAGCTTTTTTCGCGGCTGGGACTTTCTCAGGACCGAGGATTGCAGCTTGCTCTGGGAGCATCTCGTCCTGGAATGGCTTCAGGCCCGGTCGCCGCATGCCCGCCTCCACTACTGGCGCGACAAGGCCGGCCGGGAAGTGGACTTCGTCATCCCGCGAGGACGCGACCGGGTGGACGCCATCGAGTGCAAATGGCGCCCCGCGGATTTCGATCCGGCGGCCATGACGGCGTTTCGCCGGCTTCATCCGGAGGGTTTCAATTATCTGGTCGGCCCCGTCGCGGGCGCGCCCTACAAGCGCCGCGCGAAGGGGCTTGAGTTCACGGTCTGCGACCCGGCGGGGCTCCCCGAGTGACGCGGCTCGGTTACCGGGGCCTCTGGGCGCAAACCGACTGCCCGAAGTCCGCCACGCGGACGCGCCCCTCCTCGTCGAGCATGACGTTGGCGGGCTTCAGGTCGCAATGGATCAACCCCTTGGAGGCGGCCAAGGCCTCGGCGGGCTGGCGGATCGTGCCTTCGGGGTCGGACGGACTCGGCGCGGTCACGGGGGCCTAGTATACCTAAACTCCGGAGCCCGTCAATGCCGGCTGCGCTACTCCCAGACTGGGAGTAAATTCCTGTTGGACGCGTTGAGAGCTATGATCCGTGACGCCTTGAAGAAAATCTTGAAACTTGCCGTAAAACGACGTCTCGTCCCCAAACGGGGCGGCTAACTCCACGGTCACGCATGACTCCAGAATGCCAAATTCTGCTGGGAAAACAAAGATCTGAACTCGCGCCGGCGCGAGTTCAGATCATGGAAATTCCAGCATTTTTTTGCTGAGCGGCGGAGAAGTACTGCGGGTGCGACGAGCTGGCGATCTCCGTCGGGGTAGGCGGTGGTGACCGCCTTGGAAGGTTGCTGGGAGCATCTCGTCCTGGAATGGCTTCAGGCCCGGTCGCCGCATGTCCGCCTCCACTACTGGCGCGACAAGGCCGGCGCGAGCTTGCCGTTGAGTCGGATGGTGGTCTTGAGGACCTGCCCGCGCAAGGGCTTGTGAAGATCCGCTAGACAGGCATCGGACTCCGACGCCGCGGCGGGCCAGGTGATTTATAACAACCCTTGCGCTCTTTAACGCACCATGTTAAACTGATAGAGATACTACGGCATGATTAAGAGCTTCGGGGCCAAGTCAACAGAAGACGTCTGGAACGGCGACAACACGCCGGCGGCCAGGAAAATACCCAGGCAGCTTTGGGGCGTCGCTTCTAGAAAGCTCGATATGATCAATGCGGCCGTGAATCTAGACGCCCTCAAGGTTCCACCGGGCAACCGTTTGGAAAAGCTCAAGGGCGCGCTGAGAGATTTCTACAGCATCCGAATCAACGATCGGTACCGCATTCTTTTTCGATGGGCGAGCGGCACGGCTGATGATGTTGAAATTACGGACTACCATTAAAAAGGAGGTTCCTATGATTCCAAAGAACAGACAGCCGGTCCATCCCGGCGAGATCCTGCTTAAGGAATTCATTGAGCCGATGAACATTACGCAGCTGAAGCTCGCCGCGGACCTGGATATTTCTCTTCAGCGGATCAATACCCTCATCCGCGGCAAGCGTGGAGTCTCGGCCGAGACGGCGATTATCCTGGGGCGCTATTTCAAGACGGGGCCCGAGTTTTGGATGAACCTTCAGGCGGCTCACGACCTCTACAAGGCGCAAAAAGACTTGGCGGCCGCGTAGGGCCAAAGTCTAATGATCATCGCTCTCGCAAACCAAAAAGGCGGAGTCGCCAAGACGACGGCGTGCTTGAACCTCGGGGCCGGCCTGGCGCTGCGCGGGTTTCGCTGCTCCCGGTCGACGCGGACCCGCAGGCAGCGCTGAGCCGCTGCCTCGGCGTTGAAATTCGCGGCGCCGGCGGGGAGCTTGGCGACTGGCTCCTTGAAGGCTCGACTTTCGATCGGGTCGTCCGCGAAACGCCGCATAAGGGGCTTGCCTTCGTTCCGGCCTCGGAGCGCCTGACCAGCGACGAGGCGCTTATCCCGGTCAAGCTTGAGTGGCTGTCGATCCGGGGCCTTGCTCCGCTCCTCTCGAAGATCCGTCGCGGGCGCGCCCTACCAGCGCCGCGTGAGAGGGCTTGAGTTCACGGTCTGCGACCTAGCGGGGCTTGCCGGGTGACTCGGCTCGGTCACCGGGGCCTCTGGGCGCGAAACCGTTTGTACAGCACCTCCCATTCCTCGATTGGAATCGCCTCGATGTCCCCCCGCGTGTTGATCCGCTGATGCGTGCTCACTTGGGCCTCGAGTAAAAGATCGCCGGATGTAGCTTGCCCGGCGAGCCAGCGGACGTCCCAGAGCCGGGCGGTATTGTCCTCGCTGCCGGTGAGGGCGGTCTTGCCGTC
>CAYJXJ010000038.1:0-30952 GCA_964374095.1 uncultured Elusimicrobia bacterium
GCCAGGAAGCCGCGGCAAAGGCGCAGGCTCCCGTGGCCGAGAGGATCAGGGCGGCCCAGAAACTGACGCGAAACACCCCCGAAGCCCCCGTCTGTCCGCCCAGGCGGGGCAGCAGCAGCATGATCGAGACGGCATAGGCCAGGCCCAGAAGCTTAAGGAGCGGTCGGGCGCCAAGCGGGTGGCAGACGACGTTGACGAGCAAAACGACGAGCCACAGAAGGGCGACTTTCTCGTAGGGCAACAAGGGCGGGAGGGCCGCCCCGCGCCGGTATCGCAGCAGGGCCGGCGCCATAACCAGAGGAAAAAAAACGTCGGCCCAGGACACCTGGACGCCCAGCGAGGGCAAGGGGGAATGCCTGGTCCAGGGCAATAGTATCAGGTAGGCCAGCAGGGGCAGGTTATTCACGGCCTAACGGCTAAGAACACGGGGGCGATGATACAATATCCCCCTCGGGCGGTAACGCAGGCGAGAAAGCCGGGGGACCTGGGCGGTTGCACTTTAGTAAGATGATGACCCGGCCAGGCTCGCCGGCCCGGCTCACAAGGACCCAACCCGCGTGGTCTATTCCAACCCCGAATTCGTCCTGCTCTTTCTTTCGACGCTGGGCGCCTATCTCATCGCTCCGGGCCGGAGCGCGCGCTTCGCGGTGCTGCTTCTCGCAAGCCTCGTCTTCTATTCGTGGGCGGGCCTGGCCGACGGCGCCATCTTTCTCGCCGTTGTGGCGGTCTCATGGCTGGCCGTGGCGCTGGCGCGGCGCTACCCGGGCCGCCGGCGCTTCTTCATCCGGGCCGGGATCACCGTCATGCTTGGCCATCTCTTCTTCTGGAAATATGCGTCCTGGGCCGCCGGCCAGGTCCAGCGGGTGTGGCCCGCCTTTCTCGGCGGAGCGGAGTTCCATCTCCCCCTGCCCGTTGGGATCAGCTTCTTCACCCTGCAAGGAATCGCCTACTTGGCGGACTACGCCTCCAACGACGCGAAATACATGGGCTTCTCGACCTACCTCCTCTTCAAGAGCTTCTTCGCTCAGCTTGTCGCCGGGCCCATCGTCCGGGCCCGCCAGCTATTGCCCCAGCTCGAGCGGTTGGAGCGGCCCAGCCGGGAGGACCTCTCCGCCGGCCTGGCGCTTTTCACGCTGGGCTTCTTCAAGAAGCTTGTTATGGCCGACCGGATGGGGCGTTTCGTGGATGAGGTCTTCCTGCAGCCGGAGGTCTTCCGGCGGGCGGTCCTCCTGCGGGCGATTCTCGCCTACTCCGTGCAAATCTGGGCCGACTTCAGCGGCTACACCGACATGGGGCGCGGCGCGGCCCGCATGCTGGGAATCCGCCTCCCGGAGAATTTCCTTTCGCCCTACTTGGCGCGGAGTCCCTCCGAGTTCTGGCGGCGGTGGCATATCACCTTGAGCGAGTGGATCCGAGACTATCTCTACATCCCGCTGGGCGGCAGCCGCGGAAGCAAGGCCCGAGCGGCGCTGGTCGCGGTCCTCACCTTCGCCTTGTGCGGCCTCTGGCATGGCGCGAGCTGGCACTTTCTCGTCTGGGGACTCTATCATGGGTTGCTCCTGGTCATTGAGCGCCGATCAGGATTGGGGGAGCCGTCCATCCCGGGCCTGCCCGCGCGGCTTTTGAGGGTGGCCGCGATGTTTACGCTCGTCTCTTTCGGCTGGCTGATCTTTCGCGCCGACTCTATCCCCGCCTTGCTCGCCTACATTCAGGCCCTGGTCTTCGAAGGCGGGACTGCGCCCAACTCGGAGAATGGACGTTGGGTTTATTGCTTCTTGGCACTGACGTTTCTGATCAACGCCGCCGGCTACCGGGAACTCGAGACCGGGCGCCGTCCGGCTCTCGTCTGGTTGGGCGACACGCGGGCTTGGAAGCTCTTTGCCGCGCGCCCGGCCTTGGCGAGCGTCCTGGGGGCCCTGCTGGCGGCGGCCTTCGCGGGGTCGGTCTTTTTCCGGGTGGAGGGCGGCGGGGCCTTCATCTATTTTCAGTTCTAAGACCCATGGACCGGTGGCATCGTTCATTCCTGGCGGGATTCGCGGCCTGCGCCATCGGCTTGCACGCCGCCTCCCGGGGTCTGCGGAGGCTTCAGGAATCCGTCATCCTCCAAGACGTTGCGATCGGCAAGGGCATGGCCTCAATAGCGGCGCGGCATCCCGGCGCGGCGCGGGCCCGGCATCTGTTCTGGGCCTTCAGGCGCGGCCGTGACGTCGGCGTGGCCCTGCGTGTCTTGGAGACTCGCGAACTCTTCGAGGACCTTTTCCCGGGTTACGGAGAGGCCCGGTCCGACGCGGCGTTGTGGGAACGCTATTTTTCCGCGGAGATCGCCGGACAGGCCCTGTACAGCCCGACCCTCTCCCTGCGCGATTTAGATTTCATCGTCATCACCTCGTGGCTCGGCAGCTTGGAGCTGTTCCGCCGTTATGGAGCCGACGTCGCGCTCATCGGCAATTCCGAAGTCTTGGCCGGCATCGACGGCAGGCTTCTGGCCGAGGCCTCGGGGACTCCGAATCTCAAGGTCCTGCATATCGGCCACGCGGGAATGATGCCGGCCACGGCGCGGCGCGAGGCCGCGGTCATGGGGACCAGCGGACGCCGGACCCGGGTCGTGGTCTGGGGCTACAGCCTCTGGAATTCCTACGTCGGCGAGCATGCCGCGGAAGTGATTCGCCATGCCGACGGCGCCTTGAACCGCGCGGCGCCCCCTCCGGCGGCAAGGGCCTGGCGGCGTGTATTTCCCCGGGGGTTTGATTGGGGCGATTGGATTCTCCAGGACCGGGCCTCCGTTCTCAAGCCCCTCCGGAACCGCCGTGGGCCGATGGTCGGGCGCGTCGGGGGATGGGAGGTGCGCCAGAGGGCCGGCCAGGCGGGATTCACTTTCCCGCTCTCCGCCCTGAGCCGTCCGCGCGTTCTCGAGGATATGGCGGCGCTGGCTCGGCCCAGATACCACGGCCTCGCGGGCATGACGCCCGCCGACTGCCGTCTCGACGGCGCTTCGCGAGACCTGGACGCGGCCCTGGCGGAACTGCTGAAGCTGAGCGACCGGGTCGTGCTTTACCTCACTCCGACAACCCCCTTGCTCGGCCGGGCCGCCCCGTCATGCCTGCGTCCGGCGGTGGTTGATATGCTCCGCTCGAAAGCCGGACCGCGCGTCCTGGTCGAGACCGCCGACTGGTCCGGCTATGGCCTCGGCTACGAGGATTTCGTCTTCCCAAATCCCAAAGGGGGATGGGCCAACCTCGACGTCAACCACGTCAATTTCAGCGGCAGCCTCAAGGTGACCGCCGCGATTGCCCGAATGGTTCGGGAGGCCCTCGCCCGGCACTGATGCGCCTGCTATTCTTCGACTTCACGATCCAGTTCGGCGGGGGGCCGCAAGGCACGGTCTACCTGGCGCGGCGGCTCTGCTCCGGCAACGAAGTCCATGTCGTCGATGCCTACGGCTGCTGCCGGCCCTACGCGAACGCCCTCGCGGATACGAAGGCGCGCCGGCATGTTCTGTGTCCCGACGCCCAAGAAACCTATATCGGCCGCGAGGGCGAGCCCCTGGCGCGATTGGCCTCGCTGGTCAGGCAGGCCCCGGCGCTGTGGGAGGTCCGGCGGCGCCTGACGCGCAAGGTTTTGGAAATCTCCCCCGATGTGATATGGGTGAACAACGAAAAGTCCCTGGCGTTTCTCTGCGCGAGTTGGAGCCTCCGGCGCTTCCCGATCGTCTTCTATTATCGGGGTTGGGGCCGCCCGGAACAGGTGGGCCTGCGCCTGAGAAGCCTGCTGCGTTTGCGGACGGCGGCGGTGCTTACCCACGCCCGAGCCGCCAGGGAGCAGCTCAGGCTGGCCGGAGTTCCCGGCGGCAAGATCCGGTTCACCCCTAATGTCATCGATGCGGAGGCGACCCTGGCGCGGGCGAAAGAACCTCCCGACGAACCCGCCCCGGCGCCGGGCCGCTCGCCGATCATACTCGTTCCCGCCGCGCGGCTGACGCGGGAGAAGGGGCTCGATACGGCCGTCGAGTCCCTCCGAATGTTGAAGAGGCGCGGGACTTCGGCCCGCCTTTGGCTGCCGGGAACGGAGGCGGTTGGGGACCGCGGCGATTACGTGGAAGGCCTGAAACGCAAGATCGCGGAATACGGTCTTGAGAGGGATGTTGAGTTTCTGGGCTGGCGCGAGGACATGCCCGCCCTGATCAAGGCCGCCGACATCGTCGCCCTGCCGTCGCACACGGAAGGCCTGCCCCGGGCCATCCTTGAAGCCATGCTGTTGAAAAGACCCGTCTGCGCCGCTCCCGTCGGGGGGATTCCCGAGGTCATCACGCATGGCCGGACCGGGATGCTGTTCGGCGTGCGGGATGCCGGGGGGCTGGCGGGCGCCGTCGAAACCCTTGCCGGAGACCCGGCCGCGCGTGGCCGGATCGTCGAAGGCGCCTATGACTTTTTCAGGGGCACTTGCGATCCGAGGGAGCATACGCGGGCGGTTCTGGAGGCGTTCGAATCGGCGCGCCGGCGGTAGCCGCCGTTACGCCCGGGGGGCGAGCATCGGCTTGAATCGACCCGTGATGATGTTCTTGACGTCGCGCCAGGTCTCGTCGCGACGCAGGTGCAGAATCGCCGGGTAGAGGATCGCGCCCGCGGCGACCTCGAGAGCCAAGAGCTCGGCGTCCCCTAGGCCCGGACGCGCCGCGGTGCGAATCAGCCAGACCAAGAGGGCCATGGCGGAGGAAGACAGGAAGATGTTCCTCAACCCTCCGATGAACTCCGTCATGGTGAGGCCCACCAGGCCCGCCGCGAACCAGAAGGTTGGGACCGCGGTGATCGTCCAGGAGAGGGCGTAGCCCGCGGCCACGCCCGCGGTCCCCCAACGCAGGCCGATGACGATTCCGATCAGAATCAACATCTTGAGGCCCAATCCCACCTTGAGCTGGAGATCGGTCCGGCCTTGGGAGAGGTAAAGATTGCCGACCGAGGTGGTTATGGACTGCAGCATCCCGACCCCCGCCAGGATCCGGACGAGGGGTATCATTCCCGTCCACTGTCGGCCGAAAGCGACGATGACGAATTCGGGGACCACCACAAAAAGTCCCATCATCATTGGAAACGTTATCAGGGCCACGGCCCGGCTGACCTTCAGGAAGACCGTCTTCACCCGTCGCGGATCGTCCTGGATGCGGGAAAGGGCCGGGAAGAGCACCCGGTTGGGCACCCGCGCGACCGCGATCAGGGGGAAGAGCATCACCAGATAGGCCCGGCTGTAGACTCCCACCGCCGTGGGGCCTAACGCCATGCCAATCAGGAAGTTGTCCAAATTGCGGGTTAGGAAGTTCAAGCCGACCTCGGCGGTCAGGTTGACGCCAAACGACATCAAACGGCGGACGGAGTTCCCATGAAAGACCATCCGGGGCCGCCAGCTGGAAAAATACCACGACGCCGCCGCGGTAACGATCGCCGCGATGAGCGATTGACCGACCAAGCTCCAGATGCCGCAGCCGAGCGCGGCCAGGGCGACGGCCGCCGGCCCCGAAACGGCCGCCGACAACACTTCGATCTTGGCGAGGGCCTTGAAATCAAGATTTCGAGTCAGCAGCGCGATTGGAACGACGCACGCGGAGTTGATCAGAAGAGTCGCGGACAATACGCCCACGATCGGGGCCAGGGCCGGTTCGCGGTAGAGTCGCGTGATCCAAGGGGCCGAGGCAAGCATGAGAAGCGCGGCCGTTCCCCCGCAGGCTAGATTCAGCCAAAGGACCGACGAAAGCTGATCGTCGTCGACGTCGCGGGCCTGCACGAGGGCCGAACCCAGCCCCATCTCGGCGAGAATGGACGTCAGGCCCATGGCGACCCAGGTCATGGCGATCAGTCCGAAATCCCTGGGCGCCAAGAGATGCGCCAGGACGATGGTCCCGGCGAACTTGATGATATGGCGGCCGAGCTGGCTGGCGAAGCTCCAGGTGAGCCCGCGGAGGGCGCGGTCGCGAAAGTCCTTCATGCCTCCGGCCCGCGCCCCGTCAAGTGACGGTTCCGGACTTCATTTCAAGAGCGCGTCAAGGTTGGCCGCCAGGATCGAGGCTTGGTTTTCGCGGGTGAAGGCGCGGACTTCGGCCTCGTTGCGCCGCGGCATGAGGTCGACGCCGCCGGGGTCGCGCAGGGCGGCTTCGAGGAAGGTCCGGATCGCGTCGGGTTCGTCGAGGACGCGGCCGACGCCTGTCCTTTTAAGGAGTTCGTCGACGGCATCCCCCGGCGGACCGATCGCGAGGATGGGACGTTTCGCCCCGAGATATTCGTAGAGTTTGCCCGGGATGATGCCGCGCGCGGTCTTGTCGCACCACTCCAGAACGAGGAGGAGGTCCGCGTCCCGCTGGAGCCGCAGGGAATCCTCCCACGAAACGGCCTCGTGAGCCGCCACGAATGGACCAACGCCCTCCTTCTCCGCCAGGCGCATGGTGATGTCGTGGTCGGGGCCGTAGAACGCGATCCTGAAGCGATCCGGATCCGCGGAACCCGAGCGTCCCATCTGGCGCACGGCCGCGAACAGGGGCCTGGGGTCTTGGCGTTTGGGATAGAGCATGCCGGTGTAAACGAGCGTGAATGGTCCGGATCTCGGCTTCGGAGGAGCGTCGGGGCCGGGCTCGAAGCCGTTTGCGACGATAAAAACCGGCTTGGAATGAAGGCGCGCAAGCTCCGCGGCGAGGTCCGGAGTCAGCGTGGAGATCGCTCGGGCCCCCCTTAGGACGCGCCGCTCCAGCACCCGGCGGGCGGCGTGTCCCAAGGATGAGTAATCGATCGATGGGTTGCCGCTCCAGAGGTTGCGGAAATCCGCCACCCACGGAACGCCGAGGGCCTTCGACAGGCGCGCTCCCAGCAGGTGGGCGCTGAAGGGAGACGAGCTCGACAGGACCGCGTCGGGCCGGACGCGGCGCGCGAAGGACAGGGCTCGGCGCAGGCCCAAAAGGCGCCAGGGCCAGGTCGAGTCCGGGAAGGCGAGAAAATTGTCGTAGAGTTCCAGCGCGGTCCGCAGGAGGGAATTGCGTCCCCGCTCGCGGACGCGGGCCCGGGTGATGCCCCCCGCGCGCAGCGCCCCGCCGGAGGTCTTGGCGAGGAACCGGCCCAGGTCCGCTCCCCAAACCCGGCAGACCCGGGAGGGATCCTCATCGGCCGGCGCGGGGCCCTCGGAATGAACCCATGGCCCGGGCCGGACCGTCACGACATAGGGGTCCCAACCCCTTGAGGGCAGGTAGCGGACGAAGGAGGATATTCTCAAGGTCCCGATCGTGTTGATGGGCGGGTAGACATAGCTCACGATGAGCAGGCGGGGCATCAGTGGCTGACCCCTTCCCGCCGGATGACCTTGAGCGCGGTCAAGAGGAGGATCTTGATGTCGAACAGGAAGGACCGACGGCGGAGATAGAACTCCTCGAATTCGACCTTGGCCGGGATGGGCAGCTCGTCGCGCCCGTTGATCTGCGCCCAGCCGGTGATCCCCGGGACGAGGCGGTGGATCCCTTTGCTCGCGCGCAGCGCGATAAGGTCGTCCTGGTTGAATAAAGCCGGCCGGGGCCCGACCAGGCTCATGTTGCCCTTCAGGACGTTGTAGAGTTGAGGGAGTTCGTCGAGGCTCATGGCGCGGAGGAACCGCCCGAGCGGGGTCAGAAATTGTCCGGGCCGCGCCATGAGATGCGTGGCCACTTGGGGCGCGCCGGTCTTCATCGTCCGGAATTTGGGCATCCAGAACAGGCGGTTGCCGCGCCCGACCCGCCGCGACCAGTGGAGGGCCGGGCCGCGCGAGGTGAGGCGCACGAGCAGGGCGATGAGAAGCATGGGCAGGCCCAGCAGGGCCAGCCCCAGCCCGGCGCCGACGAGGTCGAAGGCTCGTTTCACGATCGCGGGACCGCCGCCTGCGACGGCGGAGTCCGTTCCAGCAGCCGGGCGTAGACAAGAAGCGTTTGACTCACCACCGACTCCTCCGAGAATTCGGCCACGGCGATCTCGCGGCCGCGCAGCCCCATCCGGGCGCGCAACCCCGCATCGGACAACAATTCCGCCAAGGCGCGGGAGAGCGCCGCCGCGTCGCGGGGAGCCACGAGCCTGCCGTTCTCCCCGTCGCGCACGATGTCCCGGCAGCCGGGGACATCGGTCGTCACGATCGCCCGTCCGCAGGCCGCCGCCTCCAGGAGGGCTTTGGGACAGCCTTCGCGGTAGGAGGGAAGGCACACGACGGCCGAGGAGGCAAAGACCGCCGGCATGTCGTCCCGATGGCCCCATACTTCCACGCAGCCCTCCCGCCGCCACTCCTCGATCACGCCGGCGGGCGCGGCCGCGGGGTTGTCGGCGTCGCTCGCTCCGACCAGGGCGAAGCGAGCCGCCACCCCCGCCGCGCGCAGACGCCGGGCCGCGGCGACGAACTCCCCCACCCCCTTGTCCCAAAGCATGCGGGCCGGGAGCAGCGCGACCGGCGGGCCGGCAGGCTCGGGGCAGGGCCGGAAAACTCCAAGATCGACGCCCGAGCCGCCCCGGATGAGCACGGTCCGGTCCCGCGGCAGGAGGCCGCCGGAAACGAATTCCTCGAGATCCGCGGAGTTCTGGAACACGGTGCGGGAGTTTTCCCCCATCAAGGCGAGCCGAAGCGCCTGACGCATGGCCGCGCGCCGCAGCGACCCCGTCACGCCGCCGGCTATAAAAACAAATCCTAGGCCCGCCATGGCGTTGACCACGGCCGGCACTCCGGCCAGTTTCGCCGCCAGCGAGCCGTAGAGCACGGGTTTGAGGGCCACATGGTGGACGATATCGGGAGCTTCCCGTCGGTAGAGGCGGGTGAGTTCGGCGATGGCCCCGGCCTCGCGCAGGGGGTTGCGCCCGCTTCGGCGCAGGGAGATCGGGATGAGGCGCGCGCCTTCACGCCGGATCGTTTCGGCGCAACGATCCACCCGGGTCGCGACCGCCACGTCGTAGCCGCTGCGCCGGGCCGCCCGCGCCAGGGCGAGGCGATGAGACGCGAAGTACCAGTCTTCGGTCACCACTAACAGGAGGCGGGGCTTGCGGGTCTCCGGCATCAGGGGCTCGCGCGGCGGTAGCCCACGGCGCACCAAAAGGGGGGCGCGTCGCTGAAGGCGACGCGCTCCAGGCCCGCGTCTTCCATCATCCCGCGGATCTGGGCCGCGGTGAAGCGCCGCTCCAGGCGCGTCCCCAGCCGGTCCAGGGCATCGGTCCGCATCGAGTAGAAACTCCGATAGCGGTAGGCGGCCAGGGGGAGCCCCGAGACGTCCAGGCCGGTCCGCTCAAGCAGTCCCCAGGCCGTGGCCATGGGCCAATAAATTCCCAGGGCCGCCGCGTCGGCCAAGGAGCGGCGGACGGGAAAGGGCGCGCGGCTCAGAACCTGCCGCACGAGGTCCGAGAGACGCCAGAGCGCACGGTACCAAGCCGGCCGATTCTCCAGGGCGTAATAGATGTAGGCCAGAAAGGGCGCGCCGGGCTTGAGCTTCGCGGCGCACGCGGCCAGGGCGGCGCGCGTGTCGGGGAGATGGTGCAGAACTCCCAGGGAGTAGCCGAAATCCATCGCACCCGCGGCGAGCGGCAGGGAGTTCACGGAGGCCAGGTGGAAGCGGCACCCCGGGAAATCGGCCAGTGCGGCGCGGGCGACGGCGAGGGCGTCGGGGCTGGCGTCGATGCAGTGGAGTTTCCCGACGCGCGGCGCGACCAGCCGCGCCCAGCGGCCGCTGCCGCAGCCGAGATCGAAGCCCTCGGCGGCGACGGGAAGGCTCTTCCAAGGAAACATACGGAAGTATTGGCCGAAGAGACGTTCCAGCTCACGCGTTCCCATCCCCGACTGGTCGAACCGCCGCCACTGGCGTCCAAAACCATCGACCGTCCCGGGATCGAGGTTGCTACCCGTGGACGGTCTCCAGCGCGGGAAGCCGCGCCGCCGGCATCACGCGGCGCCGGTTGAGATAGAAGATCGCGCCCAGCATGATGGGCATTACCTGGAGCTTGAAACGCGCGGCGGTGCCGAGATTCTGGAAGGAGACCGGTCCGTAGATGCTCGACCAGCAGAGGACGAGAGCCATGCTCCACAGCAGAACGGGATCGTTGAATTCCAGGAAGCGGGTCTTGAGGAGCCCCTTCCCCAGGAGCAATAGCAATAGGGCGTTCTCCAGGCCCGCGAGGATCATAAAGGGGTTGGCCGACTCGCCCGGCAGGGGCCGAAATAGCGCTGAAAATATCCCCAGGGGCAGGAAGCTGAGGAACTCGACGGGGTCCGAGATGTCGACTTCGCGGATCTGCGCCGAACCGCCGAAGGCCCATCCTCGGGAAAGGACCTCCGCCTGGGTGAGCAGATCCTGACGCGTCTCGACATTAAATTTGTCCTTGAAGCGGCCGAAGGAAATGATGAAAAACACGGCGACGACCGAGATGAAGATCAGTTGCGTGAAGAAGCCACGAAGTTGGCGCAAGGCGAAGACCGCCAATGGCGCCACCAGGATCATCCCCAGCCAGACCCGGACGCTCATGGTCATGGCAACCCCGAGTCCGATAGTCAGTAGTTGCCGAAGGGAGCCGCCCTGGTGCCAGCGGGCCACGCCGTAGGCGTAGGTGGCGATTCCGAGGAGGATGACCGGATCCTTGCCCAGCGTCGAGGACCAGAATATGATGGAGGGCCAGAGGGCGATGACATAAAAGATCCGGGGATCCTCGCGTTTGAAGATGCAGACCCCGGCGTGGTAGAAGATGAAAATCGCCGCCATGCCCACCATGGAGAAGCTCACCTTCATCATGTGGTAGGAGGATGGGAAAACCTGGTGGTGGAGCCAGGCGAGGGAGTGGACGGTGAGGTTGCCCTGGCCGATCGCGAGACCGGGAAATGGGGCGTTCGGGTCGCTCGTGAACTCCCAGTAGTAGTAGGCGTCCAGGCCGTAGTTGTTCTCGTAGAGGAGCATGAAACCCAGCGTGACGAGGCAACGGGCGGCCCAGCCCCATATGAGCATCCGGCGGTGCGCGGCCCGGAGGGGGACCAGCATCAGCAGAACTCCCAGGAAGAGCGCCCAGATGACTCCGATAACGTAGTCGGTGGCGATCGCCTCTTGGGGGATGTTGTGGCCCATGACCGCCACGAGGTCGAGTAAGCCTATGGAGAACAGGACGAGTCCCGCTAGGATCAGCACGAACATTAGGACGCCCATCAGTCCACCTTCCCACGGGTCCGGCGCGCCTGGCCCGTCCCCGGGGCGGCGTGGCGGTTCTCCCAGAGCAGCCCAAGGAGCTTGAGAAGAAATTTCGGCGCTTCTACCGCGAGGTTGAGCTTGCTCCGGCCGCGGCGCCTAGCCGCAAAGACCACCGGGACCTGCGCGACGCAATGGCCGCGGCGGCGGACCTTGAGGATCATCTCGAGGAGGAGCGCGTTGGACTTCTCAACGGTCCGGATGCCGCTCCAGACCCCGCGGCGGATGGCCCGGAAGTTCGCGGAGTAGTCCTCGATCCCGAGGCGCGTGACTAGGTCGACCACGCGGTTGCCGGCCGCGCTGACGAGGTACTTGGTCCGGGTCGGCCAATCCGGCGTTTGGTAGCCTCCCCCGGTTGCGTGCCGGCAGCCCAGGACCAGGTCGGCGCCGGCCTCCAGGCGCTCCAGCAGCCGGGGGATGTCCGCGGGCGCAAACGAGAAATCGGCGTCGATGGAGACGATCACGTCGTTGCGGGCCGCCTCATAGCCGGCTCTCAAGGCCGCCCCGATGCCCTCGCGTTCCTTGGTCAGGACTCTCAGGCCGGGGATCTCAGCGGCCAGCTCCAGCGCCGCCCGCGCGGTGCCGTCCGGAGACCGGTCGTCGACGACCAGGATCTCGTGCCGGCGATCCCCCAGGACCCGGTGGATCTCACGAAGCAGGGGGACGATGTTCTCCCGTTCTTCGTAGGTCGGGATGACGACGGAGACGCTCAGGCCCATCCGCGCGTTATTCGGGGCCGAGAAGGCCGCGGTAGATGCCGTCATAGGCGCGCACGCCGTCATCGAGGGAATAGCGGCGCTGGGCCGCCTCCACGCAACGCTCTCGGACGCCGTCGGAGGCGCACAGCGCCAGAAGCTCTCCCAGGGCCCGCCGTTTCTCGGCCTCCGAGAAATCTCGCATGACAGCTCCGATCCGATCGGCCGCGAAGAGCTCGTCCATGTCTCCGATCCCGGAATTGACCAGAATCGGGACGCCGCAGCCGAGGAATTCCCCGACCTTGGTGGGCGAGGAGGCCTGCTTGGACCAACAGGGATCGAGCAGCAAAATTCCGGCGTCCATCCGCGCCATGACCCCGGGGACCTCCTCGTGCGGGACCTCCCGAATCTCGACTGCGGTCTCTGGAATTCCCGCGGCGGCCAGGCGCTGCCGGATAAGCCCATGCGCGTCGCGGTTGATCACGAGGAGCCTGGCCTGAGGGCGCGATTGGCGCAAGAGGTGGAAGCAGTCCAGCATGTCGTCGAGCTTGTACCAGAGTCCGACCGAGCCCACCATCCCGAGGACAAAGGGTTCCTCCGCCGACCGCGGGCGCGCGCGGGGTTCGGGGCGGAAGCGATCGAGGTCGGCGCAGGTCGGGATCACCTCGAATCGGATGCGTCGCTCCCGCATCCAGGGCCACCCCCTCATCACCTCCACCGCCCGGCGGGTTAGAGACACGACGACGTCGGCCCGGGAGAGGAACACCCGTTCGAGGCGCTTGGCCAAGAGGTAGATCCGGCTCCCGGCGGGCCAAGCGCCCCCCTCCACCTTTTCGTCCGGCCAGAATCCGCGCATGTCGAATACGAACCGCAGGCCGATGACTTTCAGGGGCAGGGCGATGAGGGCCGGAACATAGCTGCGGGCGTGGACGATCCCGATCCCGTGCCGCAGGGCCAGGGCGAGCGCAACGACCGCCCCCTGGCAGACATCGAAGCAGGTCGCCGGAACCGTCGGCGACTTGTGGTAGCGCAGGGCGGTCCAGCGGATGCCCAGCTTCGCGAGCTCCTGATGTAGGAGTTGCCGCCTTTGGGTCACCCCCCAATCGCCCGCTTTCTCGAAGCTCAGAAGCCATATGCGATGGAGACCGGCCAACCGGCGGAGGTATCCGAGCACCTGAGAATCCCCGATAGGCTCGAGAACGCCATCATAGGTGATGTAGATGACTTTTGCCCGATGGGACCATTCACTCTCGCTCCGAGGATCCACTGAACGCCTTGGTAATTATATGATATTATCGATCGTATGGCCTTAGTTGCGGGGCCGATGGACTGATGGGGTTTTGGGACGGTCGGCGGGTCTTGGTCGCCGGTGGTTCCGGGTTCATCGGAAGCCATGTGGTCGAGGAGCTCCTGACGCGCGCTCCATCGGTCCGCGTGACGGTGGCCGCGGACATTCCTTCGCAGGAGTCGAACCTGCGGGGGGTGTCAGGACGCTATCGTCCGCTGTGGACCGATTTGAGCGTCCTGGAGAATGCGCGGACGGCCTGCCGGGGCCAGGAGGTGGTTCTGGATCTGGCCGGGATGGTGCGCGGGATAGGCTTCAACGCGGCGCATCCCGCGACGATGTTCCGCGGCAACCTCGCCGTCACGCTGGCGTTGCTCGACGCGGCGCGGCTCTCGGGCGCGCAACGCTATCTGGCGGTGAGCACGGCGGCGGTCTACCCCGCCGTGGCGTCGGTGGGCGGCCCCATACGCGAGGAGGCGGCGGGCCGGGGCGAGCCCGCCACGGCCGCCCGCGGCTACGCCTGGGCCAAGATCATGACGGAGTTCGCGGCCCGGTCCACCCACGAGGAGTTCGGGCTCAAGATCGCCATCGCGCGCCTTGCCAACACCTACGGCCCGCGGGACCACTTTGACGCGCCGGATCCCCACGTGGTGTGCGCCCTCATCGGGCGCGCCCTCGCCGGCGAGGACCCGCTGCGGGTCTTGGGAGACGGATCGCAGACCCGTTCGTTCATCTACGTCCGCGATGCTGCGCGCGGGCTCGTGGACCTGGCTGAACGCTACGCCGTCTGCGACCCTGTCAACCTCTCGGCGTCCGAGGCGGTGAGCATACGGTCCTTGTCGGAGTTGGTCAGGGAGCTCTGCGGCTCGAAGGCTCGGTTGGCCTTCGAGAGGCGCCGAGCATTCGGCGCGCCGCACCGGCCGTTGGATATCTCCAAGGCCCGGAGAGTCATCGGCTTCGCCCCCCGGGTCGGCCTGCGGGAGGGCCTCTCCCTCACCATCGACTGGTTTCGCCGCGGCGCCCCCTCCCAGAATCGGGCCGCACGTTCCGGCCGCTCGGTGGGGATGAAGCGGCGGGTTCATCCATGAAAGTGGCCATCCTCGCCGGCGGCCTTGGAACTCGCATCAGCGAGGAGACCCAGGGCCGTCCCAAGCCCATGATCGACATCGGGGGAATGCCCCTGCTGTGGCACATCATGAAGATTTATTCCCACCACGGCTTTCGGGATTTCGTGATCTGCTGCGGCTACAAGAGCTACGTCATCAAGGAGTATTTCGCCAATTACTCCATCCACCATTCCGACGTCACCTTCGACCTGCGGCGCAACAGCGTCAAGGTCCATCAGAACGCGGCGGAGCCATGGCGGGTGACGGTGGTCGACACCGGGGACAAGACGATGACGGGGGGGCGCCTTAAGAGGGCTCGGCGCTACCTCCAGGACGGGGATTTCTGCATGACCTACGGCGATGGGCTCGCGGATGTCGATGTTAAGGCCCTCGTTTCGCGCCACCGCAGGCTGGGAACAATCGCGACGGTCACCGCCGTCCAGCCGCCCGGCCGCTTCGGAGCGCTCGAAGTTCTGTTCTGAAATTTTGCCATAAGGCCGGTGCGCTGTGGGGCTTGAGCCGCCATGATGAAGCCGCGATCAGGCATAATTCGAGACCCGCCCGCGACCAGGGCTCCACGCACCCGAATTTGATAACATGGCGCTGCTATGGCGGGGCTGCTCCACTCGCGGGCCCAGGGCCCGGACTTCACCGTCTACCGGAGGCCCGTTCTCTGACCGAAAAGGAAATGGTTGACTCCTTGGCGATCATAGGAAAGAAACCATAGATGTGCGGGATTTGCGGCGTCATCTACAAGGACGGTCGGCGGGCGGATCCTGCGCTTCTCAAGTCCGCCAATGACCTGCTGATCCACCGCGGCCCGGATGACGAGGGCACTTACACCGAGGGTCCCCTTGGCCTAGCAATGCGGCGCTTGGCCATCATCGATTTGAACACGGGGCATCAGCCGATCTCCTACGACAACGGCAATCTTTGGATCGTCTTCAACGGCGAGATTTACAACTTCCAGGAACTTCGCGCGGAACTGGAGAAAAGAGGACACGTCTTTCAAACAAAAACGGACACGGAAGCCATACTGGCGCTGTACCAGGAGCAGGGAGCGGACGCAGTCCGCTCCCTGCGGGGAATGTTCGCCTTCGCGATCTGGGATCGGCGCCGGCGGCGCCTCATGCTCGCGCGGGACCGGATCGGCGAGAAGCCCCTGGTCTATACGGACCAGCCCGGATTTCTGGCGTTCGCTTCCGAGTTGCGCGCGCTCCGGGTCTTCGGGGCGCCGCGGGAGCTCGACCCCCAGGCCCTCGATGAGTACCTATCGCTCCAGTGTGTTCCCTCCCCCAGGACGATCTATAGCGGGGTGAACAAGCTCCCCCCTGCCCACATCCTGCTCCACGATGGAGGCCGGACCGAGATCCGCCGCTATTGGGACCTTCCCACGGGGCGGCCGCCGGTAACCGCCGATCCCATCGAGGCCCAGGCCCTGGTCCGCGATAAGGTCCGGGAGGCGGTGCGGCTGCGCATGGTCGCGGATGTCCCCCTGGGAGCGTTCCTTTCGGGAGGGATCGACTCCTCGATCGTGGTCGCGACCATGAGCGAGTTCTCCCCCCGGCCGGTCAAGACCTTCTCCATCGGCTTTCTGGACGCCGAATTCTCGGAGCTGCCATACGCCCGCGAGTTGGCCCGCCGCTACGGGTGCGAGCATGCCGAGTTCATCATTCGGCCGGAGATGACGGATCTCCTTCCCAAGCTCGCCTGGCACTACGGCGAGCCCTACGCGGACTCCTCGGCTCTGCCCTCCTATTGCGTGGCCCGCGAGACGCGACGCGCCGTCACGGTCGCCTTGAACGGCGACGGGGGCGACGAGAATTTCGCCGGCTATATCCGCTACTTCGCCATGAAGGCGGCCCGCTTCTACGACGCCATGCCCGCCCCGGCGCGGCGCGCGGGCTTGGGCCTGGCGAGTTGGCTGGTGAGGGGCGGCTCGCCCGGAGGCTGGCGTTACCGCGGGCGGCGTTTCTTGGGCTTGGTTCGCGAAGATGACCCCCTCCGGCGCTACCTGCGCCTCGTCGACAACTTCCCATGGCACGAGAAGGAAGGTCTCTATACAGCCGAGTTTCGATCGCGTCTGGGTTCGGGAGAGAGCGCCCGGCGGTATCTGGCCGCGGCCTTTGAGAGCGCCGCCGGGCACGACCCCATCAACGCGCTGCTCTATACCGACTTCAAGACTCTCCTCCCGGAGTGCCTCCTCGTGAAGATGGACATCGCCACCATGGCCAACTCCCTGGAGGGGCGTTCACCCTTGCTCGATCATGAGCTAGTGGAGTTGGTCTTTCGGATGCCTGGGGAATGGAAACTGAAGGGGTTGAGAGGTCATAAATGGATATTGAAAGAAGCCTTTAGAGAAAAACTGCCTCCCGCGATCTTCGATCGCGGGAAGATGGGCTTCGGCATCCCGCAGGCGCGCTGGCTCCGGGGACCGCTCAGGGCGTTCTGGGAGGAGCGAGTCTTGAGCCCCGAGGCCTTGCGGCGCGGTTACTTCGAGGAGAGGGCGTTGCGGCGGCTTTGGGAGGAGCATCAGGCCGGCCGGCGCGACCACTCCGTCAGGCTCTGGGCCCTCATGATGCTCGAACTGTGGCACACCTGCCGATAATGCCTCTCATCGCCCGCGGAGGGGAAATGGTATCATCCCTCTGATGGAGTTCGGCTTCGAAACCATGGGCGATGCCATAGGGTTCTAGGCGTGCGCATCCACGTCTTGGGGAACATCCTCAATTGGGGCATGGCGTTCGGAGGCCTTCTGCGGGCGGCCGGACACGAGGTCCGGGTCTTCGTCAACCGGCGCGAGCCCGCCTTTTACCAGCCGGAATGGGAGAATCCAGAATGGCGCCCCGAGGAGGCGCCGTTCGTCGAGTTGGTGGAGCTCGAGCACTGGCGGTCGATCTTGCCGGGCGCGCGTGAGCGGGACTTGCTTCGCCGGATTGGAGACTGCGACCTCATCCAGACCTTCGGGGAGTATGCCCTTTGGGCCATGTGGGCGGGCCGGCCCTACGTGGTCCTCAGCTACGGCTGCGACCTCGACGCATTGCCATTCAAGTTCTGGGGCCCCAAGTCCTTGGCTTTGGCCCTGCTCTTGAGGCGGTCCTATTCCCGGGCCAGCGCCTTCGTCTATGCCCTGCCGGGCCACCGGCCCTGGATCGAGAGGCTGGGCTTGGAGAACGCCGTCTTCGATCCCCACGCCGTTCCCATCGATACGGGCCGCTACGCTCCCCTGCGGACCGAGGAGCGGCGCGCCCTGCGCCGCCGGTGGACCCAGCGGTGGGTCTTTTTCCACGGGGTGCGCCAGGAATGGGACGGACGCGATCCCCGCACTACGGACTGCAAGGCCAATGACAGGCTCTTCGAGGGCTTCTCACGGTTCGCGCGCGAGGAGCCGGATTCGCTCCTGATCGCGGTGCGCAAGGGCAGGGACCTCGCCGCAAGCCAGGTCCTCGTGGCGCGCCTGGGGATAGAGCGCCAGGTGCTCTGGACAGACGAGCTGACCAAACCCGAAATCATCCGGATGCTCAACTCGGTAGATGCCTTCTGCGACCAGTTCTCCTTCGGCTACTACGGCCTGGCGACTTTGGAAGCCCTCTCCTGCGGCGTCCCCGCCCTGATCTACCTCGATCGCGCCCTGCCGGCGGGGGAGTTCCCCCCGGTCATCAACGCCGGGACCGCGCCCGAGATCCACGCCGCTCTCAAGGCCTTGGCGCAGAAGCCCGCAGACCGCGAACCCTTCATGGAGGGGCGCGACTGGGTTCTCAAACACCACTCCTGGGGGGCGGTAGGGCGGCGTTTCAGGGACCTTTATGCGCGTTGCGTGACGGGCTCTCGGTCCAAATTTCAATGAATCACCCCAGAAGTGTCTCGGTGGTGATCGTGGCCCACAACGAGCGGGACAACATCGCGCCTTTGCTACGCCGAATCCACGGACTCCTCGCGGAGCGCGAGCACGAAATCCTGGTGGTCGACGTCGGCTCAACGGACGGCATGGCTCGGGCAGTGGAGGAGCTCTCCCGGGAGCTGCCCGGCATCCGCGTCCTCAACCGGCATCACGAGGGTCTTGGCGCAGCGTTGCGAGCCGGCTATGAAGAGGCGCGCCACGAGGTCATCGTGTCCACGGGCGCCGACCTCTCATTTTCCGCTTCAGACATCCTCAAACTCCTGGCCCAAATCGATGCTGGGGCAGACCTCGCTCTGGGCTGTCGGCACGCCCTGGGCGGATCCTATGAGGCTCGTGATGGGAGGGGGCGGTTCAGGTCTTGGGTGAGCGCCTGGGGCAACGGGGCCGTCGGATGGATGACCCAGGCTGGAATTTGGGACTACACCGCGAACTTCAGGGCCATCAAGAGGGAGGTCTGGAGGGGGCTCTGCACCGGTGAGAAGACCAACGCCCTGTTGATCGAGATGGTCCTCAAGGCCAACCGGGCCGGACACCGCGTCGCCCAGGTTCCCGGGGTTCTCGGCCGGCGGATTCATGGCGAATCAATGATAAACCTGGGGGTGGAGGTCCTTAGCCTTCTCCCGAAGATTCCCAAGTACACTTGGTGGGACGATCTTCGGGATCTTGCCGCCAGGAGCCCCGCAACCGCAGCGTGCTTGGCCGCAATCCTGGCGGCTTTCGCCGTGTCCGCCGGCTGGGGGATGAGGTCCGATTTGCCGCATTCTCGTCTGGCCACCGAGGTGGAGCAGGTTCACTTCGCGCTCAAGTACGGCTCCGGCGATCTCAACCCCCACCTCTTCGAGCACCCCCCCCTCTGGTCCTACGCCCTCTTCGGCCTCTACGGCGCCGCTTTCCTGGCGGGACTCGCCTCCGGCGCCTTTCAGTCGGTCGCGGATATGGAACGGCTCGTCTTCACCGACCCGACGCTCTTCTTCATCCTGGCCCGTCTCGCGATCCTGCTCCTGGCGACGGGGGCGCTGGCCTTCTTCTACCGGCTCTCAAGCGGCCTCTACCCGGGCCGCGGGGTCGCCCTCTTGGCCACCGCCTTTATGGGCGCTTCCGCGACGCACGTGGCCATGGCGCACTACTCCAGCACCGACATCCCGATGATGGTCATGTCCCTGCTGGCCTTCGGCGCCGTGGCTGAGGTCCTTCGCGGAGGCGGTCCGCCGGCCTACGCCGCGGCCGGGCTTCTGACCGGGCTGGCAACGGCCACGAAGTACAACGCGGCCTGGCTCGCCGTGGCCCTCGTCTTGGCCCATGCCCTGCGCCCGCGGCCACAAGCCTGGAGCCTTCGGCAGGCTGTCTGGTCACGCGACTTGGCCCTGGGCTTGGCGCTCGTGCCCTTGGGCTTTCTGATTGGCTGTCCTTTCGCCCTGCTCGACTGGCGCAAATTCCTATTGGATTATTCCGCGGCCTTTCGAAATGAGAGTTCGACGGACTACTTCTTCGGCTACCGTCAGGACCGCCCCCCTTGGCCGGTCTACCTCCTGGGCACATTTTTCCCGACAGTGATGGGCTGGCCCATGACCGCCGCTGGGCTGGCGGGTCTGGCCTGGGCGATTCGACGCAGGACGCGCCCCGACCTGTTATTGCTGGGCTTCGTCTTGACCTATACCGCCTATGTGGGGCGTTGGAGGCTGCTCTACCCCCACTACTTTGTGCATGTCCTGCCTTTCGTGTTCCTGCTGGCGGCGCGGGCCTGCGTGGAGGCAACGGCGCGTATTACGGGACCCTACGGCCGAATTCTGTCAATCACCTTGCTTTGGCTGGCGTTGACCTGGCACTCCGGGCGCTTGATCGCCAGCTGGGACCGGACCGTCGCCTCAAAGCCCGCCTCGCGGCAGGCCAAGGACTGGTTCGAGGAGCACGCTCCTCCCGGAAGCGGCGTCGCCGTCAATCCGGGCATCCCCATCCTTCCCAACCGCACCTCCATCGAGCGGCAGCTGCGCGAGATCACCGCGCGGTCCCTAGGGGCCGGTGTGCGCCTTAGGCGCCAGTTGCGCTACGTGGACTCCTCGTCCAAGACCTTCGATGTCCACGAACTTCCATTCCCCTGGCGCGACGATTTTCTCCCGGAGAAGTTCGACTTTCGCTCCCTCCGCCGGTCCGGGGTGCGGTTTGTCCTCGCCAGCCAGGAGTGGGAGTGGTACCTGGCCGATCCCCGGCGCTACCCTGAACAGGTTGCCTTCCACCGCAGCGTCGCAAGCTCCTGTCGTCTGCTACGTCGGTTCCAGGGGGGCTTCCCAGATGTCAGTTTCGGCCTCTCAGGAATGTCCGCCACAGATTTCGTGGAGGTTTACGATTGCGGGCCCGCTGGGGATAACCGGCCCGCCCGATAGGTGGCTAGCGGCCGGCCAAGGCCGACTCGACCGCGCGGTCCCAAGCCGACAGAACGGCCTCCTCCGCGAAGCGGGAGAGGGCGAAGCGGCGTCCCCGTTCGGCGGCGTCACGGCGCAGGGCTTCATCCGCCCGGCACCGGCGAAGCGCCCGCTCCCATTGCTCGAGCCCCCGGCAGGCCAGTTCCTGTCCGCTTTCGTTCATCGCCCGCGCGTAGGTGGGCGTGGCCGAGACGACCGCCGGAATCCCCAGCCTCCAGAACAGGAGGAGCTTGTTGAGAGACTTTCCCGCCGAGAGCGAATTGCCCAGGTCCATCGGGATAACCGCCAAGTCGCAGGCCGTCATGATCCGGGCCGCCGTCGCCGCGTGCCACTGGTACAGGTAGACGGGCTCGAAGAAGCGCCGGGCCGCGTCGAGGGTCCGCCGCCGCCCGTAGGCGCCCAGGAAAGGCCGGTATTCCAGATCGGTGACCAGATGGAGAGCCAACGGCCTCTCGGCGGCCAGCCGGCGCAGAACCGGGGAGAGCTTCGCGAAGGGATGCAAATTCTCCGCAAGGCCCTCCCAGACCAGATTGAACGTTTCCCCGCAGGAGTAGTCCGTCTTGAGGCTCGAGCCCATGTCCTGGACGTCGAGAATGATGTGGGAGTTCGGGCACAGCGCAATGATCTCCTCTTTCTGCTCTTCGGTCGAACAGACGACGGCATCCGCCCGCCGGCACATGGAGCGCAGGGCCTCCCAGTGGTTCAGCCGCAGGGCTCGGGATCGGCCCGCCAGGTAATTGGCTAGGCCACGCAAGAGCCCCTTGGGATCGGAGCGGGAAACCTGTAGGTACGAATCCGGAAAGTCGAACAGGAGGCGCGCTTGTCCTTGGGGATAGGCGCTCCAGACGCTCAGGTCGCACCTCTGCGTCAGGACGACTAGTTCGTAGGGTCTCCTTGATTCGGCGATCTCAAAGGCAAGCCCCCGCCGCCGGGCCCAGGCGCAAAAGCGGCGGCGGTCCCCCGGGTGAGTGCAGTCTCGGCTCAGGGGGGAGTAGCCGATCCTCAGGCCCGAGAGGTCCATCCCCTAACCCTTGAAATCCGGATACCCGGCATCGCGCGCAGACAAGACGGCCCACTTCCGGGGCCAGGTGATCCCGAAGGCGGGGTCGTCCCAGCGCACGCCCCGAGCGTGCTCCGGGCTGTGCTCGCGAGAGATCATGTACAAGACCTCCGTGTCGTCCCGAAGGCTCATGAAACCGTGGGCGCAGCCCGGGGGGACGTACAGGGCCGCGCGATTCTCCTCGGTCAGCTCCGCTGAGATCCAATGTCTGAAGGTCCGGGAATCCGGCCTCAGATCCACCGCGACGTCGAAAATCGCGCCGCGCGTGCAGCGCACGAGCTTGGCCTCCTCCAACGGAGAGGCTTGGTAATGCAGGCCGCGGAGCGTGCCGCGCTTCGGGTTGAAGGAGAGGCTGCACTGGCCCAACTCTGCCGCCAATCCCTTCGCCGCGAATTCCCCGCGGCACCACACCCGTGCGAAGAGGCCGCGCTCGTCGTCGAGCGGCTCCGGCCGCACCAGGAAGGTTCCGGGGATCGCGCCGGCTTCGAAAATCACCGCAGTACCCTCAGCTTCGGGAGGGGGAGGACCAGGCGTCCCCCCCACCGGCGAGCCCCCGCCAGCTGGGTCGAGACCTCGGTCCGGAGATTCCACGGTAGGATGAGGATATAATCGGGCTTCGCTCTCGTCAGCGCCGCGGGGGGAAGGATGGGGATGCGCACGCCGGGGAGATAACGGCCCTGCTTGTAGGGATTGCGATCGACGGTGAAGGAAAGCAGGTCGCGGTGGATGCCGCAATAATTGAGCAGGGTAGAGGCCTTCGCGGGCGCCCCATAGCCCGCCACGCTCAGCCCCCGGCGGCGCGCCCGGTCCAGGAAGGCCAAGAGCCTCGAGCGCATTCCCATCGCGCGCTCCATGAATCCCCGATAGATCCGCAGGGTGAAGAGCCCCGCGCGCCGCTCCCTGGCGAGCAGCCGGGAAACCCGGGCCTTGGGACGGCCCTGGCCGGCGTGCCGGGCGAAAACTCTCAAGGAGCCCCCGTGGGTGGGGATTTCCTCCAGGTCAAAAACCTCCAGCCCGTGGGCCGAGAGCACCCGGGACGCCGTCCCGAGAGAAAAGTAGGAGAAATGCTCGTGGTAGATCATGTCGAACTGGCAGTCCCGGATCATGCGGAGCAGATGCGGGAACTCCAAGGTGATGACGCCAGAGGGCTTGAGCAGGACGGCCAGACCCGCTACGAAGTCGTTGAGGTCCGGGACATGCGCCAGGACATTGTTGCCCAGCAGCAAATCGGCGACCAAGCCCGCGCGGCGCATCCTCCGGGCTGCCGCGAGGCCGAAGAACTCCACGCGGGTCGGCACCCCTTTGCGCCGCGCTACCCGCGCTACGTTGGCGGCCGGCTCCACGCCGAGCACCGCAACCCCCCGGGCCCGGAAATATTGGAGCAGATAGCCGTCGTTGCTGGCGACCTCCACGACGAGGCTCTCGCGCCCCAGGGGCCACCGCTCCATCATGGCGTCCACGTAGGCCTTGGCGTGCCGCAACCAACTCTCGGAGAACGATGAAAAGTAGGAGTACTCGCAGAACAGGGACTCCGGGGTCTCGAAATCCTCAATCTGGACCAGCCAGCAGCGCCGGCAAACGTAGGCGCGCAGGGGGTAGAAGCGCTCGGAGTTTGCAAGGTCGCCGCGGGCCGGCAGACGGTTAGCGACCGGAGACAGGCCCAAATCGGCGACGATGTCTTTCAACCTGGCTGAGCAGAACCGGCAGGTCTCGGGCATGGGCCGCGGTCTTGCGGGTCAGCGCCAGACCTTCCACGGCACCTTCCCCGAGTTCCACAGGCCCTCCAGTTGGGACTTATCCCGCAAGGTGTCGAGGCACTGCCAGAAGCCCCGGTGGATATACGCCGTGAGCTGGCCGTCGCGGGAGAGACCCTTGAGGGGCTCGTTCTCGAGCAGGGTCCCGTCGCCCTCGATATAGTCGAAAACCTTCTGGGAGAACACGAAGAAACCGCCATTGATCCAACCCCCGTCGCCGCGCGGCTTCTCCGTGAAGCAGGACACCCGGGAGCCTTGGACCTGGACCGCCCCGAATCGCCCCGGGGGCTTGACCGCCGTAATCGTGGCCACCCGGCCCTCCCGGCGGTGATGCGCCAGCAGGGCCCGGATGTCGACGTCGGCCAGACCGTCGCCGTAAGTCGCGCAGAAATCCCCCGGCCCGATGTGCGGCCGGGCGCGTTTGAGCCTCCCGCCGGTCATGGTCTTGTCCCCAGTGTCTAGCAGCGTGGCGGTCCAGGGTTCCTGCGAGCGCCGGTGGACCTTGAGACGGTTGCGCCGCAGATCGACGGTGACGTCCGAATGGTGCAGGAGGTAATTGGCGAAATATTCCTTGATCAAGTAGCCCTTGTAGCCGCAGCAGATGACAAAGTCTCGGATCCCGTGGGCGGAGTAGATCTTCATGATGTGCCACAGGAGCGGCCACCCGCCGATCTCGATCAACGGCTTGGGTCTGACCTGCGTCTCTTCGCTGATGCGAGTGCCGAGGCCCCCGGCGAGTATGACGGCTTTCATGCCGGTCCATCCTATCAAATAATCGTAAGCGTTCACCCTACATTCCGCTTATTCGGGACAGACTACTTTGGAATTATAGCTTTTACGATAATGCCGACAGCGTCAGTGCAATCTACTACCCATAAGAAATCCTCCTTGCCTGGATCTGCGCCCTAAGAACCGCCAACTCCCGATTTTGAAGGGCGCGAAACTCGCGTAGCGACTTCTTGCATTCCCGGTAGCGCTCCCACGCCTGCTTGACCCACTCCGCGTCCGCCTGGCGGACGAACTTGCAGCGCCGCTTGCCGTCGCGACGATCCGGGAGTTGGAGAAGGTCCGGTCCATGGTCCAGCGCGGCCGGCTCAAGGGCAAGGGCAAAGACGAGATCGGGGTCCGGGTGGGCAAGGTCGTCGACAAATACAAGATGCACAAACATCTGGTCTTGGACATTCGAGACGGCTCTTTCGACTTCCACATCGATGATGAGAAGGTGGCGGCCGAAACCGCGCTGGACGGAATCTACGTGATTCGCACGAGCCTCGACGAGAATCAGTGTTCCGCCGAGGACATGGTGCGGCACTACAAGAGGCTCGTCCTCATCGAGCAAGCCTACCGCTCGATGAAGACCATCGACCTCGATGTCCGTCGGATCCGGCATCACACGGAGGACCGGGTCCGGGCGCACATCTTCCTGTGCATGCTGGCCGACGGTCGTTGGGCGCGCGCCTGCCTGCTGGAAGCGGTGCGGTCCGATCCCAGACAGCTCGCGCACCCGCGAACATGGGCCGCTTTCGTGCTGTCCTGGCTGCCCCGAGGGTCGCTGCGACTTTTGAACCCTCTGGCGAGCCGGCTCACGGGGCTTAATGGAGTTCCGGTCGTCTCCGACGTCGGGCCGCGGTAAGTCAGGCACAGGCGCGCGGCCCGGGGTAGAGGGGGAGGATCACGCACCGCTGCGTCGCCCGCCGGCTTTCGACCAGACGGAGGCAGTCGGCGCGGCACGCGCCAGCCCGCGCCGCCCGACCGCTGCCGGCAGGTCTACCCGGCGGAGCGCGGGGCGCGGGCCCGCCCCCGTCGGATGTCCGGAAGCTGACCCGACACCCGCGCCGGGACCCCGCGCACGACCGCGCCGGGCCCGACATCCCGAGTGACGACGGCCCCGGCCCCGACCAAGGCTCCCGCCCCGATGGTCACCCCGCAGAGGATGACGGCACCTGAGCCGATGGAGGCCCCTTGACGCACCCTTGTGGGCACGACCTTCCAGTCCGACCCGGTCGCCAGGCGGCCTCCCGCGGCCGCCTTGGGGAAGAGGTCGTTGATGAACATAACGCCGTGTCCCACGAAGACCTCGTCTTCGATGGTCACTCCCTCGCAGATGAAGGCATGGGAGGATATCTTGCACCGGGAACCGATCCGCGCCCCCTTCTGGATCTCGACGAAGGTTCCGATCTTGGTGTCGTCGCCGATGGAGCAGCCGTAGAGGTTGACGAGATCGGGGTGGCGGCAGAGGACCCGGCGGCCCAACGTCACGTCCGGGGCGATGGGCATGGGAGGGTGTCTACGATTGACTCGCGCAGGGCCGCCAGCACCCGCTCCTGCTGGGGGTGGGTCATCCCGGGGTAAAGCGGAAGGATAACGCAGCGCTGCGTGGCCCTCTGGCTTTCGATCAGGCGGCGGCAAGAGGCGCCGCAGGCGCAGCGCCCAGGCCCCGAGCCGCAGGACCAAGGCTGGGTCGCGTAGGCGGGCTCGGCATGGGCGCAGCTCACCCCCGTCCTGGCGTCGATGCCCCGGTCCCGGAGTCCAGCCAGCACTTTGGCTTGGCCCGCCTCGTCGGGCAGGCGCACGCAATAGCCCTGCCAGTTGCTGCGCGCCCAGGCCGGCTCTTCGGGAGGCGTGACGCCAGGGGGAAGCCCCTGGCGGTAGAGAGACGCCAGGCGCCGCCTCTCTCCGACGAGGGCGTCGAGCCTCCGGAGCTGCTCGCGGCCCAAGGCTGCCTGGAGGTCGGTCATGCGGTAATTGAAGCCGAGGGCCGGATGCGTGGCCGAAAGCCGATCTTTCGACGGCGGCAGCATGCCCTGGTGGCGCAAGAGCCGCCAGCGCTCGTCTAAGTCCGCCCGGGCCGTGGTCAACATACCCCCCTCTCCGGTGGTGATCACCTTCCGGGGATGGAGGGAAAAAACCGCGGCGTCGGAGTGAGGTTTTCCGATGCGTTCCCAGCGTCCCTCCCGGCAGAGCTCGCTGCCGATGGCTCCGGCCGCGTCCTCGATGACCGCCAGCCCGCGCGGGCGGGCGATCTTGAGGATCGCCGAGAGGTCGCAGGGCATGCCGAGCTGGTGGACGGCCAGGATGGCCTTGGTGCGAGGGTTGAGGAGCCGCTCGATCCGGGCTGGGTCGATGTTGAACGTCCCAGGGAGTATATCGGCGAAGACGGGCAGCGCCCCGCACAGGCGCACCGAGTTGGCGGTGGCGATGAAGGAATGGCTGACGGTGACGACCTCATCTCCCGGGCCGACGCCCGCCGTGAGAAGCGCCAGATGCAGTCCTGCTGTCGCGCTCGAGACGGCGCAGGCGCGCGGGGCGCCGATCGCTGCCGCGAACTCCCGCTCAAGCGCCGCCACCTCCGGGCCCTGGCCCACCCAGCCGGAGGAGACGACTCGCAGGACGGCCTCCTCCTCCTCCTCCCCCATGACCGGCCTGCACAGCGGGATGCCATCGGGCTTGGCCTCGGCCCGGGTGGGGGCCCGCTCAGGCGGCCTGGAAACGGCGATGTAGGCCATGCCGGCGGGGACGCGGGCGGGATCGAGGAAATCGCGGCCGTCCACGAAGAGCCGCATCCCGCGCGCGGCCAGGGATTTGAGATCGATCCTGGAATAGGCCGCGTGCGGCGTGGCCAGGATGACGACCTCCGGCGCCGGCTCGTCACGGAGGGTTCCCGGGGAGAACCCCAGCGAGCGGAGTTCATCCTCGGAATATAGTGGGTCGTGCAGGCGGACCCGGGCCCCGCGAGCCTGGGCCTCGTCTCGCAGGGCGAAGGCCGGGGAGAAAGCGTGCTCCTTGACCTTCGGCCGGAAGGCCAGGCCCAGGACTAGGACGTGGCGGCCGCGGAGGCTTCCCCACTCTTTCTCCACGCGCTCCAGTGTCCGGCGCGGGGCGAGGGCGTTGATCCGGCGGGCCCTCTCGGCTAGTTCCGCGCGGCTGCCGAGACGCCGCGCGGCGCGGGTCAGGAAATGAGGGTAGACTGGGGTGCAGTGTCCGCCGACCCCGATGCCGGGCCTGAGCAGGGACGCCTCGCCGTCGGTGTTGGCCGCCTGCCGCACCGGGCCGAAGTCGACGCCCTCGGCCGCGGCGTAGGCCGCGAGTTCGTTGGCCAGGGCGATGTTCACGTCCCGGTACACCATCCCGGCGAGCTTGGCCAGCTCGGCGGCCTCGAGGCTCGCCAAGCCGGTCACAGGGCAGCCCAGGTGGGCCCTGTAGAACCGGGCGGCCCGGCGAGCGGCCTTGGGGCTCAAGGCCCCGATGATCTTCGGGTTGCGGCGCAACTGGGCGAGGAGGGTGCCACTCTTAACTCGCTCCGGCGAGTAGGCGAGGTCGAAGTCCCGCTCTCCTTTGAGCCCATGGGCCTCCAAGAGCGGCAGCATACAGCGCCGCGTGGTCCCGACCGGGACGGTCGTCTCGTAGCAGACGAGCGCCCCGCGTCGAAGCCCGCGGGCGATCCCGCGCGTCGCCTCCTCGAGGACCGACAGATCTGCCTCTTCCGCGGCGGTGAGGAGGGCGGGAACGATCACTACGGTCACCTCCGACTGGGCGACCGCCGCGGCGGTGTCGACCGAGGCGGTGAGTCGTTTTCGGCGCGTGAGGGATTTGACGAGGGCCGCCACGCCCGGCTCTGAGACCGGGCAGCGCCCGGCGTTGACGGCGGCGACAACCTCGGGGGAGCGGTCGCAGGCCGTCACGCGAGCCCCGCCGCGGGCGAAGGCGCAGGCCAGCGGAAGTCCCATCTTCCCGGCGCCGATCACGGCGACGCGCGTCATCGGCGCGGGCGAGGCGCGCGCCGCAGGTCCGCCAAGGTGCGGCGCAGGCCCTCGTCCAAGTCGATCCGGGGCTTAAATCTCAGCAGCCTGCGGGCCTTGTCGATGCAGGGGACGCGCGCACGGACCTCGGCGTGATCGACGCGGCGCCAGGCGATGCGGGCCCCCGGGCAGAGCCGGGCGACCCGACGGGCCAGGCCGAGCGTAGTCTCGACCTCCCGCGGGTTTCCGATGTTGAAATCCTCACCGACCGCCGCGGGGCAAGACATTGCGGCGGCGGCCGCGTCGATGAAGTCCGAGACGTAGCACCAAGCCCGCAGGGCCGCGCCGTCGCCGTAGACGACGAGCGGACGGCCTTGGACCGCGGCCCGGCAGAAGTTGCGCGCCGCGCCCTCTCCGGTCTGACGGGGGCCGTAGATGTTGAAGGGACGCAGGATGGTCGCGGCCAGCCCCTTGGCCTCGGCGGTGCGCATGACGAACTGCTCCCCGGCGAGCTTGCTGGTGGCGTAGACCCAGCGACGGTCCGCGACCCCGCCGATGCGATGGAAGTCCCCCTCGCGGACCCAGAGGGCGTCCGGGCCGAAGACCTCGCTGGTGGAGACGTAGATAAAGCGCCGCGCGCCGGCCGCGCAGGCCGCCTCGAGGGCGTTGACCGTGCCCAGGAGGTTGACGGTGAGGGTCTCGAGCGGGCGGGCGTAGTAGCTCGAGACCCCCGCGATGGCCGCCATGTGCACGATCGTCCGCGCGCCCGAGAAGGCTCGCTCGAGGTCCTGGCGGCTTCTCACGTCGCCCCGCAGGAACTCGACGCGGCGCCGCAGGTTCGAGGCCAAGGACAGGGAGTCGCGGGTCAGGTTGTCGAAGATCGCCACCCGGCGGGTCCGGCAGAGCCTCTCGGCGAGATGGGTGCCGAGAAATCCCGCGCCGCCGGTGATGACGACCCGCTCAGCGGCCATCGCGCCGCCTCCAGCGGAGAAACCTCGCCGGCACCCCCGCGACGACGGCGAAGGGGGGCACGTCTTTGGTGACGACCGCCCCGGCGCCGATGACGGCCCCGCGTCCGATCGTGACGCCCGGCAGGACCACGGCGTTGGTGCCCACGTCGGCCCAGTCGCCGATGCGCACGGGGCGCACGCGCAGATCGCTTCTCAAGATGGGGACGCCCCGGGGAGAGCCGGTATGCGCCGAACCGAGGACCTTCGCCCCCGGGCCCCAGCCCACGTACTCTCCGAGGATGAGGTCGCGCGCGTCGAAATAGCTCCGGGGGCCCAGCCAGCTAGCCTTGCCGATCACGCAGCGCCCGTCAAAACGCCCTTGGATGAAGGCCCCCTCGCCGATGAAGACGCCGTCCCCGATCGTGAGGGTCTCGGGATGCTTGAAGCCCGCTCCCCCGCCGACGGCCACGCCGTGCCCGAAGCTCTTGGCCAGGGCCCGCCACAGGGCGCGGCGCATGAGCGAGTCGAAGGCGCCCGGGCCCGCGGCGAAGCGCCCGAGCAGCTCCAGCAGCTCTTGCGGGCTATGGCCGGCCTTCAAGGCGCGCGAGAGGCCGACCTCGAAGGCGGGATCCGGCTTGATCCGCCGGCGGCCGTGGACGGCCCGAACGAGGCGAACTCTCATGAAGTCGGGAGTTCAACCGGCCGGCCCCGCTCCTTGAGGGAGAGGCTGGCAGCCTCCAGCAACCGGACGGTCCTCAGGCCCGCGGCCGCGTCGGTGATCGGTTCGGCCTTGCCTTCGACGCAAGCGATGAAGTGCGCGGCCTCCACCAGCAGCGCTTCGGTGATGTCGACATGGGGGGCCCAGAGATCGCCGTTGCGGTAGCCCACCCGCATCCGGTAGATGTCGGCGGGATCGGTGGCCAGGGAGATTCCCCGGTCGTAGACCTTCACCTTCTCGCTCGGTTCGAGGTCATCGTAGACGATCATCTTGCGGCTGCCGCCGATGAGCGTGCGCCGCAGCTTCACGGGCGAGAGCCAGTTGACGTGGACGTGGCCGATGAGGCTCTTGTCGAAAAACAACGTCAGGTAGGCGGTGTTGACCATCCCGCCGGGGACGTGGCTGACCCCGGTCGCCGAGAGGGCGCGGGGCCTTTCGGCGAGCAGGTAGTCCATGATCGAGAGGTCGTGAACCGCGAGGTCCCAAATGACGTCCACGTCGCTCTGGAAGAGCCCCAGGTTGACGCGCACCGAGTCGTAGTAGTAGACCTCGCCGAGGTCGGCCGAGACCAGCTCCCGAATCTTCTGAACCGCGCCGGAATAGACGAAGGTGTGGTCCACCATGAGCACCAAGCCGCGGGCCACGGCCTCGTCGCTTAGGCGCGAGACCTGCTCGGAGGTCTTGGCGAGGGGCTTGGTGACAAGGACGTGCTTGCCGGCCTTGAGGGCGGCCAGGACCAGTTCGTAGTGGGTCGCTGCGGGCGTCGCGACGATGACCGCGTCGACAGTCCCATCGCCGATGAGGTCCCGAGCGTCTGCTCCCACGACAGCCGAGGGGTGCATGCGGCGGGCTCGGGCCTGAGCCTCGGGCTTGGAGTCGACGATCGAAGTCACCCGGGCGCCCTCCTGCGCCGAGAAGTTTCGAGCCAGGTTGGGTCCCCAATACCCGTAGCCCACCAATCCGATGCCGAGCACCCCCGGATTATATCAAACCGCAGAAGACTTCTCCGGCCGCGTCATCGCGCGGGGCCGGTCGCGGCCGCCGTGAAGCCGGCGCCCGAGCACCTAAAGGCTGCGCTTGACCTGTTTGCCGATGCGATCCCAGGATGTGTCGCCGACGAGCGT
>CAYJXJ010000039.1:0-30560 GCA_964374095.1 uncultured Elusimicrobia bacterium
CTCGCGGGGGGGGTTGATGTTCTTGATCTCGTAGCGCAGGACCTTGATGCCCCAGGCCTCGGAGGCCTTGTCGAGCTCGGTGACGACCTGGTTGTTGATGTGGGTGCGCTCCTCGAAGGTCTTATCGAGGTCGATCTTGCCGATCTCGCTGCGCAGGGTGGTCTGGGCGAGCTGGGAGATCGCGAAGATCATGTCTTGGATGCCGTAGGTCGAGCGCTCGGGGTTCAAGACCTTAAGATAAAGCACCCCGTCCACGCCCACCTGCACGTTGTCGCGGGTGATGCAGATCTGCTCGGGGATGTCGAAGGCCGTCTCCTTCAAGGAGACCCGGTTGCGGATCACGTCCACGAAGGGAACGAGGATGTGGAAGCCGGCGTCGAGCACGCCCGAGAACTTTCCCAGCCGCTCGATCACGAAGGCGTGCTGCTGGGGCACCACGATGGCGGTCTTCATGATGACGAAGATCACGAAGAACACGAAAATCAATACTAGGACGCCCATGTCATTCCCCCCGAATCCACAGCATCAATCCTTCCACCTTCTCCACCGTGCAGCGCTGTCCCTTGGTGATGGCCCCGTTGCCGCCGTTGCGGACATTCCACGTGGTCCCGCGGAACTCGGCCTTGCCGACGGCCCCCGCCGCCATGTCCACGGAAGCCGTCGCCACGCCGCCCACGACGTCGGCCAGGCTGCGCTCCAGGTGCTCGGCGGGCTTGAAGCGCTCGATGAGCTTCTTACGAAACAACGCCAGCGAAGCCAAGGAGACCACGACGAAGGTCAGCCCCTGGGCGAGGACGGGCCCCCCCATTCCCGCCGCGGCCAGGCCCGCGACGACAAAGGCCCCCAGGGCGAAGAACACCATGAAGAAGCCGCCCGGGACGATGATCTCAACGACGAGGAGGCCTAGGCCCAGGAGCAGCCACATCCACCAGAGCATGGCAAGAGTATACTACAAATGGCTCTGCGACCAAGGCGCCGGAGTCCTCATTCCGGCTTGAGAGTCATCAATACAAGACCGACGAGACGGCGGTCCGATTTCGAAAATTGGTAGGAACCGAGACACTCGTGAGGCCCGTGGGAGTAGTTGATTCTCTCCCCCACCTCGGAGGGCTTGGCGCTCCTTAACCCCGGATGCAAGCGAAGGAACTCATCTTCGGTCGTTCCCAGGGTTCCCCCGCCCGAAATTTGGACGGGTGGGGCGTCGGATTTCTGTCCGGTGTGGTAAAGCATGAGATACATGATCCGGCCGGACTTTTTCGAAAGATGAGCTTGGACCCCGCCCTCGCCGCGCGTCCAACTAAAAACGGTCCTATCCGCCGCCCTATAGGGGGTCCCCGCGGCGCCCCAGGCGCGGACCGCGTCATCCTCGGTCTGCCCCATGGTAACGCCGTCGAATTCGAGGCAGTCTCCGGCTGCCGCCGGGGCGGGGGCCGACGCCGCCGCCGGCCGTCGTGCCAATTCCTCCAGCGCGGTCTTGGTCTCGCCGGACGACAGGCGCTGCGCGAGTTGGCCGGCGGGGACCGGCTCGATCCCCGGGGATCTCAAATAGGCCGCGGCGAACTGCTCGGACCAGCGCTTCTTGTCGGCATCAGGCACCACGCTCAGGGCGAGCAGGCGCGAGAGCTTTTTCCAGTCGGCATCCCGCGCCGGAATCCGCGCCTTGGCGGCCTCCTCGGCCGCCATCTTGTCCGCGGCGAAGCGCTCCCATTCCGCGGCCCTCTTCTCCGCGAGTTCCTTATAAGAGGGCGCCTCCGGGGCGAGGGCGCGCCAGCGCTTGGCTTTCTCCTCGGGCGAGGCCTCGGTCTTGTCGAACCTCACGACCACGTCATACTTCTCAAGGACGTCCACATCCACGGTGCCCAGGTCGAGTCCCGCGGCCGCGCCCAACGCGGCCGGGGCCTGGGCCGCCGGCACCTCGGCGAGCTTGGTCACCTGGAAGTCCGGCCCGCCGGATTTGGGAGGCGCGGCGTCCTCCCGGTCGATCTTGGCCAGATCCGGAGCGGCCTCCCGGCCCAGACCCAGCACGGCGTCCCGGGATCCCGCTGAAAGCTCCGGAGTCTGGGTTCGATCCTTGGCCAGCTTGAGCGCCTTCTGGGCAAATTCCACCAGTTCGCCCGCGGTCACCTTGCCGTCGCCGCTGGAATCCGCCCAGCCCCGCAGGCCCCCGAGCAGGAGATAACTAAAGGCCGGCCGCGGCTTGCCGGACTTGGGAAGCGGTCCCGCGAATTGGTCGGATTTGGCCGCGGTGAAGAGGATGGCCCGCGGGTCCACCGCTTCGGGCTTGACCGCGGTCACGATCAGCGGCTGGAGACCCACGATGAGCGGCGCGCCGGAGGGAGAACGCCCGCTGAAGCAAGCGTCGACGAGGACGACCGTCTTGGCCTGGCGCCCCCTGCCCAACGCGGCCAACAACTCGCGACGCGCCAGACTGCGGGCGTAGAGGCTGTCGGCATCCTGCTGGGCGTCGGCCCCGACGAGCAAGCCATCCTTGCCGTCCTTGGACGGCGCGCCATGCCCGATGAACACGAACCACAGCGTGCCTCCCGGCCCGACCTCGGATGCGGCCTGGGCCGCGAACTTGCGCATCTTTTCCAAGGTCGCCTCGTTGTCGCGCAGGAGGGCGACCCGATCGGAGGGAATCTTGAGCCCCTCGGTGAAAAAGGCATGCCACTCGTCGGCGTTCTGCCGGGCGCCCGGGACTTTGGCGACGAATGCATACCGCTCGGCCCCGACGATCACGGCGGCGTCCTTCTCCCCGCCGCCGGGCCCCTTGCCCGCCGAAGCGAGGTCCGGCCAGGAGTCGGCGGCCCCGGCCGCCGCGGCCATGAGCTGGGGGGGCACGACGCAGCCCGAAAGGATGACGGCGCCGCACCACGCGGCCAAGGCTCGTTGCCGGATCATGGGACCAATTATAGCCTTCCCGGGCCTTCCCCGGGAAGCGCCGTTTCCGGGCCCCCATCCGCCGAAGACCGGGTCTTTTGACCCGTGGGGCCGTCCGGGAAGAGGGGTATACTCCCTTCATGCGCATCTCGTTGGCGTTGATGGCGCTTCTGTCCCCGGCGGCCTCGGCCGAAGCCCCGACGTCGCCGCGCCTTGCCGAGACCTGCATCCTGAGGGCGGTGGCCGAGCATATGGGCGTCGAACTCACGCCCCACGTCCTGCCCCCCGTCGTGCGCTACGAAAGCCGCACCCCCCTCGCATACTTTCAAGACGCCATCGAGCCGCAGTGGAAGTTCCGCCCGGCGCGCTTCACCAACGCCTATGTCCCGGCGCGCGATGAGATTTTCATTATAGACCAGGCCGAATACTACCGCAAGCTCGGCCGGTTCATCGACGACTCCCTAGCCCACGAGTATGCCCATTTCATCCAGGTCCGGTACCGCGGCTCCAACCTTGACACCGGCGACGACACCCTCGAACACCAGGCCATCCACGTCCAAAACTGGTTCCGGGAACGCCTCCAGGCCGGAGACGGCCCCCGGGAACTCTGCCCTTCCCGATAGGCCTTCCGAAACGGGGTTGACAAAACCCGCCCCTCGATCTACCCTTAGGGCTGCCCGTCAGGGCTTTTCCTTAATATGACCAAACCGGCGGCCGTCAAACGGGTTCTCCTCACCGATGATGATGCGGACCTGCTCTTCGCCATGCAATCCCTGATCGAGCAGATCGGCTGCCGGGTCGAACTGGCCCATAACGGCCTGGAGTGCCTCGCCAAGGCGGAGTCCTTCTCACCCGACCTGATCGTCCTGGACATCATGATGCCGGGCCTGCACGGGCTCGATACCCTCCGGAAGCTCAAGGCCAACCCCAAGACCAGGGACATCGGCGTCATCATGTACTCCGCGAAGAACTTCAAAGTAGACCATGGCCTGGCCACCGATCTCGGCGCCGTGGCGGTCCTGCCCAAGCCCATCAGCAATCAACTATTCCTCGAGACCGTGCGGCGTTGCCTCGGAACGGCTGAATCGTCGCCGGGCGCCTCCGCGCACCACGCGGCGGCCGGGACTCAGGAGGCGTTCACGCCCACGCTGGCGACCGGCCTGGCGATAGCCCGTTTTTGGGGCACCCGCGGCTCGGTCCCGGTTTCGGGCCCGAATTACGTGCGCCACGGCGGGAACACCTCCTGCTTGAGCGTCGAGGCGGGATCGGAAATCGTCGTCCTCGACGCCGGGACGGGCATACGGGAGCTGGGAGACGCCCTGGCGGCCAAGGGTCCGCGCCGCATCCACATTTTCATCACCCACACGCATTGGGACCACATCCAAGGCTTTCCCTTCTTTCTCCCCGCCTACCTGCCCGGTTTTGATATCCAAATCTACGGGGCCTCGGGCTTCGGCAAGGACCTCGCATCGGTGTTCAAGGGCCAGCTCGACCGGGACTACTTCCCGGTGCAACTGGAGGACATGCGGGCCAAGATCGAGATCCGCCATATCAGCGATCCGGTCCGCGTGGGAGATATGACCGTGTCCTGGGAATACACCCACCATCCCGGGGCCGCGGTGGCCTACCAGGTCGCGGTCGGGGGACGCCGCCTCGTCTACATCAGCGACAACGAGTTCCTGCGCGGATACCACGGACCCCCGGGCGCCCTGAAATCAGGGGACGAACTCGTCAGGCCGCACCGGGGCCTCTTGGCCTTCGCGGCCGAGGCCGACCTCCTGGTGGGAGAGGCCCAATACACCAACGAAGATTACCGCGCCAAAACCGATTGGGGACACTCCTCCACGTCCAACGCCTGCCTGTTTGCCAAGCTCGCGGGAGTCCGGCGCTGGCTCGTGACGCACCACGAGCCGCGCTACGGCGACCAGGCCCTCCACGAAAAGCGCACACTCACCCGCCAGATCCTCGGGGCGATCGGCCATCCCGGGGACGTCGACCATGCCTTCGACGGAATGGTCGAGCACTTTTGATCTCCGCGGATAGGACCTTCGGGGTCCGCGCGCGATCCTCCGACCCAACCGCTCCATAGGCCTCTTTCCAGGCCTCGCGTGGTACCGGGGACCCGGACGGATTTTGGGCCGGCCGGGATACAATCTCTCGCCATGACGATCGACCCCTTTCGGAGACAGCATGAAAACACCTGAGGAGCTTGTCGCGGAACTCGACGCCCTCATCGGACCCTGGGCCGCGCCGGCGCCCGAACCTCCCGCCGCGACCGCGCCCGCCGCCGTCATGGCCCCGCCCCAGCCGAGGCCCGAGCCCACGGCCAAGCCGCGCATCCTCGTGGTCGAGGACAACAAGGACTACCGCGAGGTCGTCCAATACCTCCTTCAGGAAACGGGCTATGCGGTCTTCACCGCCGCCGACGGCGCCCAGGGCGTGGTCGAGGCCCTCCGCTGCCGCCCGGATCTGGTCCTCCTCGATTTCGAAATGCCCGAGCTCAACGGCTATGAGGTCCTCCAAGAGCTCCGCCGCCATGACGAGACCCGCAAGCTCCCCATCATCATGTTCACCGGCGCCCCCAATCGCCAGCATCTCAAGTCCATGGGCCTGGATCTCTGCGACTTTCTGGAAAAACCCGTTTCCAACGCCAAGCTTCTAGGCTCGATCAACAGGGCCGTCACCACGGGCGGCAAGCCGGCCACGCCGGCTCCGGGCAAGCCCCCCGAAGCCAAGGCCGCCCCTCCGGAGCCGACCCCCGAGGACGCCGCCGAGATCTACCTTCCCCCGCAGGGGCCGACTCCGACGCCGTCCCCCGCCGAAACGCCTTCGATCGAGTTCAAACTGCCGGAGGGCCTGCCGAACCTCGAAGATTTGGACAATCGCCCCGCGGTGGAGGAAGCGGAAGAACCGCTTCTCGACGTCGAGTCGGGGGATGAAAAGCACGAAGAGGTCGTCGGGCTGGAAGCCTCGGCCAACGACTCCCCTCTGATCCAGAAGGTCAACAGGATCCTCGTCCAGGCCGTGGAGATGGGCGCCAGCGACATCCACATCGAACCGCAGGAAGCCCAGATAATCGTGCGCGTGCGCCACAACGGCTCGCTGCAGACCCTCACCACCCTCCCGCGCAGTCTCGAGGCGCGCCTCTCGGCCCGCATCAAGATCATGTCCGACCTGGTCATCACCGAGCGCCGCCTTCCGCAAGACGGCCAGTTCCGGGCCACGATCTCGGGCAAAAAAATCGAGTTCCGCGTGAGCACCTTGCCCAGCGCCTACGGCGAAAAGGTCGTCATCCGCGTTCTCGGCGCGAGCAAGCTCAAATCCAACATCCACGAGGCCGGCTTGTCCCCCCGCGATCTGGAGGTCACCCAGCGCGCCCTCGGGGCTCCCAACGGCCTCATCCTCGTCACCGGCCCCACCGGCAGCGGCAAGACCACCACCCTCTACACCATGATCGCCGCGGTGAACAAGCCCGACGTCAATGTCCTCACCGCCGAGGATCCCATCGAGTACCGCCTCCCCGGCATCACGCAGGTCCACATCCGCTCGACCATCGGACTCACCTTCGAGGCGGCCCTGCGGTCGTTCCTGCGCCAGGACCCCGACATCATGCTGATCGGTGAAATCCGCGACAAGGAAACGGCCGAAATGGCGGTCAAGGCTTCCATCACCGGCCACTTGGTCTTGTCCACCCTCCACACCAACTCCGCCCCCGCGACGGTCACCCGCCTCTTGCACATGGGCGTGGCCCCCTTCTTGCTCGCGGCCAGCGTACGGCTCATCGTCGCCCAGCGGCTGGTGAAGAAGATCTGCCAGAAGTGCAAGGTCCCCGGCGAGCTATCCGCCGACGACCGCAAACTCCTCAGCGAAGCCGACGCGGCCCGCGTCAAGACCCAGACCCTCGGAGTCGGCTGCCCGGACTGCAAGCAAACCGGCTTCTCCGGCCGCCTGCCGATCTTCGAGGTGATGCCCCTCAACACCCCCGAGATGCGCCAGCTCATCCTCGCCGAGGCCGACGCCGACCGGATCGGCAAGCAGGCCGTCGCCGAGGGGATGATCACGCTCCGCGAGGCGGCCCTGCGGGCCGTCGAATCCGCCGACACCAGCCTCGCCGAAGCCCTCAAGATCATGCTGGCCGAGTGACCTCATGGAAATCACCATCAATCGGACCGAACCGGACCCCGCGGCCTGCGAAGCGCGGCCCGAGGACGTGACTCAGCCCCTGAACCTGAAGCCCGCGCCGGCGCTGTCTCATCAGACCGCCGCCATGCTTCGCGAAGGGCTTAACGCCCTAAGGCTATACGACTTGGAGGGCTATGAAACCGCGGTCGCCCGGCTCCGCCAAGTCCTCTCGGACGCGCCGGAATGCGCCGAAGCGCACGCCGCTCTCGGAGAAACCTACGCCTATTGGGGCTTCCGCCAGGAACTGGAAGGCACGGACGCCCAGAGTCTCTACGACCTAGCCCTCCAGCACGCTCGCTTGGCCCTGCAAGCGGGCCCCGAGAGCTCTTCTTCCCATCGGTCCATGGCCGTGGCCTTGAGGCGCGGGGAGCGGCACGATCCCGAGCGCCGCCTGCAGGAGATCATGAGCGCCATCGACCTGGACCCCAAGAGCGCCGAAAACTGGTACGAACTCTGGCGGGCCTCGGGTTACGACCCGGATGACGCCTCCATCGGCAAGGCCCTCGCCCTGGATTCCAATTTGGTCGGCGCCTGCGTCGACCTCGGCGTGGCGCTCTACCAGCACGGACGCCCGGCCGGAGCGGTGGAGTATTTTCTCAAGGCCTTGAAGATCAACCCGCGCCACACCCTGGCAAGCTACAACCTGGCCATGGTCCTCGACGAACAAGGCGATCATGTCCGCGCCGGGCTGGTGATGCGCCGGGCGCTGGAGCTGCGCCCAGGAGATCCCCTTCTGGAAAGCGGACGCCGCCTGCTGGCGGCGGTGGGAAAGCGATCATGAACGACTCAGCCGTGCCGAACCAAGACCACCCCGCCGCCGCGCATCCGCTGACGCGCGAGGCGCTGGCCGCCTGCCGGGATTTCCTGACGGGGCTCTCCTCGGCCGTCAAGCTGGTTTCGCTCTACCACGCCGCCCATCCCGTCGCCAGCGCGGGCCTGCGCGAGACCGCCCCGCTCTTGACCCGCCTGCTCCAAGAGCTGCGGTGCGCCGAAGCGGTATTCAGCCTGGCCGACGGCCGCCTCCTGGTCAACGGCGCGGTATTCGCCGAGGCGGGGCAGATTCCCGACGCCCTGATCGAGGCGTTCCGGCGCTACCGGGTTCAAAGCCTGGCCCTCTCGAGCCTCACCCAGGCCCACGAACTCGTCGCCTTTTGCGAACTGGCGGCGCTGCCCGCGGCAAAGACCGGCGACACCGACGTGGCCCGGTTCCTTCGCCAGCGCGGGGTCCAACACCTGCGCCTCGAGTCCCACCATTACGCCCGGGTCGTCAAACCCGCGGCCGCAGCGCCCCCGGTCCCGGCCCAGCCCAAGCCCCCGGCCCCCCGGCCGGCGCCGCCGCTCCCCGAACCCGGGGCGGGCTTTGGCAACTTCATCAAGGGCCTCGTGGACCAGGCCGTCGCGGACCCGCAGGAGCGCGCGAAACTCTACGGCCAGATCGTCAGGACGGTCAAGGACGCTCTCGACGCCCGCGTCAATCAGGCGACCACCCAACTGCGCGGCGAGAAGCAGATGGCCGTCAACGAACGCCTGCGCACGGAAAGCGTGATGGAGACCGTCGCGGACGGCAAGGTGGTCGTCGACAAGCAGGGCAAGGTCCTCCACATGGACGCCGTCGCCGAGGAGATCGCGGGCCGCCGGCTCAACGACATGGCCGGCAAGCCCATCATGGATTCCATCAATTCGGAAGAGCAGATGGTCGCGCTCTCAAAGGGCATGAATCTGACCCCGGGCCAGCCCGCCAATCTCGAAGTCGATGTCGCCGGCGACCCGGGCCTGATGGAGACCCTGCGCCGCTCCACCGCGTTGGTTCAGGACGAGCAGGGCCGCGTGGTCGGCACGATGGGCGTGGTCCCCTACATCACCAAGCTCCGGGAAGCCCAGAAAATGCAGGAGGAGTTCATGTCGAGCGTGACTCACGAACTGCGCGCCCCGCTGGCCTCCATCTGCTCGACGCTCGAGCTCATGAGCGAGACCACGGCCGCCAAGCTCAACGACCAAGAGCGGCGCTTTCTCGAGATCAGCTGCCGCAACAGCATGCGCCTGCGCCAAATCATCGACGAGATCCTCGACTTCTCGAAGATCCGCTCGGGGCAGATGGCGGTCCATCCCGCGCCGACACTTGTGCTGGACATACTCCAGGAAGCGGCGGACGGCATGCGGCCATGGGCCAATACCAAAAAGATCGCGCTCCGCATCTCTCTCCCTTCGGGCCTGCCGCATGTCATGGCCGACCCCGTCCGGGTCGTCCAGGTCGCCACCAATCTCATCTCCAACTCCATCAAGGCGACTCCGGAGGGCGGCTCGATCACTTTGTCGGCCCGTCAGGACGGGGAAGGCCCGAACTCCGTCGTCGCGATCTCGATCACCGACACCGGCTGCGGGATCGACAAAGCCGACCAGGACCGCATCTTCGAGAAGTTCTTCCAGCCCCTCAGCGCCGGCTCCCGCCGCAAGGGAGGGGTGGGCCTGGGCTTGGCCATCGTCCACGACTTGATCGAACGCCACGGCGGTAGGGTTTGGATCGAGAGCGAGCTTGGAAAGGGCTCGACCTTCTTCTTCAGCCTGCCGGTCCACGTGCCCGATTCCCTCGGGCCCGTGGGCGAGGACCTGCGCCTCCAATAACGGGAAGCGCAGGAACGCCGGGAACGGCCTCAAACGGCCAGCAGATCAACGTCGAAGGGCGTCTCGTTGACGACCAGATTGAAGGAGCGCCCGCCCGCCTCGCCGTAGGCCTCGGTTTTTTCCCCCAGCGCCGCCAGCCACCGCGAAAATCCGCCGTCCGGCCAGGAGAGGATCTCGAGCCGCTCGGACCGCCCCAGCTTCTCATCCACGTCGGCCCGGAGCCGCCCGGCCTCCCGGTGGGTCGATTTGAGAACGACCAGACGCGCCCCCGGACAGCGCCGCACGAGCTTATTGAGCTTGTGCCAGGCGACGTTGCCGCACTCGACCCACAGGCGGACGGCGCCCCCCTCATCCAAAGCCATCAGATCGGGAATGAACTCCTGGTCGGCAAGGGCCGGGTGCTTGGAGCTCGCCCCGACGACCGGATCGAAATCCCAGAATAGAAGGTAGGCGGCGAGTTTAAGGGCCAGGTGCTCGCCGGTCTCGGTGGCGCCGGGCACGAGCAGGAGCTTGCGCGCCCCGCCGTTGACGTGCAGGTCGCAGCGGATCTTCATGGTCCGGTTTGAATTCAACCATTAAGCGGTTGATTTTGTATACACCCAGATCACCCGTATGCCCCCCCGCACCCCGCGCCTATAGTACAATCCCTCTCCGTGGCCGGACTATCCCGCGAACTGGGCCTGACCGCGCTGATCCTCTACGGGGTCGGCGATATCCTCGGGGCCGGAATCTACGCCCTGGTCGGCAAGGTGGCCGGCATCTCGGGGACCTCGGCGTGGATATCCTTCCTGGTCTCGGCGGCCCTGGCCGCGGTCACGGGCCTGACCTACGCCGAGTTGGCCTCCCGCATCCCGCGCGCCGCCGGCGCCGCGGCCTATTGCGCCGAAGCCTTCCCGCGCCCCCTGATCGGCTACCTCGTGGGATTCTTCGTGCTGGCCAGCGGCGTTACATCCACGGCGGCGGTGTCGTTGGCCTTCCACGGCTACCTGAAGGTATTCCTGGATATCCCGCAATTGCCCGCGGCCCTGGCGCTGATTCTCTTCATGAGTTGGATCAGCTTCCGGGGCATCCGCGAGTCCACGGGCCTCAACAACGTATTCACCCTCATCGAGGTCTCCGGACTCCTGACCGTCATCGCCTACGGACTCGCCTATGCCGCCCGCCAGCCGGAGGGCGCGCTCCTGGCCCGCTTGGAGCCCTCCCACGGAGTCCTGCCGATACTCTCGGGGGCGACGCTGGCCTTCTACGCCTTCATCGGCTTCGAGGACCTCGCCAACCTGGCCGAGGAGGCGCGCGATCCCCAACGCGACATCCCGCGGGCCATCCTCGCCGCGGTCGCGATCTCGACTGCGATCTATCTCACGGTGATCTGCGTGGTGCTTTGGGCCATGACTCCGGACGAGGCGGCCAAATCCACCACCCCTCTCCTCGACGTTCTCAGGATCGCGGGCTCGGGGATTCCGGCCAAGGTCTTCGCGCCCGTGGCGCTCTTTGCGGTGTGCAACACCGGCCTCGCCAACCTGGTCATGGCCTCCCGTCTGCTCTACGGGATGGCCGGACAGGGAGTCGTTCCCGCGCCGCTCGCGGCCATCCACCCGGTCCGCAGGACCCCGCACCGAGCCGTGCTCGCGGCCATGGGGCTTTGCGTCGCCTTGGTCCTCACCGGCGGGGTGACGGTGATGGCCCAGACCACGAGCCTGCTTCTCATCCTGGTCTTTGCCGCCCTGCACGCCGCCCTCATCGTGCTCCGGCGGCGTAATCCCTCGCCCGCGGGAGTCTTCCATGCGCCCGCCTTCGCCCCCTACGCGGGGATCGGGGTGTGCCTGCTGATGGCGTCCCAGGCCCCCGGGAAGGCCTACGGGCGCATGCTCCTAGTCCTGGGAGTGGCGCTGGCCTTCTACCGGGCCGCCGACCCCCTCGGCCGACTCTACGCCCGTACCGTCGAACCTAAGGGGACCTAGTTTCGAGCCGCGTCCCAGGCCGCCCAACGCGTGCCGCGGCTTTGACCACACGCAACACTTGACTTAAAGACTATTATATATGATACTTTATATAAGTCCGTCATAATTAAATCATGTTTAATAGGCTGATTCGCCTGCCGCGCAACTCCAGTTTCTTCCTATTCGGCCCGCGAGGAACAGGAAAGACCTCCCTGCTCAAAGCGCGCCTCAAGGACCCCGCGGTTTTCTATATGGACTTGCTCGACCCGGAGACATTTCAAACCTTGAGCCTTCGCCCCAAAACCCTGATTGAGCGGCTGAACGCCCTGCCTCCCGGGGTCGACTGGGTTGTGATCGATGAAATCCAGAAGCTTCCAACCCTTCTGGACCTCGTGCATCAGCAAATCGAATCGAGCCGCCTGCGCTTCGCCCTGACCGGCTCCAGCGCCCGAAAACTCCGGCATGGGAGCGCCAACCTCCTGGCGGGGAGGGCTTTCGTCAATCATCTATTCCCTCTTACCGCGCGGGAAGTCGGAGAGTCGTTCTCGCTTGAGGCGGCGCTGCGCTGGGGAACGCTGCCGCGCCTCTTCGCGCTCGATGGCGATGAGGACAAAAGCGACTTTCTGCGAAGCTACGCCCATGTCTACCTGCAGGAAGAGATCACCCAAGAGCAGATCGTCAGGAAACTAGAGCCGTTCCGCCGCTTCATCTACACGGCGGCCCAGATGAGCGGCCAGATCGTCAACTTCTCGAAAATCGCGCGCGAGGCCGGGATAACGGTCCCCACGACGCAGTCCTATTTTCACATACTCGAGGACACCCTCGTCGGCTTCCTCCTTGACCCGTTTCACGAATCGGTCCGGAAGCGGCAGCGAGGCAATCCCAAGTTCTACTTCTTCGATACCGGCATACAGGCGGCGCTGTCCCATACCCTGACCGTCGGACTGGCGCCGCGGACCTATGCTTTCGGCGTGGCCTTCGAGCACTTCCTCATCAACGAAATCCATCGCCTGCAATCCTACGCCAAGAAGGATTGGCGCCTGTCGTATCTGCGCACGAAGGATGGGGTCGAGATCGACCTGATCATCGAGCGCCCGGGGCTCAAGCGGGCGTTGGTGGAGATCAAATCGACCGAGCGCGTGGGGCCCGAAGAGGCGCGCGCGCTCAAACGCTTGGCGCCGGACATTCCCGACTCCGAAGCATTCTGCCTGTCGCTCGACCCGGCGCCCAAGATTATCGAGGGGGTGACGTGCCTGCCTTGGCAGCGGGGGCTCGTCGAGCTGGGCCTGTAGCCTGAAACGGAATCGTTCCCACATCAGAATGCTGGAGACCCTCACCAGAACCGGACCTGCGCGAGCAAACCGAGGCCTATGCCCGGCTCCTCGGAGCCAAGATGCCCGATCGCATGGTAGGAACCCCCGACGTGGACGCCCTGGGCGCCGAGATCCGCGCCATGAAGCACCGCTGCGCGGTTCCGTAGCACGCGGGCCCTCGACCGGCCCCCCGCCGTCGCGTCCCCTAGCATGCTATCGGCTCCGAATGATACCATGTCCCATGATCTCCGGAATTTCACAAGTCCTTCGAACCGGCTTGGTCGGTCTCCTGATCCTGACGGCCTGCAACACCCCCAAGGGCGTGACGCGGGCCGACAAGCAGGGGCATGTCCTGAAAATGTCGAGCGAGACCCTCGCCAAGCTCCATGCGCAGAAGCCCGAGACCAAGGCCATGATCAAGAAGGCCGCGGGCTACGGCGTGTTCAGCAGCATCGGGACGCACGTCTTCGTGCTCGCGGGCGGGAGCGGGTATGGGGTCGTGGTCGACAACGCGACGGGCAAGAGGACGTTCATGAAGATGCGGTCCGTGGGATTCGGCCTGGGGATGGGCGTGAAGGACTTCCGCGCGGTCTTCATCTTCAAGAACAAGCGGGCGCTCCAGGATTTCGTCGAGAAGGGCTGGGAGTTCGGCGGGCAGGCCGACGCCGCCGCCAAGTCGGGGGACAAGGGCGACGCCGTGGCCGGCGAGGCCTACCTCGAGAGCGAGATCGCCGTTTATCAGATCACGGAAGCGGGGCTCGCGCTGCAGGCCACGGTCGCCGGGACGAAGTACTGGCGGGACAAGGACACGGACTGATCAAGGCCTTCGGTCACCAGCTCCAATCCAGGAGCGGCGCCTTCTCCCAACCCCGGAAGTCGAAGTGCCACCATTCGGTCGGCAATCCCAAGAAGCCCTCGCGCTCCATCGCGGCTTTCAGAAGCGCCCTATTGTCCCCGGCAGCGCCGGGCGCGGGGAAGTCGCGGTGGGCCTTCTCGGAGAAATCATCGTACGCCGAGGGCATGGGAAGCTCCCGGCCTTCGCGGTCGACCAAGGTTAGATCAACCGCGAATCCCCTGTTGTGCCGTGAGCCTTTGTTGGGATTGGCGACATATCTTTCGTCCGGGACCAACTCCCAGAACTTCTTCTGGACGGAGAGCGGGCGGTAGCAGTCAAGCACCCTCAGACCGAGTTTTCTCGGTCTGAGGGCCATTTGGACCCGCCTGAGCGCCTCAGCCGTTTCCTGTCGTAAGAAACAAGCCCCGGAATCGTAGATCTTTTTCCCCGTGAAATTGTTGGTCGTCGCGTAGCGGATGTCCTGGGAAATGGAGGGATCCAGGACCGCGACATCGACCAACTTATGGCGCGCCGGCGCCTGCCTCGCGGCGCCCGCGCTTCCAGAATGATCGGAGGCGCAGGCGCCCAACGCGGCCAGCAGGAGGCTAGGCCAGCTTTTTGAGCTGAGCTTCAACCTCGCGGTAATCGCGCTCCTTGGTGATGTCGGCCTCGACCTTGACCCAGGCGACCTTGCCGGCCCTGTTGATGAGCACCGTGGCGCGCTGGGAGATGTTGGCGCCGGGGTGGAACAGCCCGTAAGACTTGGTCACGGCCCGGTGCATGTCGGCCAGGAGGCGGTGCTTGAGCCCCAGCTTCTCGGCCCAGGCCTTGTGGGACCAGACGGAGTCGATGGATATCGCGGCGACTTCGGCGTATTGACCGAAGCTGGAGAGATCCTGCGTGAAGCAGGCGTTCTCCTTAGAGCAAGTCGGGCTCCAGTCGAGGGGGTAGAAGAAAAGCGCCACGGGCTTCTTGCCCAAGTAGTCCTTGAGGCGGAAGTCCTTCTTGTCCTGATCGGGCAGGGTGAAATCCGGCGCGGGCGTTCCCACGGCCCGGGGCGTCGTTTCGGGTGCGGCGGTCGCGGTCGTCATGTCGTTTCTCCTAGGTTATTTTTTCGCGGTTTCACGGATCTTGAGCGGCGGCGTCGCCGCGGCGCGCTGGCTCACGGCGGCCGCGACCTGGCGGGAGATCTCCCGGAAGGCCTTGGCCGGGGCCGAGGCCGGCTGCGACACGGCCACCGGCTTGCCGACCTCGCCGGACTCGCAAACCGTCGGGTCCAGCGGAATACTTCCCAAGACGGGAACGCCGTAGCGGGCGGACAGGGCCTTGCCGCCGCCCCGCGAGAAAACGGCGCTGGCCTTGCCGCAGCCCGGGCAGAGGAACTCCCCCATATTCTCGACGATCCCCAGAAGCGGAACATTGAGCTTGGCGAACATCGCCGCGGCCTTGCGAACATCCGACAGGGCGATGGTCTGGGGGGTCGTCACGATAACCGCGCCCATGAGGGGGACCGATTGGCACAGGGAGAGCTGGACGTCGCCCGTACCGGGCGGCAGGTCGACGATCAAATAGTCGAGGTCGCCCCAAAGCACGTCCTTGAGGAATTGGGTCACCGCCCCGTGCAGCATGGGTCCGCGCCAAATCACCGGAGCGTCGGGATCCATCAAAAAGCCCATGGACATGAGTTTGACGCCGTGAGCCTGCGGCACCTCGAGCTTGTTGCCGCCCACGGCCTTCGGGGCGCTGCCCTCGAGCCCGAGCATCTGCGGCTGGTTGGGCCCGTAGATGTCGGCGTCCAAGAGCCCCACGCGGGCTCCGTCCAATGCCAGGGAGACGGCGAGGAAGCAGGCCACGGTGGACTAGCCCACCCCGCCCTTGCCGCTTCCTACGGCGATGATGTTGCGCACCCCCGGAGGCATGACGGAGGCCAGCCGCGGGTCCTGGCGCACCGCGGCCTTCATCTCGATGAGCACGTCGGTCACGCCGGGCACCTTCAGAATCGCCTCGCGCGCCTCTTTCTCCATCTGGGCCTTGAGCGGGCATGCCGGGGTGGTCAGCACGTAGTCGAAAGCGACCTGCCCCCCCTCCACCGATAGGTTCTGCACCATGCCGAGCGAGACGATATCCTTCATGAGCTCCGGCTCCTGGCAGGAGCGGAGGGCCTCAAGAACCGCATCCTTCGTCGGCGTCGATCCCACTAGATCAGGAACAGCATCTCCCGGTACTTGGGGAACGGCCAGAGGCGGTCGGGCACCAGGCCTTCCAGGGCGTCGCAGCCCGCGCGGATCGCATCGAAGCAGGGCTTCACCTCGTGGCAGTAGGCCAGGGCCCTGTCCTTGGCGTCTGCGCGGCCATCGGCCTTGCCGAGGGCATCCTGAAGCCTCACGATGCCTTCACGCGCCTGCGCGACGTGGCCCGCGACCTGGCGCAGGATCTCCGTCTCGGCCTTGACTCCGGGCGACTGGGGGACATGCTCCTTAAGACCTGAGAGCGCCTGGCCGAGATCGTTCTGATAGGCTACGGCGGCCGGAATCACCTGGGAATTCACCATCTCGGCCAGGAGCTTGGCCTCGATGTCGATGTCCTTGGCGTAGCGTTCGAGCTTGACGTGAAAGCGCGAGTGAACCTCCTCCGGGCTCAAGACGCCGAGCTTCTTGAAAATCTCAACGGATTCCTTAAGGACCAGGCCCTCCAGGGCCTCGGGGGTCGTCTTGACGTTGGGCAGGCCGCGCTTGCCGGCCTCCTTTTCCCACTCGGGGGAGTAGTTGTTGCCCTCGAAGCACACCGCCTTGGCGTCCTTAAGATACCGGCGCAGAACTTCGAGCGCGGCGTCCTTGAAGTGCTTCTTGCCCTTGACCCGCGCCTCGATGTCCTTTTTGGTCTCGATGAACTGATTGGCCACGATGGAGTTCAAGACCGTGACGGGAAAGGCGATGGCGGCCGAGGCCCCGACGGCCCGGAACTCGAACTTGTTGCCCGTGAAGGCGAAGGGCGAGGTGCGGTTGCGGTCGGTGTTGTCGCGGAGGATCGAGGGGATCTTGTCGATGCCGAAGGAGAGCCACTCGTCGTCGGTCCCCTTCGAGGTGATGCCGCGCTCTAGGTCCGATAGAACCTTCGTGAGTTGTTCGCCCAGAAAGACCGACATGATCGCCGGCGGCGCCTCGTTGGCGCCCAGGCGGTGGTCGTTGCCGGAGGTCGCGATGGCCGAGCGCAGGAGCAGGGAGTTGTCCCGCACGGCCTTGACGATCGAGACCAGGAAGATCAAAAACTGCAGGTTCTCGCTCGGGGTGTCTCCGGGGGAGAGCAGATTCTTTCCGGTGTCGGTCGCCAGCGACCAGTTGTTGTGCTTGCCGCTGCCGTTGATCCCGGCGAAGGGCTTCTCATACAAAAGGCAGGCTAGGCCGTGTTGGGCCGCGACGCGCTCGAAAACGTCCATCACGAGCTGGTTATGGTCGGCCGCGACGTTGGCTTCCTCGAAGACGGGGGCGCACTCGAATTGATTGGGCGCCACCTCGTTGTGCCGGGTCTTGATGGGCACGCCGAGCTTGTAGAGCTCCCGCTCGGCATCGGTCATGAAGTTGAACACCCGCTCCTTGATCGATCCGAAGTAGTGGTCCTCGAGCTGCTGGCCCTTGGGCGACGGCGCGCCCAGAAGCGTGCGTCCGGCCAGGAGGAGGTCGGGGCGCTTGTTGAAGTAGGAGCGATCGATCAGGAAGTATTCCTGCTCGGGGCCGAGCGTCGAGAAGACACGGCGGACGTCGGACTTGAAGAATTTGAGGAGGTCCAAGGAAGCCTTATGAAGGGCCTCCCCGGAGCGCAGGAGCGGGGTCTTCTCGTCGAGCGACGTCCCGTCGTAGGAGACGAAGATCGTGGGAATGCACAGGGTCGAGCCCGCGGGCCGCTCGAAGATGAAGGCCGGGGAGGTCGGGTCCCAGGCGGTGTAGCCCCGCGCCTCGAAGGTGGTGCGCAGCCCGCCCGAGGGAAAGCTCGAGGCGTCCGGCTCGGCCTGCACGAGCTGCTTGCCCGAGAAAACCTCGAGCACCTTGCCGTCGCCCGTGGGCTCGACGAAGGTGTCATGCTTCTCGGCGGTCAGGCCCGTCATGGGCTGAAACCAGTGGGTGTAGTGGGTGGCGCCCTTGGAGATGGCCCAGGTCTTCATGGCCGAGGCCACGGAGTTGGCGACCTCGAGGGAAAGCTTCTTGCGGCCCGAGATGGCCTCCTCGACCTGGCGGTAGGTCTCGCGGGGAAGCAGCGCCCGCATGGTGGAAAGGCTGAAAACGTTGGATCCGAAATAATCCGAGACCTTCGCCGCGGCTCCCGGCTGGGCCTGCGGCGGCTGGTTTCCGTTGGCCATCTTGTGCTCAAGCTCCCGGACTACTTCGAAAAGCGTGTTGGACATTTGTGGACCCCCTGTCATACATCCTGCGGTTTCGCGGGCTTAAGCCGCCTTTTTAGAATAGCATTTTCGCTGCCGCGACGAGAAAGGACTTTGACGCCTTCGCGACCAAGAAGGATCTCGACGCGACCAGCAACGAGTTCAAGGGCGAGACCCGCCGGATATGCCTGGCCATCGTAAAGCTCCAGGGCGAGGTGGCAGACATCCGGGAAACCATAGCCGCCTTGCCCACCAAGAAAGACTTCGCCCACCTGGTCGGAACCATCGAAGCTTTCGCCGCCAAGGCCCAAGCCTACGACCAAAAGTCCGTCACGCACGGCCACATCCTCGTGGAACACGAGGCCATGCTGCGGGACCACCACCGGCGGGTCGCGCAATGTTGACAAAAAAAACAACTCCGCAAGTCGTTGGAATTTCTCGCATTGACGCCCGCTCACCGACGGGGTATACTATGCATATGGTGAACGTAACAGCCCGCGCCGTCGAGCGCCTACGGGGCTTTTTCAAAGACGACCCGACCGCCCGGGGCAAGAGCCTGCGCTTGAAAGTCGTCCCCTCCGGCTGCGCGGGGTTCAAGTACGATGTCTCCTTCGACAACCGCCAGGAGGGCGATTCCGCCTTCCCCCAGCCGGGATTCGAAATCCTCGTTGACACCAAGAGCCTCCCCTATTTCGAGGAGGCGACCGTGGACTACGGCGACGACGGGATGAGCGCGGGTTTCAAGATCACCAACCCCAAGGAAAAGGGCTCCTGCGGCTGCGGCCAATCCAAGACGTTCTAAGGTTTTCATGGTCACCCTGACTCCCCGCGCCGCCAAGAGAATCCGCGCCATGGCCTCCCAGCAAGGCAAGCCCGCTGGTTTTTTGCGCGTGAAAGTGACGTCCGGCGGGTGCTCGGGCCTCAGCTACTCCTTCGAGCTCTCGGAGCAGTCTCTCCCCGGGGACCTCGTGACCGAGACCGACGGTTCCAAAGTGGCCGTAGACCCCGCCTCCGACTCCTTCATCAAGGGCTCGTCCGTGGATTACGTCGAGACCCTGATGAGCTCGGGTTTCGAGATGACCAACCCGCTGGCCAAGGCCTCCTGCTCGTGCGGGACCTCCTTCAGCGTCGAAGACGCGCCCGCCCCCAAAGAAGAGAGCTTCGAGGTTTAGGGCGCCTGGTCGCCTTCACCGGTGGAGGTGATCGCCGCCAGCGCCCCCTAGGCCATTGGACCCATCCGATCCTGGGCCCTTGCGCCCTTCTCCGCCTGGGACCCGATCGCGCATACTGTGGGCCTATTGTCCCCCGCCGATAGGACAAAAGTCCCGGCGGTAATTAACGGAGGTGCCCTCTCCATGACGTTACGCCGAGCATTCGCCGCGATCCTCGCCGTCGTTGCCGCCGCCGCGCCCGTCCTCGCCGGCCCCAAAATCGGGTTTGACCAAGGGATCGACGTTAAGGAAGTTCTCTCCGACATCAAGGAGAGCCCCAAACCGGTCGCGCAGACCCACGACTGGCAGGGACGCCCCTTGTACCGGCGCAGCGAGCGCGACTGCGCCAACATCTCATTTTCCCCAGATGATCCGCTGCGCTCCGAGCGCGTCGAACTGGAGAGCCGCGAATACGAGGAGCGCTGCCATCCCTCCGGCCCGCACGGCGACAGGCGCTGCCACGACGAGTGGGTCCGCACCGAGCGGCGCAACGTGAGGGTTGAAATCTCGGGCCGCGGCGCCATGCTCCCTTGGGAGCGAGACGTCTTCGAGGTTTGCCTGGACGGGCAGTGGCTTTCGGCTCGCGTCATCGACGCTTCCCACCAGTATTTCATCCAGAACCCCGGCTGGAGCGGAGACACCATCGAAGCCCGCGCCGGCGGCAAGACCCGCTCCATGCCCGACCCGGGCGGCATCTCGGCCCGCTTCGGCCTTGACCCCGAGACCAAGAACTTCGTCATGGACCTGACGGACCGCTGGGCTTCCTACTATAAGGGAGAGGCCACGGTCCTCAACGTGATCCTCAAGCGCCATCACCGGAACTGGTTCGACGATACCGTGCTTGACAAGGAAATCTCCCTGCCGGCCGGAGAATCCGCGTCGGTGCGCTTCGCCGACTTCGCCTCGGAGTTCTCCCGGGCCCTCGTGCCGGGGAAGAACTACTACGTCAAGTGGCGCTTCAAGCGCTCCGGCCAAGTCTCCAAGGACAAATGGGTGGACTATCGGGAGACCGACAAGGCGGGCTTCGGAGCGGCCGCGGCGGCCGAGAATCTGGCGCTGTCCTCCCCGGGAGGGTTTGCCTCCATCACAACCTGCCGCCTCGACCGTTTCGAGGCCCGGGACTGCGTCTACAAATGCAGCGACGGCTCCGAACGCCGCCGTCCCATCGCCGAGCCCGATCCGCTGCGCCCCGACGCCCCGGTCATCGCCTGCCCGCAAATCCTCATTCCCTTCGGGGCCATCGGAGGCCGCTGATGGGCCCGCGAGGCGCTCGATGCCATACGCGTCGTGGTGACCAAGCAGAAGGAGTTGGCTTCGGCCGTCCAACTCATCGGCGGACCTGGCTCAGACCGAGCGGCGCATTCAGGACCTGCTCGCCCGGCTCGGGCTTGGCCGGCTAGGCCGTTTCCGCGGCGGCAGCCGGCTTGGGGAGCACGCCCGAGAGCGCGGTCAAAAGCCGCTTGCCGTCGAAGGGCTTCCCGAGGTAGCCCTTCACGTTGGTGAACTTCTCGAAGACATCCCGCAGGTCGGTATAGCCGGTAAGTATGATCGTGGGGATCTTCGCCGTCCGGGGGTCTTCTTTCATGCGGGCGCAGACGTGGAAGCCGTTGACGTTGGGCATCATCACGTCCAGGATCACGACATCGGGGAGGCTCGCCGGGGCGGCCCCATCGAAGCCCAGGTGCTTTAAGGCCTCGGTGCCGTCCTTGGCTGTGATCACGTCGTGCTGGGCCCGGTTCAAGACCATGGCCATTTGCTGGAGAACCGCCGACTCGTCTTCCACGATCAGAATCTTCGCCATTCGCCTGTCACCTCTTGACGCCTGCCGTCTCGGGCCGGCTTGGTAGATTATAGCTACCGACGACGAAAATAGGCAATCCCCGAAGGTCCCAAAAGGGGCGGCCCGGTGGTCCTACGACCCGCGCCCCCATTGTCCCTGGAACGTAGGTCAAGCCCGGAATACCCTTATACCATGGTCCCCCTGTGGGCGATTCTGGCGTTGGCTCCCGCCTGGGGGGCGCCTCAGGCAGTTCCCTCCTGGAGCGACCTTTGCCGTCAGGCTGGCTCCGGCGAGACCTGCCTCTCAAAGGCCGTCATGGCCTCGTCACAGGAGGCTCCGGCGCCGCCCATTCCCGGCGTGGACGCCAAACCCTGCCCCGAGGACTGGGCCAAATCCCGCCGGGGAAACTGCCTGACCAAGACCCACGCCTTCGGCGGGGGCCCCGCCTGGGCCTACGTGCACAAGGGGGGCTGGATCGTGGACCCCCGCTGTTTCGCCGATTCCCGCTTCAGCGGCAAGGACTTTATGACGGCCCTCGACACCGTGGTCCGAAAGTTGGACCCCCGCGTCCCGGCCCACGCCGGAGGCTGCCTGGGGACCTTCAATCCCGCCTTCGGCCGCGAAGTGACCGACCATCTCAGGCAACAGCCGACCCATATCATGTGCGGCGAGTTCGATACAAAGGAACGGACCTGCGCCGATCATCATTCGTGGCAGTCCGGCCCTCAAACCCAGTCCCTGATCCGCCTGCGCAACATCCGGGGCTGCACGGGCCCCCTGAGCACGGGCCTGGCCGGAGTCCTCTTTCACGAAACCCTGCACGCGGCCGGAGCCGACAGCTTCCCCATCGAAAAGCACAATCAGGCCTGGAACATGGAGCAGTGGCAGTTCATCAACGACCGGGTGTACGGCACCGAGGCGGTCTGCTTTTGGGGCACGGACCCCAAGCTCCGCGGCCAAGTCAACATCCTGCAGTGCAAGGGCACGGTTTCATACTTGAATTACAACGCGCCCTGGCCCCACCCGCTCTGCGAGGGTTTCAACTACGCCTTTACCGACCTCCCCGCGGGCTTCATCAAGCACTAGCCTCCGGGCGTCGGGGCTAAAATTCCGGGAACTTTTCAGGGGGGGTGATCGTATATACCGTGGCGCCCGGGACGCTTGGGTGCTAAACTAACCGTATGGGAGGCCACAGCGTGGGCATCACCTTTCTCAAGGTCCGGGTCTTGAATCCCGCAAAACCGAAACGGAAACGGGAATTCGAATTTCTCGTGGATTCCGGCGCCGTGTATTCCGTCATCCCGGCCGCCGTGCTGGAGGGCATGGGCATGAAACCCACATCGAGCCAGGAGTTCATCCTGGCCAACGGCGAGGTCCTGACCAGTCCCGTGGGGAACGCCTACTTCGAGCTCAGGGGCACCCCGCGCGCCGCGCCGGTGGTTTTCGGCCGGCCCGGGGTCTTTCTTCTGGGCGCGACCACGCTTGAAGCCCTGGGGCTGATCCTCGACCCAATCCGCCGCGAACTCAAGGCCCTGCCCATGCCGCTCATGGGCGCAGCCTAGGCGCCGACAGCGGCTACTTCTTGGGCGCGTCCTTGGGGAGGACGGAAAGGGCCCTGAGGCTGCGCTCGCCCTTGAGATCGAAGGCGCAGGTCCCCTCGGGGTCATCGGGGTTGAGGAGGCAGCCCGCGAAGCCGACCCCCCGCGCCCAGGCACGGAGCTTGGAGCCCGCCAGGGCGATCCACTCCGCGGTGATATCGAAACGCGCGAGCGCCTTGAGGTCCGTGAAGACGAGCAGGAATTTGTCGCCGCCGGGAGCCTCGCGGAGGAGGAGGGGGAGGGCGGCGGAGACCTCCTCGGGGCAACGCGGCAGCCCCGGCGGGCGGGTCCTGAGGCCGAGCAGCAAATTAGCCTGATCGAAGGCCTCGATGAGAGTCGAGCCCGCCAGCCCCGACGCGTTCACCCTCCGGTCGGCCAGCAGGGCGCGAAGCCCGGGATTCGTGGGCGGGTCGGAGTCCCGGCCGAACACGAACCCGCACATCCCGCAGGCGTCGGCCTCCGGCGGGTTCTCGCTGCCGCAGGTCGGGCAATGCATCTCTCTACACTATAAAATTCAGAGCCGGTACAGCATCCAGTACACCACGACCCCGGTGACCGAGACATAGAGCCAGACCGGCAAGGCGCGCCGCGCCCAGACCTTGTGCTCCTCGAAGCGCAGTTTCCACGCCAGGTACAGCGATCTCAGGGCCAGGGGGACGACGGCAACGGCCAGCACCGTGTGGCTGATGAGTATCCCGAAGTAGAGGGTTCGCAGCCCAACCGGCCCCTGGAACCTTACGGAGCCGACGTGGTAGTGATAATAGAGATAGCAGGCGAGAAAGACCGCCGAGCACAGAAAGGCCCCCACCATGCAGGCCCGGTGCGCCCGGATCCGGCCGGAACGGATGAAGAACCAACCGGTTGTCAGCAGCAGGGCGGAGCCCGCGTTAAGGGAAGCGTTGAGCGTGGGGAGAACGTCGGCGGGCGCGGCCAATCAGGTCTCGACGAGCTCGACCTCGGCGTGCCTGCCCGAGGACGGCGCGGGTCCGGAGTTGAAGCGCGGCTTGTGCTTGGCGATCAGAGCGGCGGCGATGTCTTTCCACTCTTCCTCGGAATCCACATCCGCCGCGGCGACGTAGTCGAAATAGATGTCGGGCGCAACCTTGAACAAGTCGTCCCAGACTGGAGCGGCCTTTCCCGTCATGTGCGCTGAAAGGGCGTCGAAGATCGAGCCGGCCAGGCCCACGTAGAGGACCTGGGCTTGGCGCTGGGCGTCAAAGGTCACGAACTCATAGACCCCGGCCTGATGCGGCGCGTGGTTGTGCAGGGCCTCGGGCTTGTACCGGAAGCACCGCTCCGACATGGTGATGCGAAAGGTCCTTTTCATGGTTTCCGCCCTGCCGGGCTCCAACCATTTCCTCGTCCACCCGCCTGCGGCGGGTTCCCGGACTCGGTCACGGCTGCCGGCTGCGCCACACGGCCCGGCCGATGAAAAAGGGTCCCATGTTCTGGATGAAGCTCGAAGTCTGCCGGGTCGGGCGCATGGCCTGGACCAAGGCCGAGAGGGGATAGAGCTCCTTGCCGATCAGGCCGATCACGAAGTCGTTGTCGTTCTTGTCCAGGCCGTGGCAGGCCAGCCGCACGTCGTGCGCGAGGTCGGCGTCGCCGAAGGAGCGCCCGATCTGGCTGTGCTCTCTCAAGATCGACATCTGCTCCTGGTGCGGAAGCTGAGTGAAGGCCCCGGTGCGGCGCAAGGGATACCAGACCGCCCAGGCCGACTGGGGATCGAGCGCCACCCGGCGCGGACGCTGGAGGAGCCAATCCTCCAGGTTGGGCTCATAGCCGAGAGCGTAGGTGCGGCCGAGCATCATAAATTCCGGCTTCAAGATCAAAGCCGGAAAACTGTGCAGGGCCTTGCGGAGCGATTCCGTGAACACCGCCGGATCTTCTCCCATGGCGAGCACCCCGAGCCCCCGCGGGTCTCCCGATTCCCGGTAGAGGACCGCCTCCACGGGCGCGGCCTCCAAAGCCCGGGCCAAACCCTGCTCGACGGCCGCGTCGGCGCCCCCGAAAACCGTCAGTTGAAAGAACAGCCGCCGGTTGAGGGTTTGACGCACGCCGTTCTTGGGCGCGCCCTTCTCCGAAATGTCGAGGGCTTCCTTGGTCTCGGGGTTCGTGGGTGGAACCGGCATGAGAGACATGATATGAATTTCCTGACCTGGGCTTCCAACTCACGTGGGGCCCAGACCTCAAGACGGCGCCCCGGCGGGCGTCCCGAGGACCCGGTCCGACGGCAGGGGCGCGCGCTTCCAGCGGTTGTGGCCCCACAGCCATTCGCCGGGACGTCGCCGGATGTAGCCTTCGAGAGCCGCCGTCATCTCCATGGTCAGACGCTCGATCTCGCGCTCCGGGTCGGCTCGGGGATCGTGGCGCAACGGCGCGTCGAACGAGACGACCAATCCCGCGCCCTCCCGGCTCACGCGACAGGAAAGTATGGGGCATGAAAGTTTTACGGACAGGAGAGCGCTCAACGTCGAGGTCGCGGCGGGACGGCCGAAGAAGGGCACGAAGATTCCGCCCTGATAGAGGTTGTGGTCGATGAGAATGGCCGTCATCTTGCCTGATTTGAGCCATTTGGCGATGGAGAAGAACGGGTTGTGGTGGGCGAAAACGGCTTCCCCGAAACGCCCACGCGTCTCGCGCAGCCAAACGTCGAGATAGGGATTTTTCATCACCCGCCCCACCACGCCCAGGGGATAGCCCGCCAAGGTGCCGGCGCTGCCCCCCACCTCCCCGTTGCCCCCGTGGCCGATGTTGACGATGACCCCATGGCCCTCGGCAAGGACCCGTTCCAAGAGATCCCGGTTCTCGATGCGCACGATCCGCTCGAGCTCCGCGCGGGATAGGGATCGGGACCGCGCGAACTCGGCGGCGATGCGCCCGGCGTTCCGCCAGGCCTCCAGGGCGATGGCCCGCCGCTCATCCTCGCCTTTGTCCGGGAAAGCGGCGGCGAGGTTTCCCAGGGTCATCACCCATCGGCGGCGCATGAGATGGCGCGCGAGCCCTCCCAGGGCCGCGCCCAGATCTTGGGCCGATTCCCAACTCATGGCCGACAAGACGGCCTCGATGGCGAGGACGGCCGCGTATTCGGCGAGGTCGCGGAAAGGCCGGCTCAGTCTTCGTCCACGGCGCCGGATCCCCCGCCGGAATCCTCCGAGCCGCCCGAATCGCCGAGGTCGCTGAAATCGCCGTCGCTCCCGTGCGCCGCGACGCGCGGCACGCGGCTGGAAACCTTCACGACCTTACCGAGCTTCTCGTCGTAGACATAGGTTCCGGTGGCGCCGCCGGAAGCCGCGGGAACCGGCTCCTTCGTCTTAGCCTTATGTTTGCGCATAAACCCATTCTAGCAAGAAGGGAGCCGGGTCTTAACATCCGACACATGCATCGAATGTGTTACGTGTTGAGACCGGACCCCAACTTCGGCTACACTTCAAGGCATGGCGCGCCTCTCCCGCATCATCATCTACCCGATCAAATCCCTCGATGGAGTCGAGGTCCGGGAGGCCCGCCTGACCCGCCGCGGGGGGCTGGAGGGAGACCGCGAGTTCGCGATCTTCGACGCCGACGGCCGGACCGTCAACGGCAAGAAGGAAGCCCGCGTCCACGTCCTGCGGGCGCGCTTCGACCTGAAGGCCGGCACGGTCGACCTGCGCTCGCCGCGGGAGACGGGCCGCTGGCACCTCCAGAATCAACGCGGCGAACTGCAGTCCTGGCTGTCGGGCTTCTTCGGAAGAGAGGTGAGCCTCCTTCAAGATCGCAGCGGGGGCTTCCCCGATGACGTCAAATACCCCGGTCCGACGTTGGTGTCCGCGGCGAGCCTAAAAGCCGCCGCCTCTTGGTTCAAACCCATGCCATTGGGCGAAGCCCGGGCCCGCTTCCGGGCCAACCTGGAGGTGACCGGCGTCCCGGCCTTCTGGGAGGACCTGCTGGTGCGCTCCGACGGCCGTCCGGTGCCTTTCCAGGCGGGCGCGGCGCGGCTCGAGGGACACTGGGCGTGCCAACGCTGCGTGGTTCCCACCCGGCAGCCGCAGTCCGGAGAGTCCCATCCCGGCTTCGCCCGGGAATTCGCCCGTCGCCGCGAGGCCGCCCTTCCGGCCTGGGCCGACCGTGCCGCCTTCACCCACTTCTACCGCTTCACGGTCAACACCCGGGTCCCCCCTTCCGAGGCGGGCAAGACGCTCCGCGTGGGAGACGCCGTCAAGATACTGCCATGAGCGACTCTTCGCCGCTGGTCCTCTTCGACGGGGTCTGCAACCTCTGCAATGCCTGGGTGCGCTGGATCATCGCGGCCGATCCCTCGAAAATCTTCCGGTTGGCGCCGCTCCAGTCCGACGCGGGACGCGCCGCGCTGCGCGGCACAGGCCTTCCCGAAGACCGGCTCGAGACGGTCGTCCTCGTCGAAAACGGCCGGGCCTTCACGCGCTCCAGCGCCGCCCTGCGGGTCGCCCGGCGATTGGCTTGGCCCTGGCCCATGCTGTACGCTTTCATCCTCGTGCCGGGGCCCCTTCGCGATCTGGTCTATGATTGGATTGCGCGCAACCGCTACCGGTGGTTCGGCCGCCGGGAGGCCTGCCTGGTGCCCGGGCCCGACGTGAAGGAAAGATTCCTGGGGTAAGACCCGGCTAGCGGCCGTTCGGACAAAGCATCAGGTCTATGGTCTCGCCTTGATTGCCGCCGGCGAAGTCTTCCCGCCGGCCGGCCGCAGCGCAGTCCACTCGTCTGAGATGCTCCTCCGGGAGGACGTCCGTCGTCCCCTTGAGATAGGGGGGATGGAATCGGCGATGGCTGACCGTGATGGCATAGGCGCCGCCCTGGAGAGGCGGGAGTTCCGCCTTGTAGAGCCCCTCCGAATCCGTTGCCGCGTCGATGGCCTTGCCCCCGCCGGTAAACGTGATCTTGGCCTCGGCGACCGGCGCGCCGTTGCGGACATTGACGACGCGGCCCTGGACCTTCCACGGATTGAGAGTTTCTCCATCGGCTCCGCCGGCGGATGACGCGACCGGCGCCCCGGCCGGGACCGCAACGGCCGCCGAATCCGAGGCCTCGACGGCGGCCGGCGCCGCCGGAGGGGGTGCGGCCGACGTCCGGAAGAAAAACCAATAGCCCATGACCGCGGCGGCGAGTCCGCCGTAGAGCACGAGGGGACTGCTCTCCTCCTCCTTCTGCTTGCCGATCAGGTGGCCGGGAGAGAGGGTGCCCGTCTGCCACTTCTTGGTCACGAAGCCGCACTTGGGGCACTCCTGGTCCTCGTCCGAATGCTCCGCGGAACAGTTGGGGCACCTCATGACCCCATAGCTTAAGGGAGGTTCGTTACCTTGTCAAGGCCGGGGTGCCCGTTGCGGACCCGGGAAGAGCTGAAATAGATCCTTTGGACGCCGTGCCTCCCGGTGCGGGCGCCGGCGCGGCGGCTGAACAATTCATTCAACTCGGAGATGGTCCCGACGAAAACCGTCGGGACGTCCGGAGGAGCCCGGGGCCCGCCGAAGAACTGGCGGATGGTCGGATCAACGATCAATTGCCCGGTTCCAACCACCTGCATGAGGTAGTAGTGCGTCTCGGCCTCGACCACGTTGAGCGCGTGCCCCCGCCCCCGCAGCAGCAAGGCCAGTTTGGGCGCGGCATCCCCGCAGCAGGGCTTGTCGAGGGTCGTGCCCGGCCCGTTCCAGTCCCCCGCCGCCACGCTCGCCGCCAACGCCGGCAGGACGGTTCTCACCGCCTCGGCCAGGATGATCTTGCGCCGCGAGAGCTCGGCCTCCTGGCGCGCCAGGTCCTCCAGCCGGATGATCCGGGGATAGATTTCTTCTCCGTCCTCCAGCGTTTCCCCGAACAGGGACGAAACCAGCGACTCTTGGCCCGCGGGCTTGGAGAGGTCGGCGGCCTGGACGCGTTCGGAGAGTCGCTCGATGAGCCGGCCGGAGTCGAGCTCCCGCGGTCCCGAGGCGAACGGCGCGGCCGGAAGCACCGGCACGGCCGTCGCGGGCAGCGTCATGGCCTGCGGGAGGAAAATCGAATCCCGCGAACCCGAGAACACGGGGGAGACGAGCGGGCAGGTCAGATTGACGGGAGTCGGGGCCCCGCGGATGAGCGCCGGTCGAAACACGACCGCCGTCGTCCACGCGGGGAATAGAAGGGCCAACCCCAGAAGGGTCATCGCTGACATTATAACCGGCCCTTCGCGGCGCCGCATGGGCCGACCGGACCACGGCGCCTGGGCCTGCATGCCTCGCTTTTCCGCGGCGAGCTCTCGCTCAAGGATTTCGAGGACATCGTCCGGGTGAAGTTGCGCCGTCCCTTGATTCCGGGCAAGACGCTCCTCTTCCTCGACGAAATCCAGGCCTGTCCCTCGCTTATCAAGCTCCTTAGGTTCTTCCATGAGGACAGGCCCGGCCTGCACGTGGTCGCGGCCGGATCGCTGCTTGAGGCGGCGATTCAAAGAGAGGGACTCGCATTCCCCGTGGGCAGGGTCGAGTACGCTTTCTGCCACCCGATGGATTTCTTCGAATACCTCGATGCCAGGGAGGAGCCGGAGCTCCGGGATTTGCTCCAGTCGGTCCGTCCCGGGGAACGCATCCCGGAAGTCCTTCATCGTCATGCCCTGAGCCTCTTTCTCGAATACGCGATGATCGGCGGCATGCCTGAGGCCGTCCAGGCTTCCCTCGGCGCCGGCGGGCTGGAGGGCCTCAAAGGGATATATTCCTCCCTCCTGAGCGGGTATGCCGAGGACGTCTACAAGTATTCCTCCCTCGCCGAGTCCAAGTATGTTCGCCACGTCATCGAGGCTGCGCCGCTGTTCGCGGGCGCGGCCGTGACTTACGACAAGTTCGGCGGGTCCAATTTCAAGAGCCGGGAGATGGCTCGAGCCTTTGACACTCTGGAGAAGGTGATGCTCCTTCGCCAAGTCGAGGCGACGCAGTCGGCGGAGCTTCCCCTCGTTCCCCGAAGGAAGAGGCCCAGGAAACTTCTCTTCCTTGACGTCGGGCTCGTCAACCACCGGATGGGCGTCCAGGAACAATTCGTGGGGCTCAAAGACCTCGCTGATTTCTACCGGGGCCGGATCGCGGAGCAGGCGGTCGGTCAAAACGTGGTGGCGCAGGATGAAAGCGCCCGCGGCGCGCTCTTCTACTGGGCGAAGGACAAGCCTGCCGGCAGCGCCGAGGTCGATTTCTGCCTTCCCTGCAAGGGAGGCATCCTGGCCGTCGAGGTCAAGTCGGGAACGTCAGGCCGACTGAGATCCCTTCTCAGCTTTGCCTTGGCCGTGAAAGACTCCAGGCTCATGCGCGTTTACGGCGGCGACTTTCGATCGGAATCCGTGACCGTCGGGGGCTTGAGCTTCCCGCTCCTGTCCATACCGTTCTACCTGGCGCCCCGGATACCGACAATGTGCTGAGGCCCGCGGAATGGCGCGGCCCCCGGTTTGCCGACAGTCGCCGTTGTTTGAACTTGGCCCGCCCCCCAAACGCTATCATATGGTCAATCCGAGCAATCGGAGGTGGATGGCCCGCATGGGCCAGCGTGAGGAGCCCGCGCAAGCGGGCTCTTCATTTTAGGAGCTTCCTGCTGTAGGGGTTCTGTTTACCGCGCACAGCCTGGCAGAGCCTCTCGCCGAAACGTCCCTGAGAGACCCCGGCAACTCGGTCCTGGACCGAGTCCCCCCGGTTGCAGCAACCCGGCGCCTCCCTGGATCGCGCTCTCCTCCACTGACCGCCGGCCTCCATCCCATCCCCAAGACAGCGACTAAGATCGCGCCCGACGCCGCCGCGCCCAGAAAACTGGTTCTTCTGCAATTAGTGTGGAAGTCTACAAGCATGGCACCGGTTGAGGTCG
>CAYJXJ010000040.1:0-29755 GCA_964374095.1 uncultured Elusimicrobia bacterium
TGGTGGAGCGCGCGGGCCGGCGGCTTTCGGCGGGGATGTTCGCCGTGACGCTCGAGCTTCTGTTCATGGCCGGGGCGAGAATGCGCCATGTCGCCGCCGCGGCGGCGCTGGCCCTCCCCATCGTGGCCTACGAACTCATCCGCAAGCCCTACCGGCTCGCCAGAATCGCGGCATTCCTGCTCCCGGCGGGAACGTGGATCGAGGTATTTGCGTCTCGGCTCGGGGTGGACCCGTCGCGGCTCAAGCTCGCCTCCGTCCAGGAGGCGTCGTATCAAGTCGAGCAATCCGTTCTGGCCATCGGCTCCGGGGGATGGTTCGGGAGGGGCTTCGGGGCTTCCCAGCTCAAGCTCATGTATCTTCCGACGCCCCATACCGACTTCATCTTCCCGGTGCTTTGCGAGGAGCTGGGATTCTTCGGGGGTCTGGCGATCATCCTGCTGTTCGCGCTCCTCCTGATCCGCGGCTTTCGAGTCGCGCGCCACGCCCCGAATCTCTTCGGCACCTTGCTGGCGGGGGGGATCACTCTCACGATCTGCCTGCAGGCCTTCTTCAACATCAGCATGTCCGTGGGTCTCCTCCCGACCAAGGGGATCCCCTTGCCGTTGGTCTCTTTCGGAGGCTCCTCCCTGCTCGCGACCCTCGCCGGCATCGGCATCGTCCTCAACATTTCCAGGCACGCGCAGCAGGCCCAACGGGCCGGCGCCAAAGTCCTGTCGGTCCCGCAGGACTGCGGGGGTGGACTCCAGAGTTCATCTTGAACCGGATTATCGTCGCGGCCGGGGGCACGGGCGGGCACTTCTATCCCGGGCTGGTCCTGGCGCAAACCCTGCGGCGCCGCGGATGGCAGACCCTCCTCCTCGTGCGCCGGGAGGATCCCGCCGTCGCGACGCTCGAACGCGAAGGACTCGCCTACGCGGAGGTCGAGCTCCGCGGCCTCCCGCGCCGGCTCTCGCCCCAAGCCGCGGCCTATCCCTGGCGCCTGGCAAAGGCCGTCGCGCTCTGCGGTCGGATCGTCCGGGACTTCACCCCGAAAGTCGTGGTCGGCATGGGGGGGTATCTCTCCTTTCCGGCGATGGCCGCCGCGGCCTGGCGCGGGGTGCCCCGGGTCGTCCATGAGTCCAACGCCCTGCTGGGCCTCTCCAACCGCATGGCCATCCGGCTCGGGGCGAAGCTGCTGATCGGCCTGCCGGGAACCCGGCCCGGGGCCTTCCTCACCGGGACGCCCATCCGCCCGCCGCTATGGGAACGGCGATCCCCCGGCGCCGCCCGCGAACGCCTCGGCCTCGACCCCCGGACGCCGACCCTCCTCGTCTTCGGAGGCAGCCAAGGGGCCCGAGTTCTCAATGAGCGGTTCCCCGCGCTGATGGCGGCGACGGCGAAGTCCTGGCCGCCCTTGCAGATCCTGCACCTCGCGGGGAGAGGCCAGGAGGGGGCGGTGGCGGGGCGCTACGGCGGCGTCCCGGTCCGCGCCTTGCCCTACCTCGAGGAGATGGAGTACGCCTACGCCGCCGCCGATTTGGTGATTTGCCGCGCCGGGGCGAGCACCCTCGCCGAACTCTCGGCCCAGAAGGCCCCGGCCGTCCTGGTTCCCTATCCCCACGCGGCCGACGACCATCAGACCGCCAATGCCCGGCTTGTGGAGCGCGCCGGCTCGGCCCGCCTCATCCCGGAATCCTTCTTGGAGCAGCGGCTGACGGACGTCGTGTTCGAGCTTCTCTTCGCAAACGGCGCCCACGCGGCGCGCCTGGCGATGACCGCCGGCTACGAGTCCCTCGGGCTGCCCCCGGCCGGCGAAGTCGCCGAACGCATCGCCGCCGAGGTCGAGCGCCTTGCTCATTGAGGCGGCGTTGTTGGCGTGGCTGGCTCCCGCGGGCCCCGCGGCGGCCCAGGCCACGCTCGTCGCCGTCGGCGACATCCGGCTCGACGGCCCCGTCGGCGCCGTCATCAAGAATGACCCGGGCGCGGCCACCCGGGGAGTCTCGGGCCACCTCGAGGGCGACATCCTCTTCGGCAACCTGGAATGCAGCGTGACCCGCAGGGGCGAGAAGCAGGACAAGCAATGGACCTTCCGGGCTCCCCCCGCGAGCCTCGCCGCGCTCGACGCCGCGGGCTTTGACATCGTGAGCGTGGCCAACAACCACGTCTGGGACTACGGCATGACGGGATTTCTCGACACCCTGCGCGCCCTCGACAAGGCGGGAATCCCCTTCGTGGGCGGCGGGAAGACCCTGGAGGAGGCCGAGGGCTTGCGCGTCTTGAAGGCCGGCGGCCTGCGCGTGGGCTTCCTGGGATTCACCAGCACCCACCCGCGTCAGGCCTGGGCGGGGCCGCGCAAGCCCGGGGTCGCCTACTCCGACCTCGGGCGCCTCCCGTCGATCGTCAGCGCCGCCAAGAAGCGCTGCGACGTCCTCATCGTCTCTTTCCACGGCGGGACCGAACTTGCCGAGGAACCAAACGCCATCCAGCGCGCCGTCGCCCGCGCCGCGGCCGAAGCCGGCGCCGACCTCTTCCTCGGCCACCACCCGCACGTCCTCCAGGCCGTCGACCTCATCGCCGGGCGGCCGGTGCTCTACAGCCTCGGCAATTTCCTCTTCGTATCCCCGACGCCGCGGACGCGCTGGACGGTCATCGCCCGCGCCGCGATTTCCGAGCGGGGGGTCGAGCGCGTCGACTTCGTGCCGGTGGACGTCAACGGGGGGCGCCCCGTGCCGGCCGGGGAGGAAGGGCGCCGCATCATCGCCGGGGCCCTGGACACGCACGGCGCCCTCTCCCGCCACCCCGACCGCTTCCGGCTGCTCTCGCCTCCCGGGACCTGAACTCCGGCGCAGGCGGGTTGAATCACCGGCCCCGGAAGAGATACGATGTCCCTGTGATCGGCTTCCTTCGCAGGGTCCCGTTCCTATCGAGCCTCTCCCTGACAAAGCTCCGGCGGATCTATCGCATATCCCGGGTCGGGGACTACCCGCCCGGACAGCCGATTTTCTCCAAGGCCGAAATCGGCACGCAGATGTTCGTGGTGCTCTCGGGCCGAGTGAAAATATTCACCCGCTCGGCGGCCAAGAAATCCAAGACTTTCGCGTATCTTCGGCCCGGGGATTTCTTCGGCGAGATGGCCCTGCTCGACGGCCAGACCCGGACGGCCTCCGCCCAGGCGGTCGAAAAATCCACTCTCCTCGTGATCCGCCGCAAGGATTTCAAGAGGCTCCTGCTGGCCGACCCCCAACTCACCTACTACCTCCTCTGCGCCGTCTCCGAACGCCTGCGGCGCGCCAACGAGGAAATCGAGAGCCTGCTGTTTCGCAACATTCTGGGCCGGGTCTCCAAGACCCTCTGCGACCTCGCCGACCGCTCCGGGAAGCGCCTGCGGGAGGGGACTATCCTGAAGGACCACTACACCCACCAGGAACTGGCCGACCTCGTCGGCACGACCCGCGAGCCGCTCACCCGCGCCCTCTCGACCCTCCGCCGGGCCGACATCCTCACCGTGCATGAGGGGCGCTACCTCATCAGGGACACCCGCAAGCTCGCCGCCCTCTGCCCGGCGATGAACTAGCGCCTCAGCGGCGGGGCCGGTTCGCGGGTTCGGGAGGCGGGGGCTGCAGCGCCCTGAAGCCCAACCAGGCGTTGATCAAAGCCACGGCGCCGAACCCGGCGGCGTGCCAGGGGCCCATGCTGTCGCGACGGGAGAGACTCTCCGCCAGACCCAGGGCGCCCAAGGTCGCGTGGGCCCCGTGGGCGAAAGCCTGCATCCCCGGACCCTCGCCGCGCATCGCCAGGGGCGAACCCGGCCTCCAGAGTTCCCGGGGAAGCTCGGCGGCCGCCCGCCCCGCAGCCGGACGCTTGGGGGGCGGCGCGTAGACGTCCAGGTCGAGCGGTCCCGCCGAAGACCAGGTCGCCAGACACAGGGCGAGGGCCAGTCCGGTCATTTTATCGCCTCTACGGCTGGGGGGAGCGCCTCGACGGCGTCGGCGTCTATTCGAAGTGAGGCCAGGGAGTCGTGCTCGGTGGGTCCCTGGTTGATGATCGCGTAGGGAGCGCCGGCCTCGCAAGCCGCCCGGGGAACGGAGGCCGCCGGCTCCACCGATAATGTCGAGCCGATGCTCAAGACCAGGTCGGCGCGCCGGGCCGAGTCCAGGGCGCGTTCCAAGAGCCCCGGAGGCAGCGACTGGCCGAACGAAACGGTCGCGGTCTTCAACAGTCCCCCACACGCGCAACGGGGACACCGCCGAGTCCTCCGGAACGATTCAAACGCGGGCTCGGGATCTCCCCGTTGACGGCAGGTGAGACACTCGACCTGGCGGTTGGTTCCATGAAGCTCGATGATCTTCCCGGGTGAGTTTCCGGCCGCGTGGTGCAAGCCGTCGATGTTCTGGGTCACCAGGGCCGACAGACGGCCGAGCTTCTCCAGACGGGCCAGGGCCAGGTGGGCGGGGTTGGGCTTGGCTTCCTTAAAAGCCTCCCATCCCTCGAGCTTGTAGTCCCAATGTTCGACGCGGGCCTCCTCGGAGGCCAGGAAATCCTGGAAATAGACCGGCCGGCGCTTCTTCCAAATTCCCTGGGGACCGCGGAAGTCGGGGATGCCGGAGGCGGTGGAGATGCCCGCGCCGGTGAATACGAGAATACGGCGCGACCGGCGCAGGAGATCGATCAACCCCGCCGCGGGACTCTCCATGTCCATACCATAACCCCGGCGCCGGCCGGAGTCAAGTGACGCTAACCCCATGTTCCCGGGGTCTGGAAGGCATCGAGGGAGGGGGGCTATGCCCCGGGAGTTTTCCACCGGACTTGGAACGTTCCAAGTATTGTGAATAGCCGACGCGCTCGGGCGTGGACGTGAGCGGGATCGAACCGCTGACCTCCTCGTTGCGAACGAGGCGCTCTCCCAGCTGAGCTACACGCCCGAAAACTTCCATCGCCAACAGCGAGTCCTGCCGAAGGCAGGGCACGCCCGAATGGGGGACCGGCAGGACGATTATACTAAAGCTCGGAGGTCCGCCGATAGCGCCTTTTCAGGGCCGGCACATCGGGCTGCGGATCGCCGCGGGCTCTGCCATTTGTCCCAAACATGGCCCCTCTTGTTGAATCTGTCGATATTTTTTGGGCCGACCGGACTTGACTCCCCGCAGACACGCCGTTATACTGGGGTGATGAACCTCCGGTGGCCCTCCGCGGCCCAATCTCTCAACGAGACCGTCGCCGCGCATCGCGGCCAGTCCCCCGAGGAGCGTGTGCGCGCCCTCGCCCGACTCTTTGAGTTTTTTCGCGAGCTCCTTAAGGACCCGGACCGCCGCGCGCGCTGGGAGGCCGGGCGGCGGAAGCTGGAGGAAGAGGGGCGCGCGCCCTTCAGGCGGCTCCTGGCGCGTGGCCGCTGAGCTCCCGCGGCTTGACGACATCGTGGTTCGTTGCGCCGGCATCCTCGGCAAGGCCGGGGCGCACTACGCGCTGATCGGGGGCGTGGCCGTCGGCGCGCGCGGCTACATCAGGACGACCGCGGACGTGGACTTCCTGATCCACATCGAGAGGGTCCGCATCCCCGCTCTCCTGGAAGGGTTCACCGGCGCCGGGGGCGCCTTCGACGGAGAATTGACGCTCCGACAGCTCTCGGACCGGGAGATCGCGCGCCTGCGCCTCCAGGACGTTCAAATCGACCTGGTTCCCGCGGTCCTGCCCTACTTCCACGAGATACTCCGGCGCGCCACGGAGGAGCGGATCGGCGGCATGGGCGTTCGGACGGGCACGGCCGAGGACCTCCTCGTCCTGAAACTCCTGGCCGACCGCAACCAGGACAAAGCCGACGTGGACGGCCTGCTGGCCGCTCTCGGCTCGTCGCTTGACATCGCCTACGTCTGCGACCGGGCCCGCGCCCTCCTGCCGGCCGAGGACCGGCGGGTCTCCGAATTCGAGCGGCGCGCGAATCCCGCGCCGTAGCACGTGCTCCAGGGGGGCGGCCCGGCATGACAAAATCATCCGACGGCGCCATCTCATCCCACTCCCAGCGCCGGGAGTAAATGTCCGATCGAACCGCCCCGGCCGGCCTAGCGCCGCCGCTGCTCGCGGAGGTCCTTCTTGAATCTCTGCTTGGCCTTGTTGTGCTCCTCGAGCGTGCCGGTGAAGGTGTGCCCGCCCTTGGCGTCGGCGACGAAAAAGATCGCATCGGTCCGCGCCGGGGAAAGCACCGCCAGGAAAGAGTCCAGCCCGGGATTGCAGATCGGACCCGGGGGAAGGCCGAAGTGGTTGTAGGTGTTGTACGGCGAGGGGTGCCTGAGATCCGCGTAGGTCAGCCCCTTCTTCCAGTAGCCGAGCGCGTACTGCACCGTGGGGTCGGCCTCCAGCATCCTGCGGCCGCGCAGCCGGTTCAGGTAGACGGCCGCGATCATGGGCTTCTCGGAAGCGATCACGGCCTCCCGTTCCACGATGGAAGCCAGGGTCAACAGCTGGTGCAAGGTCATGGCGGGTCTGGAGGCGGCGCGCTCGAACTCCGGGGGGATGCGCTTGCGGAACTCCTCGTGCATCCGGTCGGCGATGCGGGAGGCGTCCCAGGACTTGTCGATCTGGTAGGTGGTGGGGAATAGATACCCCTCCAGGCGGCGGGGCTCCACGACCTTAAGGAACTCGGAGGCCTTGCAGAGGCCGTTGCCTTCCAGGCGCTCGGCGATCTGGCGAGCCGAGAAGCCTTCCGGGATGAGGACGCGCACCGCGTTGGAGGTCCCCGCGGTTAGAGCCCGCAGCGCGGCGCGAACCCCGAGCCCGGGCTTGAGCCGGTAGGTGCCCGGCTTGAGCCGCCGTTCGGCCCCCGTAAAGCGCGCGGTCAGCCGGAAGAGCAAGCTCGAGCGGATGACCCCCCTGGCGCTCAGGAGCTCGGCGGTGGCCGTCGCCGAAAGACCCGGCGGGATGACGACCTCGACGAGCGGATCCTCCCCGGGCACCGCGGCCCCCAAGACCAGTCCGCCCAGCAGCAGGAGCAAGCGAAGAGGCGTCCTACCCCCTCAGGACCGGGTACTCGCCGAAAACATCGCGCAGGGCGCTGGTGATTTCGCCGACGGAGCCGTAGGCCTCGACGCACTCGAGAATGGGGGGGAGGACATTTTCGGCGCCTCGCGCGCAGCCGCGCAGACGCTCCAAGCAAGCCAGCACTTTGGAGTTGTCCCGCCCCCGGCGGACGCGCTTCAAGGCCCGGATTTGGAGCGCCTCGACCGACCGGCCGATCTTGAGAATCGGCGGCATGCGGCCGTCGCCGGCGAAAGCGTTGACCCCCACGATCTTGCGGCGGCCCCGGTTGAGATCGGTCTCGAAACGATAGGCGGTCTCCGCGATCTGCCGGTGGAAGAACCCGTTCTCGAGCGCCGGGACCACGCCCCCGAGCTCCTTGATGCGGGTCATGAGGCCGGTGGCCCGCCGTTCCATCTCCCCGGTCAGCCACTCCAGATAGTATGAACCGCCGAATGGGTCGGGGGTGTCGGTGACCCCAGTCTCGAGGGCGATGATCTGCTGGGTGCGCAGGGCCAGCCGGACCGCCTCGTCGGACGGCAAGGCGAGGGCCTCGTCGAAGGAGTTGGTGTGAAGGCTTTGCGTCCCGCCGAGGACCCCGGCCAAGGCCTGGTAGGCCACGCGAACCAGGTTGTTGAGGGGCTGCTGGGCCGTCAGGCTCACCCCCGCCGTCTGGCAGTGCATCGGAAGCATCCATGAGATCTCGCGCTTGGCCCCGAATTCGTCGCGCATCACCCGCGCCCAGATTCCGCGCGCGGCGCGGAGCTTCGCGATCTCCTCAAAAAAGCAGTTGTGAACGTCGAAGAAGAAGGAGAGTTGGGAGGCGAAGTCGTCCACCGCCAGGCCGCGGCGGACCAGCCTTTCGGCGTAGTCGCGCCCATCGGCCAGGGTGAAAGCGAGTTCCTGCGCCGCGTCGGCGCCCGCCTCGCGGATATGGTACCCCGAGATCGAGATCGGATAGAAGCGCGGGACCTCCCGCACGCAGTACTCGATCGTGTCGAGGACCAGGCGCATGGACGGCTCCGGGGGGTAGAGATATTCGTTCTGGGCGATATACTCCTTCAGGATGTCGGTCTGGACGGTCCCGCGCACCCGCACAAAGGGCACGCCCTGCCGGCGCGCCACGGCCAGATACATCGCCAGAAACACCGGCGCCGGGAGGTTTATCGTCATCGAGGTGGAGACCCGGGCGAGATCGATGCCGGCGAACAGGGCTTCGAAATCCGCCAAGGTGTCGATCGCCACGCCCTCCCGGCCCACCTCGCCGCGCGAGCGCGGATCGTCCGAGTCCAACCCCATCAGGGTCGGCAGGTCGAACGCCGTGGACAGCCCCGTCTCGCCGTGCTCCAGGAGGTACTTGAAGCGGGCGTTGGTGTCCTTGGCCGTCATGTGCCCCGCGAATTGGCGCATGGTCCAAGGATTGATTCGGTAGCCGCCCGATTTCAGGCCTCGCACGTAGGGAAACTGTCCGGGCTTGCCGTTCTCGGCGAGCAAATCCCGGCCGGACAGGTCCCCGGGTCCGTAACTGACCTTCACCGGTATCTCCGACAGAGTGGTCGGATTCTCCGCGTGCGGCGCCCGGGGCCTCACGGCCACCCGGCTCATCTCCCCCGCTTCTCCCGGATGCGCTGGCGGCGCTTCTCCATCTTCTCCCGATCCTGGGAAGCCGGCTTGGCGCGCTCCTGCCGCCGCTGCTGCTGGCGCTCGAGCTTCTCGCGGCGCCGCCGCGTCTGCTCCCCGGCGCGCTCCCGCCATTGGCCCCGCAGCTTCCGGCGCTGATCGGGAGAGAGGGCTTTCCAGTTCTTGCGAAGGTAGGCCGCCCGGCGTCCCATGCCACGGACGTAGCGCCGATGCTTCATCAGGCGTTTGAGCTGATAGGGCGCGGCCGGGCGCTGGCCGCGGCGGACCACGGTCTCCTGATTGGCGATGAGACGCTCGGAGGGACCGCCGGCCGCGTCGCTCACCTCGACCTCGCCTTCGTCGAAAACCCCCACATGGGTTTCGCCGCCCGAGCCGTCCTCGATCTCGACGGCGAACTCCGTCCCCCGCACGGCGGCCACCGCCGTCGGGGTCCGCACCCGGAACCCGCCTCCCATCCCGAGGGCCTTCTGGATCTTGGCCAACAGGCCGCCGCGGGCGGCCGCGATCTCGACTCGGCCGCGGCGGGCGTCGGCGATCCTGATCTCGGAGTTCGGACGCAGAGTGACGATGGAGTCCCCTTCAAAAGCGATCTCGGCGCTGCCGTCCTTGCCCGTGCGGACCCGGTCGCCGACTTCCAAGGGCGCGCCCTCCTCGCCCGGCATGCCCCCGGGATCCCCGTCGGAGGTCCAAACGGTCACTTCGCCCTTGGCCTCGGTCAACCGGGCCTCCCATTCCTGGGCTTGACCGCCCGGGGCGTCCTGAGCCCGGCACGCAGCCAGGACCAACGCCATCGCCGCCAAAAGGCTCGTCATCGCCGTACCTCCGCGCCTCCGGTCAGGCGCACCTTCAAGAATTGATGCTTCCCCACCTGCAGGATGAAGCTCGCGGGCGCCGCGATCGGCCCGTCCTCCGAGGCCTTGCGCCCGTCGATTTTGACGCCGCCCTGCGAGATCAGCCGCCGGGCTTCGTTGCGGGACTTGGTCCCCCCGGCGCGATGGATGAGCTCGCTGAGGACCAATCCCGCCGGCATCAGCACCTCGGCGGCGTCCGCCGGCAGCCGCCGGGATGAAAAGGTATCCTCGAAATAGCGGCGGGCGTCCCGGCCGGCCTCTTCACCGTGGTAGCGCGACACGAGGAGCTGGGCCAGATCCTTCTTCGCCGCCATGGGATGGGCGGCCTTGATCTCGCCGAGCTCACGGTCGGTCAGCAATTCGTAATAACCGAGCATCAGAGCGTCGGAGAGGCTCATGACTTTCCCGAAAATCGCATTGGGCGGATCGCTGAGCGCTACGGAATTACCGTAGGATTTAGACATCTTCTTCACCCCGTCGGTTCCCACCAATAGGGGCATCGTCAGCACCACCTGGGGCTCCTGGCCTGAGTCAGCCTGCATCTTGCGTCCCATCAGCAGGTTGGTGAGCTGGTCGTTTCCCCCCAGCTCCACGTCCGCGGAAACCGCGACCGAGTCCTGGCCTTGGAACAGCGGGTAGAGCACCTCCAGGAGCGTGAGGGGGGAATTATCCCGGACCCGGTTCTTGAAATCCTCCCGGGCCAGGACCTGCTGGACGGTATGGCGCTTGAGCGTCTCCAAGAGATCCTTCCCCAAAAACGGCGCGAGCCATTCGGAGTTGCGGCGCAATTCGGCGCGGGAACGGTCCAGTATCTTGAAGGCCTGGTCTTGGTAGGTGCGGGCGTTCTCGTCGATCTGGGCCGCGGAAAGGGTAGGCCGCGTCGCATTAAGGCCGGAGGGGTCCCCGATCATGGCGGTAAAGTCGCCGATGATCAGCACGGCCGTGTGCCCGTGGTCCTGGAAGGCCCGCAGTTTGGTCAGCACCACGCTGTGGCCCAGGTGCAGGTCCGGGGACGTCGGGTCGACCCCGAGCTTGACGCGCAGAGGACGCTTGGAGGAGAGCTTGCGGCGCAGGTCCTCCTCGCTGACGAGCGAGACATGGCCGCGCTTAAAGACCTCGATCTGGCGGTCCGGGTTCATGCCAGCCAATTCTATCAAGAAACGAGGGCCAGGTCTTCACTTCCGGCGGTGGGCCTTCCAATAGAATGAGACCGGCTACCTGCGATGGAGGTAACGGAAGAAAAACCCTAGTCGTAGGGATCGGCGTCCACCCGCCACCGGACGCCGGGCGAATAGGGCGCGCCCAGAAGGGACCGCAAGGCCTCCTCGCGGCGCATGGGATCGCGGAGCTTGACGAGCAGCTGCATGCGGTGCCGGCCCCGCTCCAAGGGCGGCAGGGCCGGGGCGGGGCCCAAGACTTCATGGGACCCGGCGGGCAGGCGGGCCCGTAGCGCGGCGGCCAGCGATTCGCCGCCCGCTTGGACATTTTCGATCTTGGCTCCGGTGAGGATCACCTTCAGGAGCGTGGTGAAGGGGGGATATCCCAGCTCCCGGCGTTGGACGAGCTCGCCCTCGGCGAAGCCTCCGTAGTCTCCCGCCGCCGCGGCCGCGAGCGCGGGATGCTCGGGATAGGCGGTTTGGATGATGACCTCCCCGGGCTTGTGCGCGCGCCCGGAACGGCCCGAGACCTGGGCCAAGAGCTGCAGGGTCCGCTCCCCCGCCCGGAAATCGGGCATATTGAGCATGGTGTCGGCGTCCACGACGCCCACCAAGGTCACCTCGGGAAAATGCAGGCTCTTGGCCACGAGCTTGGTGCCGACCAGCACGTCGGCCTCCCGAGCCTGGAAGGCTTCGAGGATGTGAAGGTCCTGGCCCCCGCGCCCCAGGCTGTCCCGGTCGAATCGCAGCACCCGCGCCCGGGGAAATGCCCCCCGGACCTCCGTCACGACCCGCTGGGTCCCGGTCCCGGCGACCCGCAGGGCGGGCCGGCCGCAGGACCCGCACGTCGCGGCGGGAACGGACTTGCGGCCGCAGTGGTGACAGCTCATGGCGAAGCCTCCCGCCGCTTCGTGCTGCACCCGGGCGACGCCGCACGCGGGGCAGCGGTCCACCCAGCGGCAGCGCCCGCACATCACCAGCGTGGCGAAGCCCCGCCGATTGACGAGCAGAATGCACTGCTCGCCCCGCGCGAGACGCGCCTTTAGCCCCTCGGAAAGCTCCGGGGAAAGGCAGCTCGCCCCCGTCGGCCTGGGAACGATCGTGACCGCGGGCTTCTCCGTGGCAAAGACCCGGTCCGGGATCGAAATCAGCCGGGCGCCGCCCTCCCGGCACAACTGCCAGGACTCGATCGACGGCGTCGCCGAGCCCATCACCACCAAGGCATGGCAGGCCGCGGCGCGGTGCAGGATGACGTCGCGCGCGTGATACGCCGGCGCCGGGGTGTCCTGCTTGAAGGACTCGTCGTGCTCTTCGTCGAGCACCACCAGGCGCAGGTCGCGAAACGGCAGGAGGGCCGCCGAACGGGCCCCGACGACCACCCGGACCTTCCCGTCGCGCAGGCCCAGCCAGGCCTCGCGCCGGCTGGCGACGCCCAGGCGCGAGTGCCACTGGACGACGGGGCCCTTGAGCGCGGCCTTGAACTCCCGGAAAAACGGGCCGGTCAGCGAGATCTCCGGCAGGAGAAAGAGGGCCTGGCCGCCCGAAGCCTCCACCTCCCGGATCAAGCGCAGGTACACCTCGGTCTTTCCTGACGCCGGAACTCCGTAAAGCACCGAGACCGCGTGGCGCTTCTCGCGCAACTGGCCGGACAAGGCCGCGAGCGCGGCCGCCTGCCCGGGAGTCAACTGAACCTCCTGGCGCGGCGGCAGGTCCCGCTCCGTTTCGGGGCGGGGCTTGCGGGCCCGGGGGGAAACCGGCTTGACCGCGGCGGGAAGCACGCCGCGCACGCATTCCCCGACCGGCGATCCGTAATGGCGCGCGAGCCACCGGGCGGCATCGAGCAACTCGGCCGTCAGCACGGGCGCGGGATCGACCATCCCCTCGAGCTCCTTGAGAGGCCGCTCGGGCTGGCCGTGGAACACCCGCAGGACCGTGCCGGTCAGCTTGCGGGGACCAAAGGACGCCAGCACGCGGGCCCCGGGCATCAGGGTCCCGAGTCCCTCCGGAACCAGATAATGAAAGGTGCGGTGCAGCGGCACCGGGAACGCGACGTCGGCGATCTTGACGGGGGGAGGGGGCGGGACCTCCGGCGAGGTCACTGGGGTTTGAATGCCGTGAAGACGAAGTGCGGGGGAAAATTGCGCAGCTCGAATTCCGTCCGGACGGGTTCGAAATAGTCCTCGAGCAGGGAGACCAGGTGCGGCGTCACCTGGTAGGCGACAAAACGCCCTCCGGGGTTGAGGGCTTCGACGGTGGCGGACAGAAGCTCATGGCGGGCCCGGGGACGGAACATCGAGAAGGGAACCCCGGAGACGATCGCGTCGGCGCCGGCGACGCCGGCGGAATCGAGTATGCGGCGGATCTGGCGAACGTCGTCTTGGACCACGGTCAACCGAGGATCGCGAAGAACGCGCAGCTCATTGAAGAGACGCTCGTTGAGCTCGACGGCGACCAAGCGGCCGGAGGCCGGCAGCCTGGCGAGAATGTTGCGGGTGATCACCCCCGCCGCGGCTCCGTATTCCACGACCACGCGGCAGCGGCGCAGGTCCATGGCCCTGGAGACCCTCTCCACCAGATATTTGCCGCTGGGCGTGATCGAGGCCACCGACTTATCGTCCAGGAAGGCCTTGAAATAGGTGAGGGGACGGGTCTCCCGGTTCTTATTTCCCAGATGGCGCATCTCGCGCAGGAGCGCTTCGAAGCGGCGGACGGAGCCCTTGAGGCGCTCCTCGAGGTTCTTGCCGGAGGCGCGCCGGCGATCGACGAATTCGCTGAGGATGTCGCCGATTTCATCGAGAAGATCTCGCTCGCCGTGCGTTTTCTCTTTGGCGGGCTTCACGGCGCGGCCTCCGCCTCGGGATCGGCGAGCTCCGCCCGCAGGGCCTGCATGTCCTTCCACACCGGCCTCTTGAGCTCCGGATCGCGCAGCAGAGCCGCCGGATGGTAGGTCGGCAGGAGCTTGACCGTCCGGCCGCCCGCGGACAGCGTCGTCCATTGTCCCCGCAGCCGCCCGATCCCCTCCGAAGAGCCGGTCAAGGCCCGGGCCGCGGGAGCCCCCAGAGCGACGACGACCCGGGGGGCGATGGTGCGGATTTGCTCGTCCAAGAAGGGGCGGCAGGCGGCCATCTCCTCGGGGCTCGGCGCCCGGTCGTTGCCCCGGGCGTCGGGACGGGCGGGATCCTTCATGGGGTGGCATTTGACGGTGTTGGCGATGAACACGTCCGAGCGCGACAGGCCGATGGCGGCCAGTATCCGGTCGAGGAGGCGGCCCGCCGGTCCGACGAAGGGCTCGCCGCGGCGGTCCTCCTCATAGCCCGGTCCCTCGCCGACGAACATCACCCGCGCCCGGGGACTTCCGACCCCCGGGACGGATTTGATCCGCGCGGCCCCGAGAGGGCAGCGCCGGCAGGAGTCGATCTCGGAGGCCAACTCGCGCAGACGGGTCCCGGGATCCGCCGCGGCCGCAGGCACGACCTGGGAAGGGACCCGCGCGGGCGCGCCGCGCGGCCGCGGCGCCGGCGGCGCCGATCGAAGACGGCGGCGCAATTGGCGGCTCAGGACCAGAAGTTCGTCACTCATGGTCATGGTTCTCCTCCGATATCCTTAGGAATCGAACCATTTCCTTCGGTCACAGCAAATCGGAGAGCATTCGAAAAATTTCGCGGGCCGCCGCGGTCTTGGCCAGCGGCCCAAAGCGCGTCGCCCCGGCGCGGGTCACGACGTCCATCCGGATGCGCGTCGAACCCAGGGAGCTCGGCCCGTTGGCCACGATTAGATCAAGCCCCTTGCGCTCGAGCTTCTCGCGCGCCGCCGACAAACCTCCCCGGGTCTCCAGCGCAAAGCCCGCGACGACGGGCCTTCCGCCCCGGCGTCGCCGCGCCGCTTCCTTGATAATATCGGGATTGGGGATCAAAGTCAAACGCAGGGGTCCGGACCCGCGCCTGAGTTTGTGCCGCCGATGGGACTCGAATCGCCAATCCGAGACCGCCGCCGTCCCGATCACCGCCGCCGCTCCCGGCAGGCGGCGCAGGACTTCGCGGCGCATTTGGATGGCGGAACCGACACGGACCAGTTGGAGACCGCGGGGAACGGCCACCGCGGTCGGACCGCACACGACGCAAGGCCGGGCCCCCAGTCTCTTGGCCTCGGCGGCCAAGGCCAGGCCCATGCGGCCCGTGGCGGCGTTGGTGAGGAAACGGATCGGGTCGAGGTGTTCCCGGGTGGGTCCCGCCGTGATCAGGACGCGCAGCCCGCGCCAACGCCGGCGCCAGCCGGCGCGCCACACGGCCGCTACCCCAAGACCCGGCGGACGATCTCCGCCGGGTCCAAGAGGCGGCCCCATCCGACCCGGCCGCTGGCGAGCTCGCCGCGCTCAGGACCCCACACCGCGCAGCCGAAGGATTTCAAACGCGCGACGTTGGCCGCGGTCGCGGGATGGCGCCACATGTCCTCGTCCATCGCCGGGCAGACCGCCATGCGTTTCGGGTCGACGGCCAGGGCCAGGCTGTCGAGCAGGCCTTCCGCGCGCCCGCCGGCGAGACGCGCGATGAAATCCGCGGTCGCCGGCGCCACCACGATGCGGCCCCCCCAGTCCGCGAGCCCCAGGTGGGCCATATCCCACAACCCGGGCTCATGCAGGCTCTGATGGACCGGGTGGCGGGAGAGCACCGCCAGCGTCTGCGGGGCGATGAACCGCGCGGCGTTGTCGGTCATCACGACCCGGACCTCGGCCCCGGCCTTGACCAGGCCGCGCACGACCGCGGCGGACTTGTACGCCGCGATCGAGCCCGTGACCCCGAGAACGATCCGGCGCGGACCGCTATTTCTTGGCTTTTTCGTCGCTGTCGGCCGCCGCGTGCCCGGCGCTCCCGTTGGCCGCCGCCAGGGTTTTCAGGTCGTCCCAGCCTACCTGGCCGCTGAGCACCTCCCGCATGGCCAGTTCGAGCACCTCGTTGGGCGTCATGTGCCGGTTCTCCTCCCGTCGTTTGATCTCCTTGGCCCACAAGGAGATGAGGGGGATCACCGAATACTTCCCGATCGGATAGTCCAGGACCAACTCCTCGATGGGCTTGATCGCCGCGTCCTTGGCGTCTTTGCCCGCGGCGCCCTCCGTCCCGCCCTTGCGGCTCTTGCGCGCCCCGGCGTCGGGCGGATCGTTCGCATGCTTCTTGGCCATCACTCCTCCTGGTCTAGCGCGTCAGGCTCTCGAGATCGAGGGCCTGACGGCGCGACACGCGCAGGCTCTCCGCCGTGAGGATGCAGGAGATTTCCGCGACCGCTTTCTTGAGATCGTCATTGACCACCAAATAGTCGTAGTCCTTCGCCGCGGCGATCTCGGCGCGCGAACTCGCGAGCCGCTTGGCGATGGCCTCCGTCCCGTCCCGCCGGGACCGCAGCCGCGACCGCAGCGACCCCAAGGTCGGGGGAGCGATGAAAATGAGCAGGACATCCGTGATCTTGCGGCGGATCGCCATGGCGCCTTGCACGTCGACATCGAGGAGGACGCTGCGCCCCGCGGCGAGGGTCCTGTCGATGAAATCGCGGGGAGTCCCGTAGTAGTGGTCGTGGACCACGGCCCATTCCAGGAATTCGCCGCGTTGGATGCGCCGCTTGAACTCCTCCTTGTCGACGAAGTGGTAATGGTGCCCCAGCCGCTCGCCGCCGCGCGGGGGCCGGGTCGTGCAGGAGGTCGAATATCTCAAATCGCTGTGCCGTCGGAGAAGCTTGCGACAAATCGTCGACTTCCCCGTTCCGGAGGGAGCGGAGATGATGACCAGGAGTCCCTTGGGCATCGACCCCATGATAGCAAAATTCAGCCAAGAAAATCAATAAAAATCCCCTCACTTCCAATTTCATGGAGACCCCGGCAAAATGCTACCATCGCCTCCGCGACGCCACCGGAGGCCCCGCCATGCAAAAGGAATCCCGGTCCCTGCAGGTCGAGATCGACGACGCCACGGCCAAGGGGACCTACGCCAACTTCGCGCTGATCAGCCACACCGAGACCGAGTTCGTCCTCGATTTCGTCCTCATGCAGCCCCAGTCGCCCAAGGCCAAGGTCCAGACGCGCGTGATCTCCTCTCCCATCCACGCCAAGCGCCTGCTCTGGGCCCTGGAAGAGAACATCAGGCGTTTCGAGTCCAGTTTCGGGAGGATCGCCGCGGGGCCCAAGCCCGAGGAGGCCCAAGAGGGAACGGTGCAGTGACGCCGCGCGTCGAGCTCCTCTGCGCCGGGACCGAACTCCTGGAGGGTCGCGTCAACACCCACCCCAGCCGCCTGGCCTCTTCCCTCCTGGCCGCGGGCCTGGGCCTGTCGCGCGAGACGAGCCTGCCCGACGACCGCGAGACCCTCGCCGCCGAAATCCGCGCGGCGCTCTCGCGCAGCGACGCGGTGATCGTCACGGGGGGCCTCGGCCCCACCTTCGACGACATCTCGCGCGAGGCCGCCGCCGACGCGCTCGGCCGGCGCCTCCTTTTCAAGGCCGCGATTTGCGAGCGCCTGCGCGCGCGCTTCCGCCGCCACGGCCTCTCCATGCCCGCCAAAAACCGGCGCCAGGCCTACGTCATCCCAGGGGCCCGGGTGCTGCCCAACGCCACGGGCTCGGCCCCCGGCCAGCTCATCAGTCTGCCGGGACCCAAGACTTTGGTTCTGCTTCCCGGCCCCTTCTCGGAGCTCTGGCCCATGTTCAAGGACAGGGTGCTTCCTCACCTGCGCAAGACCCACGCCCAAGGGATTCACGTGGAGCGTCTGGTCCTGCGCCTGGCCGGCATCCCCGAGTCCTTGGCCGACGAGCGCCTGGACCCGGTGCGCGCCGCGACCCGCAACGGCGTGCGCTACACCATTCTCTCCGGCGACGGCGAGGTTGAGTTCTTCGCCACGGCCACGGCCGCCAGCGGGGCCGCCGCGGCCGCGGCCATCAAGACGGTGCGCCGCCGGGCCCTCCAAGCCGTGGGCGATAAGCTTGTCGCGGAAGGGGAGGTCTCCTTCGAGGAAGCCGTCGGCCGCGCGCTCAAGGCGCGGCGCCTGACCTTGGCCGTGGCCGAATCCTGCACCGCGGGCCTGCTCGGCGCGCGCCTGACGCGCGCGGCGGGAAGCTCCGCGTATTTTCTGGGCGGGGTGCTGGCCTACTCCAACGACGTCAAGACCGGCCTGCTCGGCGTAAGTCCCCGAACCCTGGCCCGGCACGGGGCGGTGTCGCGCCCCTGCGCCCAAGAGATGGCCGAAGGGGCGCGCCGGGCCGTCGGCGCGTCGGTCGGCGTCGCCGTCACCGGCATCGCCGGTCCCGACGGCGGCACCCGCGCCAAACCCGTCGGCCTGGTGCATATCGCGGTGGCCGGCCCGGGGCCGGGCCGCTGGTCCTCGCGCCGCCTCCTGGGCGGCGACCGCGACACCGTCCGCCGCCGCGCCGTGGGCTGGGCGCTGGAGGCGGTGCTGCGGCGACTGCGTTAGCCGGACGAATCCGTGAAATCCCGATCCGAAACCGAGGAACTCGATGACGGGCCCCGAATCCCGGAGATCAACAGATTCCTCGACCATGAGATCCGGCGGCTCAACGCGCATGTTCCGGCGAAGTCGCGTCGCCACGCCCCCAATTGGGAAAGGCTCGATAGGGTCTTGCGCGAATCACTCCGTGAGGTGTGGCCGGCTAAGCGCGCTCGATGACCGGGAGCCGGATGCCGAAACTGAATTCTCGGGAAAAATCCTTCTGGGACTTCTCCCTCGCGGGCCTTCCCCCGGCCCGCCGGCCCCGCCGACCGTTCGTCGAGGCCGCCTTCGCGGGCAACCGCCGGACCACCGATGGGCTGATCCGCCTCTACCTAAAGGGGAAGAAAACCGCCGGCAGCAGCCTGGTCGCGGATTTCCGCGCCGCCGGGGATCCATTGCCCAAGGCCGGCAACTACTGGATCATACTCGACAGCCGGCGCAGGCCGCGCGTCCTGGTCCGGACGGTCAGGGTCGAGACGAACCGCTTCAAGGACATCCCCCGGAGCGTGGTGCTCGCCGAGGGGGAGGGCGACCTCTCGATCGGGTATTGGAAGAGGGCGCACCGCCGGTGCTATCTCCCCTTCCTGGCCCAATGGGGGATCCAGAATATCGAGGAGGCTCAAGTGATCACCGAACACTTCGAACGACTGTACCCGCGTACATTTGGGACAGCGGCCCCGGCCGACCGGACTTCTTCCAGCGCTACAGCGGGGAGGCCCGGCAGGTGCTCGACGCGATCCTCGACAAGTACGTCGAGCACGGGGTCTCGGAGTTCAAGATGCCCGAGATCCTACAGGTGCCGCCCATCTCCAGCCACGGGAACGTCCGGGAGATAGCCCAGTTCTTCGGCGGTCCTGAACAGCTCCGCTCCGCAGTCTCCGGGCTCCAATCGCTTCTCTACACGCCATAGCAAAAAAGTTACATAGGATGTAACTGTTTTGCTCTTGACGCCGAATGGCATACCGTGTATAATAGTTACATAGTATGTAATCTATATGCTGTCTAACTCGAAGGACAACGAGCGTCGCCTCTTTGAGATCGCCGACAGTCAAGGCGGGTATTTCACCGCCAAGCAGGCGCGGACCGCCGGCTATTACAACCGCCTCCAACACTACCATCGGGAGACAGGCGACTGGGAGCTCATCGAACGCGGCATTTGCCGCCTTCGGAACTATCCCCACTCGGAGCACGAAGACCTCATCCGCTGGTCGCTCTGGAGCATGAACCGCAAGGGGGAGCCTCAGGCGGCGTTCTCGCACCAGACCGCGCTGGCCTTCCACGGGATCGGCGATTTCAACCCGGCCCGCATCCACATCACCGTGCCGTCTGGGTTCCGAAAGAAGATCGCGGGGGGCTGCATCGTCCACAAGGCCGTGCTTCCCACGTCGGATATCGAGCGGCACGCGGCGTTCAAGGTCACGACGCCCCTGCGGTCGCTCTTCGACGCCTACGCTTCCCACGTCGAGCCCGATCTTCTCGAACGCGCGATCGTGGACGCGCTCTCGCGAGGAGTCCTGCGCATGGACCAGGTTCTTGAGAAGCAACCCGCGGGCCCGATGGCCGAATTCCTCACCTATGTCCAAGCCGTCCGCAATAGAGCCGCTCACGGAGCGCGGAGTGCCTGAGCCGCGGACGTACGCCACCTCCGAGGCCTTCCGGCGCGCGCTGGAGGATCGGCTCAATAACATGGCGCGAGAGAGAGGCCTTGATTTGGCCCGCCTGCGTCGGATGGTCGCCTTTGAGCGCCTGCTGGCGCGGCTCTTCAAATCGGAGCCTGCGCCTTGGGTTCTCAAGGGAGGCTATGCGCTCGAAGTTCGCTTTCGCCGGACCGCTCGATCCACTCGGGATATCGACATGTCGCTCCCCGAGCTGCGGCCGCCCTTCGGCGGCGAGGAGATCGCCTCGGACAAGGTGCTGGCCGAGCTGACGCGCGCGGCAGCCGCCGACCTGGGCGACTGGTTCCTCTTCCAGATCGGGACGCAGTCCGCCGAGCTGGACGCCCGGCCCCACGGCGGATTTCGATTCCCGGTGACCTCAAGGCTCGCCGAGCGGGAGTTCACGACCTTCCATTTGGATGTCGCCCTCGGCGACGCCGTCGTATCCGAGCCCGAGTGGGTCAACGGGCATGACCTGCTGAGCTTTGCCGGGATCGCACCGGCGAAGATTGCCCTGCTTCCGAGGGAGCAGCATTTTGCGGAGAAGATCCATGCCTACACGCTGAGAGGGGATGGCTCCAATTCGCGCGTCCGCGACCTGGCGGACCTTGTCATTCTGATCAACGAGGGGCCGCCCGACCCGGAGCAGGCGGTTCGAGCCATCCGGGCGACCTTTGACCGGCGCAAGACCCACCCCGTGCCGTCGGCCCCGTCCGCGCCGCCGGAGGCATGGTCACAGCCGTATCGGGAGATCGCGGCCGAAATTTCCCTGACGCCCAACGAGGCCGAGGACGCCTTTGACCTCGTCCAGGCTTATTGGAACCGACTCAAGTTCGAGGAACAGCCATGACCACGAAGACCAAGACCGCGCTGCCGGCGGCCCCGGCGCAGCAGTTGAGCGCCGTCATCAGGGCCGCCAGGGACATCATGCGCAAGGACAAGGGCTTGAGCGGCGACTTGGACCGCCTCCCCATGCTGACCTGGATCATGTTCCTTAAGTTCCTGGATGATAAGGAGCAGGTCTGGGAAGCCGAAGCCAAAGTCGCGGGGAAGTCATATCGGCGGCTGATCGAACCGCCCTACCGCTGGCGCGACTGGGCGGTTAAGGAAGACGGCATTACAGGCGAGGACCTGATTTCGTTCATCAACAATCAGGAAGTGACGCGACCCGACGGGAAACGCGGGCTGGGGCTCTTCGCCCACCTCCGCAAGCTGCAGGGGAGCAATGGCGGCGACAGGCGGGACGTGATCGCGACGGTGTTTAAGGGGACCATCAACCGGATGGTCAACGGTTACCTGCTCCGGGACGTGATCAACAAGGTCAACCAGCTTCACTTCACTCGGAGCGCCGAGACGCATGTGCTCAGTCACTTGTATGAGTCGCTCCTGAAGGAGATGCGCGACTCCGCCGGGGACTCGGGGGAGTTCTACACCCCTCGGCCGGTCGTGCGTTTCATCGTCGAGGTAATGGACCCCAAAATCGGCGAGACGGTGCTCGACCCCGCCGCGGGCACCGGCGGATTCCTGGTCGAGTCCTTCGAGCACATGATGAAGCGGTGCAAGAGCACCAAGGATCGGGACCTGATTCAGAAGAGCCTCCACGGCATCGAGGCCAAGCCCCTTCCCTACCTTCTCTGTCAGATGAATCTCCTTCTTCATGGGCTCGAGTATCCACAGATCGACCCCGGCAACGCCCTTCGTTTTCCGCTCAAGGACATTGGCGATAAGGATCGCGTTGATGTAATTATGACGAACCCGCCGTTTGGTGGAGAGGAAGAGCGCGGAGTCCTCTCTAATTTCGCCGATGATAAACAGACGGCCGAGACTGCGTTGCTCTTCCTCCAACTAATCATGCGTAAGCTGCGCCGAGTCGGGACCGGGAACACAAAGGGTGGCGGCCGTTGCGGCATGGTCGTCCCCAATGGAACCCTTTTCGGGAGTGGCGTCTGCGCGAAGATAAAAGAAGAGCTTCTTCGCGAGTTTAATCTTCACACCATCGTGCGCCTTCCGAACGGGGTGTTCGCGCCCTACACCTCCATCCCGACAAATCTTCTCTTCTTCGACCGTTCCGGGCCGACCAAGGAGATTTGGTACTACGAGCAGCCTATCCCTGACGGCAAGAAGAACTACACAAAAACCCAGCCGCTCCAATTCGAGGAATTCAAGCCGTGCCAGGAGTGGTGGAGTAATCGCGCGGAAAACGAAAGGGCCTGGAAGGTCTCCGCAGAGAATGTTGCCAAGAACGGCTATAACCTGGACACAAAGAACCCCAATAGCGGCTCCGATCTTGAGCATATGCCGCCAGACCAGTTGATTCGGGATATCCTGGAGAAGGAAAGAAGGATCATAACGATTACCGAGGAACTTCAAACGCTTCTCGCTGAGAAATGACGATAATGAGGAATTGGCCCATCATTTCCCTGAATCGCATCCTGCGACACCGAAAGCAATTCGTTCAAATCGATGACCTTAAGACGTACAAGCGGTGTCGCGTGCAACTCCACGCGCAGGGGATTGTTCCGCGCGACGAAATTCTCGGTGCTGAAATAAAGACCAAGCAACAGCAGGTCTGCCGGGCCGGCGAGTTCTTGGTGGCAGAAATCGATGCGAAGGTCGGAGGTTACGGCATTGTCCCGGAAGATCTCAACGGAGCGATAGTTAGCAGTCATTACTTTCTATTCGAGATTGATGAAGCGGCCGCGGATCGCCGATACCTCGGATACTTTATTAAGACGCCTGCATTTCACGAACAGGTGGAAGCTCAGGGTACTACAAACTACGCGGCCATACGTCCCCAGCATGTGTTGTCTTATAGTATCCCGCTTCCGCCCCTCTCCGAGCAGCGCCGGATTGTGGCGCGGCTAGACGCGCTGGCGGCGAAGATCAAGGAAGCGCGCTCACTGCGAAGCAAGGTCGCCGCCGAAGTGACTGCGCTACTGGCCTCTGTCCGAGATCGTTGTTTCAAACCGAAAGCGGGGTGGAAGGACGTTGCCGTTGGGGACATCTGTGAGGCGCCACAGTACGGCTACACGGCCCCGGCAACCACTTCACCCGTTGGGCCAAAGCTTCTGCGGATCACCGACATCCAGAATGGAGCAGTCAACTGGGACTCCGTTCCCAACTGTGAATGTCCTGATCCTGCCCCCTATTATTTGAAGGCTGGCGACATTCTTTTCGCTAGGACCGGTGGAACAACTGGAAAGAGCTTCTTGATCAAGGAAGCCCCTGAGGCGGTGTTTGCATCGTATTTGATACGCCTGCGAGTGAAGCCTGAAGTGAGCTCGGAGTATCTCTACGAATATTTCCAATCCCCATCTTATTGGACCCAAGTTCTAGACGAACGTACAGGAACGGGGCAGCCGAATGTAAACGGGACAAAACTCGCAAACCTCCGCGTCCCGCTCGCGCCCCCAGTGGAGCAGAAGGCGATAGTCGATTTCTTATGGAGCTTTTCCGCCAAAATTCAGGGGCTTGCCATCCTTCAGGGAGGCGCCTCGGCCGAGATGGCCATGCTGCTCCCTCGCATCCTCGATAAAGCTTTCACTGGAGGGCTCTGACTATGGCGCAACACGACCAACTCGTCTGCCAACAACTCGAAGGGATTTCCCGGAACGCGCTGGAGCAATATCAGAGCATCGTGCGCGAGTATGTTCGCGGCAGGCATGGCATCTATGCGCTCTACAAGGGCGCCCGGCTCTACTACGTCGGGCTGGCGAGCGACCTCCGCTTTCGCCTGGGCCAGCACCTCAATGATCGCCACGGCACCTCCTGGGATCGCTTCAGCATCTACCTCACCCGGGACAGCACCCCGCTGAGGGACCTTGAGGCCCTGATCCTTCGTGTCGCCCGACCCACCGGAAACCGGCAGATCGGCCGGTTTTCCCACTGCGACGACCTCCGCCGTCGATTCGCCCGTGACGTGCGCGCTCATTTCCGGTCGGAGCTGAGCACGCTGATCGGACTCGCCTCTCCAGAGCTCGCACAGCCGGCCGCGATCACCCCCGACTCCGGACGAGCCAATATCTTGGCGCCCTTTGCAAACCGCTACTCAGTGCTTCGGGCGAAATTCAAAGGGAAGCTCCTCAAGGCCCGGGTATTGCGGAACGGCGCCATCAGCTTTCAAGGGAAGCGCTACTCCTCGCCCTCTCTGGCTGCAGCCGCTGCCTGTCGCCGTCCGACGTGCAACGGCTGGACTTTCTGGAAATATGAGCGCGCCCCAGGAGACTGGGTGCTTCTCGATACCTTGAGATGATAATCGACGCGTAACAGGCGGGCAATTGAAAGATTGGGCAACTCCTGCTAAGCGTAAGGCGGCAGTTGAACGGTACACGAGAAATAATTGGTAGAATATAGTTGAAGATGGCTTCTGCCAAACCTCAGACAGTGGGCTCAGAACCGATTCACTCGTTTGAACGCCCGCCATTGATTGAGAGCGTTCTTGGAGTTCAATTCAAGAGACTTCCCAAGCTTACGAACCCATGGCTCTCCATTTTTTGGGAGTCCCTGCGCGCTCAATGGCCCAATGTCGAAGAAGCCCCTCCCATTGAGCCCCAGTATGAAAAATTCGGGGACCAGCGTTCCTGGGCGACCTTGGGCGCCGTTAATCTGCAATTCGTGCAATCGCCTGCGAGCCGCCTGCGGATCACCAACGCCGACCGTAGCCGCATGATCCAGGTTCAGAATGGGCGGTTTCATTACAACTGGTTGAAGACCGACACCCAAAGTTACCCGCGCTATTCCGTGGTGCGTTCGGAATTTGACGGGCTGTTTCTCAAGTTCAAAGAGTTCTTGGCGAAGAACTCCTTGGGCTCGCTTGAGGCGGACCAGTGGGAGGTGACGTACGTTGATCACATTCCCATGGGAACCGTCTGGAATTCTCCCCACGACTGGCTGGAGTTGTTCCCCGCAACGGCCGAAGCCGTTGAGATCGGCGGAAATATTTCTCTGGACTCTGTCCTGGCGCGGATAAGCTACGAGGTCAAGCCGCAATTGGGACGACTCCACGTTCAAGTGAATCATGGAATGACTCAGGCCGCGAAGGATGCCTCCAAAACCGAGATAATGCGGGTGGATATAACGGCGCGCGGACCCATGCAGCAAGATGTCGACCTCAGCAAGGGGCTCGATATCGGCAGACGCGCCATCGTAGAGACTTTCTTCAAGCTCACTTCGGCGAAAGCGCATCAATACTGGGGGTATAAAGATGCCGGTTGAAACGCTCTCTCGACCAATTGCCGCTCCCAGCACGACTTATGCTTCCCTCGATTTTTTGACGGGGCCCGATCCCACGGAGGCTATCGCCGCCGGATGGCAGAAGGTTATCGACAGCCATCTTCGAAATTGGTGGCACGGCATCCCAGGTCTTGAAGATGAGGGGCTTGTTTCTCCGACGCCGAACGTGATCAGGGCCGCCATCAATATCGCGAGGTCTCTTTTGGAGCAAGCCCTCGATCCTCCGTCAAGGGTTCTCCCCAATGGCGAAGGGGGGATCATTTTTGAGCGGTATGATCGCCGGGGTCAGGACCAGATATACGAGACCATCGAGATATTCGAGAACCTGGAAATTGAATTAAGTCTCTACAGGAATTCCAGATTGATTTCACGGGAAAGACCGTCGCCTGTTCAGTGATCTCCCGGGAATAAAGGCGTGTACCCAAGGACGGTCACTTCCGGATGCCGGGATGTTCCCAAAAACTCGGTGATGATGAGTTCCTCTACCGACGCATCAGCCATCGGGACTATGATCCCAACAATTCACTTCCCGTCGCCCCAATAGCGTTCCGTCCTCGCCAGGACGATGCGAATGGGCTGTCCCTTGATCGCGCCAAATACGTTCCTCTGCGAGTGGCGGGGACTTCCAAAGCCCAGCCGAGCAAGCACTTTTACGTGGGCCGCCTTCGCGTGGGCGATTTGCTAAAGGAGGGGATGCAGTTGGGCGTTGATTCCACGAACAAGGCCCACGTGCTCATTACAAACCTCAACTTTGGCAACAGAGCGGCTGTTATACAAAGCCAGTGGCAGGTAAAACTGGCCCATGAGCTTTGCGCGGTTCTTGATCCCAAGGACATTGGATCGCTTAGAGCCTGTTGGTATGCGATAGCATGCTGGCTTCGAAGGATTCTGTGTTAATGTTGGTGGAAGGATGGAAGCGGGGCGAGGGACCGGGGTAATGCGACCGTCTCGTATACTTGTGTCGCAGCAAGTGAGGGTGTCGCATAGGCGGGGTGGTGCGTCACGGCCCGATTCGGAATCTGTCCAATTCCGTCGAATTCGGGCTAATTCTGGCTCAATCTGGCTAATTCGCATGCAAATGCTGACTTTTTCAGTAGATTTTTGAGCCAATTTTCCCATCGAATTCCGTCGAATTGGCCCGGAGAGGCACAATTGGGCAACGGCCGGTTGCACAATTGCCGGCTACGCCGCCGGTGGATCGGCTGGCCGCCGCCACCATCGGCGGGGTCTCCGGGCAGCCGGCGGCATGGCGAACCGGACCCGAAACGTTCTGTTCGCCAAATGACTAGGGCAGGCGAATGTTAACGCCACGAAACTACGGGCCTTGCCCATTCGAGGCCCTGATCCTTCGTGTCGCCCGACCCGCCGGAAACCGGCAGATCGGCCGGTTTTCCCACTGCGACGACCTCCGCCGTCGATTCGCCAGTGACGTGCGCGCTCATTTCCGGTCGGAGCTCGGCACGCCGATCGGACTCGCCCTAACCTCAAAGGCCGCGCCGGCCTTTGACATAGGGCTCCGGACTTCCTATAATAGCCCTAGAATGCTAACGAAAGAAATCAAAGGCGAAACCGCGAAGAAGTTCGCTCGACACGGCGCCGACACCGGCAGCACGCCGGTCCAAATCGGACTCCTGACCGAAAGGATCAAGGATATCTCCGGGCACCTCAAGAGCCACACGAAGGATTACGCCACCCAGTTGGGGCTGCTCCGGTTGGTCGGACAGCGCCGTCGGCTTCTCAGCTACCTGAAAAGAACCGATCAGCAGGCCTACGAGCAGATCCTCAAGACTCTGGATCTACGCAAGTAGGACCGGGACGGGTCGCCTTCCCCGCGCCTAAAACCAAGGAGCCTCTATAATGTCCGACGCACTTCAGAAGATCCGCCTCGAAGAATCGATCGGCGGCAAGTCCATCGTTCTCCAGACCGGCACACTCGCCAAGCAGGCCGCGGGATCGGTCACCGTCCACCTCGGCGACACGGTCGTCCTCAGCACCGTCGCGGCCGCGGCCAACCCCAAGGAAGTCAGCTTCATCCCGCTCACCTCCGAGTACCGCGAGCGCACCTACGCCGCGGGCCGCATCCCCGGCGGTTTTTTCAAGCGCGAGAACCGCCCCCGCGAGAAGGAAACCCTCTCCGCCCGCCTGGTCGACCGCCCCATCCGGCCCCTCTTCGTCGAAGGCTGGAATCATGAGACCATGGTCCATTCGATCGTGATCTCCTCGGACCTCCTCAACGACTCGGACGTCCTCGCCATCAACGGGGCTTCCGCCTCGTTGATGCTCTCCGACATCCCCTGGAACGGCCCGGTCGGGGCCGTGCGCATCGCCCACATCGACGGCAACTTCGTGATGTACCCGACCTTCGAGGAGCGCGAAGGCGCCGAGCTCGAGCTGGTCGTGGCCGGCAAGAAGGACGCCCTGCTCATGGTCGAGGGAATGGGCATGGAAGTCCCCGAAACCCTCTTCCTGGAAGCTCTGAAACTAGCCCAGGAAGCCATCAACAAACTCTGCGACCTTCAGCACAAGCTCGTCGCCGCCTCCGCCGCCGACGGCCGCAAGGTGACCAAGCGCCAGTTCACCCCTAAAACCACCCCCCAGCCGGTCATCGACTACGTCACCGGCAAGGCCCAGGAGCCCATCAAGGCGGCCCTGCGCATGAAGCTCGACAAGTACGGCCTCGACAAGGCGATCACCGACCTCAAGGACCGGATCAAAGGTGAGATCGAGACCGCCGGCGCGACCCACCCTGAGATGAAGGAGTGGCTCTTTCACGTCTCTCACGTCGTTTCGGACATCGTGTACGTCGAGAGCCGGGCGCTGACCCTCAACGACGGCCAGCGGCCCGACGGGCGCCGCTTCGACGAAATTCGACCCATCCATATCTCGGTCTCCGCCTTCCCGCGCCTGCACGGCTCGGCGATCTTCACCCGCGGCCAGACCCAGACCTTGGCGAGCGTGACCTTGGGCAGCCCCGGGGACATGCAGGTCATGGACGTGCTCGAGGGGGAATACAAGGAGCGTTTCCTGCTCCATTACAACTTCCCCGGCTTCTCGGTCGGCGAGGTCAAGCCCGAGCGCGGCCCGTCACGGCGCGAAATCGGCCACGGCGCCCTGGCGCGCCGGTCGCTTGTGCCGCTTCTTCCCAACGATGAGGACTTCGCCTACACCATCCGCATCGTCTCCGACATCTTCGAATCCAACGGCTCCTCCTCCATGGCGAGCGTCTGCGGCGGGTCTTTGGCGCTCTTTGACGCCGGGGTGCCGATGAAAGCGCCGTGCGCGGGCGTCGCCATGGGCTTGGTGAAGGAAGGAGACAAGCACGCCATCCTCTCCGACATCGCCGGACTCGAGGACCACAACGGCGACATGGACTTCAAGGTCGCCGGCACGGCCCAGGGGATCACCGGCTTTCAGATGGACATGAAAGTGGAGGGCCTCACGTTGGAGGTTCTCGGCAAGGCGCTCGAGCAGGCCCGCCAAGGCCGCCTGCATATTCTCGAGAAGATGAACGCGGTCTTGCCCCACCCCCGCGCCGAGCTCGCCCCGAGCGCGCCGCGACTCTACCGCCTTCAAATCCCCGTCTCCAAGATCGGAGCCCTCATCGGTCCCGGCGGCAAGAATATCCGCCGGCTCATCGAAACCTACGGCGTCGAGGTCGACGTCGAGGACGACGGCTCGGTGTTCATCACCGGCGTCGAAGCCCTGGGCTGCGACCAGGCCAAGGCCGAGGTCGAGGCTCTCACCATCGAGGCCGAGGTCGGAAAGATCTACAAGGGAAAGGTCGTTTCAATCAAGGAATTCGGCGCTTTCGTCGAGATTTTCCCGGGGAAGGAAGGGCTGCTCCATATCTCCCAGATCGCCGTCCAGCGCGTCAACCGCGTCGAAGACGTTCTGAAGGAAGGCGACGACGTCGAGGTCAAGGTGCTCGAGGTCGACACGGACGGCAAGATCCGCCTCTCGCGCAAGGCGGTCCTGAGCCCCGGCTCCGAAGGCCCGGACGGCGGGCGCCGTCCCGCCGGAGGACGCGACGGGGGGAGGGGCGGCGACCGCGGAGGACGCCGGCACGGACGCTAAACCATAGGCATGGCACGCTCTCCCAAGCCCAAGACCGGCAACGGCGAGCCGTTGGAGCGCTTGAAAGCGCTCTACGAATTCATGACCAGCCACGGCTTGGAGGTGCTGGAGCTTGAGGATTCGGACGGGCGCGCGCGCCTGGTGCGCCGAGGCAGCGCCCAGACTCCGGCCGTAATCGTCGCCCCCGATCCATCGGCGTTGGGTCAGGGCCCAACGTCCCCGAAGGGAGACGTTTCTCCTCTCCCGCAGGGGACCCTCGCTCCGGCGCTCCCCGCCGGAGCCGCGACCATCAAGTCTCCCATGATGGGCATTTTTTACCGCGCCCCCACGCCCTCCTCGCCGCCCTTCGTCAAGGACGGCGATCAGGTGACGGAGGGACAGGTCCTCTGCATGGTGGAAGCGATGAAGGTCTTCAATGAGATCAAGGCCGAATACCCCTGCACCGTCTTGAAGATCCTCGTCGAAAACGGAAAGCCGGTGAAATCCGGCCAGGACCTTTACGCGGTGCGGCGCGGTTGAGCCGCGCATGACCGAAGGAAATGGTTCGACTCCTAAGGATATGGGGAGAGAACCATGACCGAAGGAAATGGTTCGACTCCTAAGGATATGGGGAAAGAACGTAATTACTCAGGTCCCTCCCGTAGGAACTCGGTCCAGGACCGAGTTCTCCATG
>CAYJXJ010000041.1:0-29591 GCA_964374095.1 uncultured Elusimicrobia bacterium
GTGCGTCCGTCGGGCGGGGCGTATCAGGTCCCTGACTGCGCCGGCGGCGAGGGCCGCATCGGCGGCATTCCATCGGCCGGTTTCCCCGGCGGGCAGCCACCTCCCAATGCCGACCTAAAACGGTCGCCGGAAAAACTGGGTGAAGTCGAGTATTGCCGTCCTTATACCGCGGCTGCTTCGCGCTTGAGGCCCTGGCTTATCCAGAACCGCAACAGGTGCTGGTAAGGAAGATGTTTCTTCGCCGCGATCTCCTTCGTCCGCTTTAACTGCCATAGCTCCAGCCTTAAAGCGATCATCTTTTTCTTCATCCGCTCTTGAATCCGTGACGCCAACTCCGGCGCCAGCTGGATCTTCTCATCCAGCGCCTCCATGTCCGCGGGGAACTCAGTAACCGAATGTTTCGACCAAAAGGCATGGACCGTTTTTTCATCGCGCAGCTTCGGCAATCTCTTTTTCATATTCTTCTCCGGTAAAGCTTCTTCTCTACGGCTGTCATATCCCGCGCCGTCACGACTCGTGCCAACCCCGCCCTTATACTCGAATATGACCGATCGGAAGCGTCCAAGGCCCGAGCGGCCGAGAATCGAGTATCGCCCGTCTCCGGCTCTCATGAGATGATGCGGCATTGCGAAAACTTCCTCCGCCTCATCCGGATTGACGTTATGCTCCGCGATATGGCCCACGTTGTGCTCATTCCAATCGAAAGAACTGATACGCATATGTCGCGCGACAGTCGAGGACAAGACCTTGTCCATTTCCGAGTGAGAATCGGAAACGGCTTTGTTCTTGACGATTCGCCGAATTGGCGTTATACTGAGAAATGCCCAAGGTTTTTGAATGGAACGGCTATAAGTTTTTCTTCTTTTCCAACGAGGGGGCGCCTCGAGAACCGTGCCATATCCATGTTCGCAAGGGAGAACGTCTCGCGAAATTCTGGCTCGAACCGGAGATACGCCTGGCATCTTCCTGGGCAATGTCGTCGAGCGAGTTGAATGCTTTGGAGCGGATCGTGGAGGAAAAGGAAGATTTGATCCGGAGGAGGTGGGATGAATACTTTAACGACTGAGGCACGAGCGGCTAAAGTTTGGTTCGATGAAGACTGCTTGTGGGTCCTTTTGCAGGATGGGCGCAAGTTGGGGACCCCCCTTTCTTATTTTCCGAGGCTTCTCAATGCGACTCCCGCGCAAAGGAAAAAGTATGAGTTGAGCGGCGGAGGCAGCGGGATTCATTGGGACCGGCTTGATGAGGATATCAGCGTTGCGGGCCTCCTGGCCGGGAACTCAAGCCGCGAGAGGGGAAACTCCTGAGGATCGGCCGCCGCTCAAAGAACCGCGGCGCCAAGATGACCAAGTACGGGTTGACCACGGCCCAGTTGGCGGTGTGCATGGAATCCGCTTCCCATTTGGTGCATATCCTCAAGCGCGTGAGGCAGCCTCTTCATATCGGCAAGACCATCCTTGAATTGAGCGAGCGGGGAAACAAAGAGATCGTCGCGATTCAGGGTCTCTGACCGCGGCTCCCGCGCCGAAATCCCGCCGGGCGGCCCCCGGCCGCGTCCGCGCCGGGAACCACCCTGTGGCGGTCCATTCGGATTTCTATTAAACTAGAATTGCCATGGGAAAAAGAGACAGGCTCAAATTCCAACGCGGAGCGAAACTGTTCCAAAAGTTGGAGCGCGGGCTGTTGCCGCGGCACAAAGGGGAGATCGTCGCCATCGAACCGGATTCCGGCCGCTTCTTTGTCGGTAGGGATGAACTGGATGCCGCGCGGGCCGCCATAGCCGCCATGCCCCGCAAGATTTTCGATTTCTTCCGCGTAGGATATCCCGCCGTTCATAAATTCCGTCCGGCAAGAATCGGTGCTTGAAGGCTTCGTCAACGACTTGGGTGAACCATTCGTCTCCATCAGGCTGCTCTCCCATGGCGACAACCGCGCGCGCTCCCATAACGTGGTAATCGACACGGGGTTTAACGGGACGCTGAGCATTCCGGAAAAACTCGCCAAGCGGTACGGCCGGCAGTGGATCGGCTGCGAATCCTATGAGATCGCCAGACCGCGTCCCGATGTCCGGGGTCAGATGGGACAGCAGCAACTCGACCATGCCCAACAGGTTGACGCGGGAGTTTCCGGGGGCCGGCTTCTCGCGGCCCACGGGAATACCCGACAGCGTGGCGACGGCAGCTCGGGACATCGGCGGCGCCTTCCTGTGTCCCTATCCCTCGGCGTGGGAGGTGCGGCGGAGGAGCGACAAAGTCTATGAAAAAAGGTGCCAGGGATGTAGGACTCCGCCCGGACGGAGTTCTACATCCCTGGCACCCGGCCCGCTATGAATTCCTACGACAACCTGTCGTCGGTTAACCGGACGGCCATGGGTCCTGGACCGAGTTCACCCGGCGCCTCCAATAATTGGAAGCGCAGGCCTGGCGCCGCGCCTGCGAGAGGGGCGCCTCATCCCCGGCGGAACCTTCAAGAGGGACCTGGGTAGTTACGGAGAATCTCCGATTGGGGCAGCCCCTGGGCCAAAAGCTTGAGGATGAAATCCACTCCAATCCTCGTGCCTGCGATCACGGGCTTCCCGACTAGGACCCGAGGGTCCAGGCGGATGCGCTCAAGGAGTTTAGCCTCAAGAACCCGCGTCATGGCTTCATGAGTATACCAGGGAAACCGGTCCCGTTCAAGGCCGGGATTTGGCGAAGTAGGGCAATCCCCTGTTGCGGAATTCATACAGCGCGGACCGCTGCTTCCGCTTCAAGTCCCACCCGAAGTACCAGCTCGCGTAGAGCTGAAACCCGCGGGTGGTCTGGCGCAGGCCGGGGAAGGTGCGCCACGCGTACTCCACGCCCAAGTCAAAGGGTTTGCGCGTGAATTCGACGCCCAGGGCGGGGCCGTGCGTGTCATAGAAGCGCGTGTTCTCGGTGCGAAATCTCCAGCGGTAGGCTCCGAGGGTCTTGAAGACGATCCCGCCGGGGAGGTCCGCCCATTCCACTCCCTGGCTCACCCAGCCCATGCTCCCCGATCCCTCGACGTCGTTGATGTCGTGCGTCAGTTTTCCCCAGACGCCGAACGGAAAGCCGAGCACGGGTATCCCCAGGACGCTGCGTGGGCCGCCGAGAGACGCGAGGTCCCAAGTCTTGTAGCAGCCGAGATAGGCGATGAAGTCCTCGGTGGTCCGGCCGAGCTCCGGGAAACGCTGCCAGCCGAACTGCACCCCCAAGTCGAAGGCCGATTTGGAGACCCCAAGCCCCAGGGAGGGACCATGGGTGTTGAAGAAGGGCCGGTTGCGCGTTCGCAGGCGCCAGTGGTAGGAGACCGGGGTCTGCAGGGGTATGTCTCCGGGAAGGCGCGTCCATTCGACCCCCTGCCGCAGCCAGCCCATGGCGCCGGAGCCTTCCAGGCCCTCGAAGTCCCGGGAGACGTTGCCCCAGGCGGCGCCGGGGTAGCCGCGGGGAGCGGCCTGGGCCGCGATGGGAAGAAGGGCGGCCGCAAGCCCCCAGAGGAGGCGGTTAGCCACTGGTGACATCTTCGAGTGCTTCGAGGTCGTGGATGTCGAGGTGCGCGGGGGAAATAAAGCGCATGCCGTAGAGCACGGGCGCGTTCTCGTGGAGAATGCGGCGCACGACTTCGGCGCGCACTTCGACTTCGCGGTCGCCGACCGGGACGTGCAGGGTCACCTCGCCGGGCACCGGTTGGGCTCCGTCGACGAGTATCCCCGCCCCGCAGACGCTGATGTCCTTGAGCATCGCCGACGCCCGCTCGGCTCCCGCCGAGAATTCGACCGGGACGCTGATGCGGATGCGGGCCCGCTTGCGCTTGTGGTGGCGGGGTTTGCGCAGGCGCGGGCGCAGCACCGAGGTCACGATGTGGAACAGCGCCGACCAGGAATTTGAGAACGGCCGTTTGACCTCCTCCCAGGAATCCGGGGCGGAGAATATCCGCAGGATCATGGAGCGCCGGATTTCCTCGGTGACGTCGGTGAGCCGGATGCCGACGCGGGTGCCGCCGCGCAGGGGCATGTTTTGGTGCACGACCTCGCCGTCGAGCTCCAGGGATTCTCCGTCTTCCGTGCGCAGGGAGAGGTGGACGATCGGGGGCATGTGGTCGTCATGATCGAGGACCACGAGGATGCCGGTCGTCGAGGCGTTCTCGATATGGCCCGCGAAACTCTTGCCGTGGTAGCTCAGCTCGCAGGGGATGCGGCGCTTGAGGCGGCGCTCGGCGCGGGCTTGGTGGCGCTCGCGGGCCCCCTCGATCACGCAGCCGAGCAATACGACGTTGAAGAAGGCCCACGCGCAGCTCAGGGTATAGGCGTCCAGGCGCAGGCGCTCGCTGCTCATGCGGTGGGAGGCCACGATGATCCCGGCCAAAAGCAGGACGAGCATGACCCCGTGCGGGAGCACGAAAGACCAATGCACTTCCCCGGGCTTTCGGCCGCCCTCTGCCTTGGGGGTGACGTTGAAGATGAGCCGTTCCGGCTGCAGCAGCGTCGCGAAGGCCGTCCAACTGAGGTGAAACACCGACGCGGTCTCGTAGACGTCGCTCCAGAACGGGTTGCGGTACTGCCGGCTGACGAGCAGGAACGCCAGATGGGAGAGGATATAGTGCGGCAGGAACATCCCGATGAGCGCCCCGGTGCCGGTGACGATCGGGTCGAAGCGCCACAATAGGAAGGCCAGGGGGCTCAAAAGGTAGATGAGGCGCGCCCAACCATGGAAGAAATAGAGGAGCGAGCCGCAGTAGTGGAGGCGCTGCAGCAGGCTCAAACCCGGCCGCAGGAGGGGATTGTCGAGCACGGCGAGCTGCACTCCCCCCCGGCACCAGCGCGCGCGCTGGACCAGGTAGCCCTTGAGGCTCTCCGGCGACAGGGCGCAGGAGAGGATTTTGTTGTAAAATACGCCGCGGTACCCCTTGGCCTGCAGGCGCATGCCGGTATGCGTATCCTCGATGGCGCAGGCGGTCTGAATGCCCCCGATCGATTCGATGGCCGAACGCCGCAGGATGGCCGAGCTGCCGGCATAGACCACGGAGTTGCCGAACTGACGGCCCGGGAGGATGACCTGAAAGAAGAGATCCTGCTCATGCACGAGCTCGCCTTCCAGCAGGAGGTTCTCCTGGAAGATGTCCGGGTTGTAGAAATGGTGGGGGAGCTGCACGAAGGCGACCTTCGGGTCCTGGAAGAAGCCGGCGGTCTCGCGGAGGAAGCTTCGGACCGGGATATGGTCGGTGTCCAGCGTAACGACCAACTCCCCGTCGGTCAGGGGGAGGGCGTGGTTGATGTTGCCGGCCTTGGCGTGCCGGCGGTCGTGGCGGGCGATATAGGCGCAGCCGAGCTTCTCGGCCATGGCCTTGATGGAGGGGCGGGCGCCGTCATCAAGGACATAGACGGTGAATTTTTCCCGCGGGTAGTCCAGGGCTTGGCAGCAGACCAGCGTCTTGTAAAGGATCGATGCCGGCTCGTCGAAAATCGTCACGAGGATGTCCACCGTGGGCAGATCGGCGTCTTCCATCGGGACCGAACGGTATTGAACGGGGCGCAGGCTTTGGACGAAGAAAAGGAAAAGGGAGATGAAGCCGTAGAATTCGGCGAGAAGCAGAAGGATGCTGATCGCGGAATGAGCCGCGCTCTGAAAGTTGAGGGTCTCGGTGGCGCGCCAATGGAGATAGCGGACGCTCGCGGCCACGCTCAAGGCGATGACCACCCAGCGGGCGTGGAGCATGGAGTTAAACGCCGCTCCCAGATGCTCGCGCCTAAGCACGCGGCGGTACGACGTTCCGATAGCGTTGTCGGTCTGAGCCACTCGGCGGGCAAAGCCCCTTCCCGGCCGTTCCGCGGCCGGGAAGCCGGGCCTCCCCGTAGAAAGTATATATCAGCGGCGGGTTTTTCAACAGGGCCATATGGGGAAGCCTCCGGGGGCCACCGGGCCCCCACCTGCGCCTAGGGAGCGGCTGAGATGTCCTGGTGGAGCGTCTACTTTCTCTCGAAAACGGTCCTGCATTTTTGGGGTCGGCTCCATATGGATCCCCTGCTCAATCCCGGGCTCATGGCGCTGGCTTGGATCCCGTTGCCCGCCCGCTGGCCCCGTCACGCCGCGCTGACCCGGCTCAAAACGGCCGCCGCGGCCGCGGCCGCGGCGTGGCTGCTGTGGCGCGAGTCCTGGCTGCCGCCGCCGTCCGAGGCGATTAAGTTCCTCGCCCGCCCCGAGGTCAACCCGTCTCCGGGTTATGTCCTGGCCTTCTTGGTCAACGGCCTGGACTGGCGGGCCCTGGGGGCCGCCTCCTTGGTCATTTTCGCCGCTTGGCGGCTCTCCCGCGCGGGCATCCGCCTGACGGCGCTGGCCGTCATGGGCGTCGTGGCGGTGGGGATCAGCGATCCCTACGCCCTGCTTCGGGACGAAGCCGGGCGGGAATTGTCCGATTTTTACAAGGCGGAGTCGTCCCGTGTCGTCCGCTTTCCGGCGGCCGGCTCGCCCCCCTTCGACATCATCCTCATTCACTCCTGCTCGCTTTCCTGGGAGGACATCAAGGCCGCGGGGATTTCGGATGACGCTTTCTGGGGCTCGTTCGACGTTACTTTCAAGCGGTTCAATTCGGCGACTTCTTACAGCAACCCGGCCGCCCTGCGCCTGCTGCGGGCCCCGTGCGGACAGCGCCCGAACTCCGGGCTTTTCCGCCCGGAGCCCGCGGCATGCTATCTCTTGGAGTCCCTCCGGGCGGCGGGGTACCAAACCCGGGCGGCTTCCAACCATGACGGCCGTTACGACGATTTCGCGGCCGTGATCTCGGAGCACGGACGGGCCGACTCCCCGCTTCCCGTGACGGACTTGGCTCCAGCCCTGCTCAATTTCGACGCCTCGGCCATTTACTCCGACCGCGACGTGCTGGGCCGCTGGTGGTCGGGGAGAGTGTCCGATCCGGCTCCCCGGGCCGCCCTCTACTACAACTCCGTGAGCCTCCATCAGGGAGCCTACAAGTCCGGCCAGTCGCCCGCGTGGGGAACCGCGGAGAGGATGCTTCGCTACGGAGAGCATGCCCGGGAGTCCTTTCGGTGGCTGGAGGCGTTCTTCGATGACCTTCGCGCCTCGGGTCGCCGGGCCGTGGTGGTTTTCGTCGGCGAACACGGCGCCGCGCTCCGGGGCAGCCGCATCCAGGTCCCGGACCTGCGGGAGATTCCCTTGCCCGAACTTACCAATGTCCCGGCGGCCGTCAAATTGATCGGACCGGGCTTGCCGCCTCGGCCGGCCCGCGTCGCGGAGGTCTCGGGGCCGTCGAGCTACCTGGCCCTCGCGGAACTGCTCTCCCGCATGATCGGACGTTCCCCTTTCGGGAAGGATTTCGGAGATCTCGGGACCTATCTCGCCGGACTGCCCGAGACGCCGTCCGTGGCCGATGCCCGGAGCTACCGCGTCATGAAGCGCCGGGGGGGAGGCACCTGGAGCCAACGGGGGCGGGAGCGTTGGCGGGAACTGCCGGCCTCCCCAGAGGGCCTTCCGTGAGGCGCATCCTCCGCCGGGGTGGATGGGATCGAGACGGATTTCCCCCAGATACGAAAGGCTCTCTGGCCCTAGTCGCAGCGGCCGGGAGGGCGGCGGAAGGTTTCGACCCCCACGCGGTCGGCCAGAGCGGGGTCGTCCACGAAGGGATTGCGGTTGCCCTGGAAGCGCTCCACGCGGTCGTTGCGTTCCCGTTCCGGCGCCGAGGGGGGGCGCTCGCGCTGCCAGCGCAGCAAGGTCTCGAGGCTGTCCCGCCAAAAACCATCGCTGTAGGGAGCCTCGGTGATCCGGTCGCACCCATAGCGGGCGTAGAAGTACAGCATGGCCCGGGCGACCTGTCCCTTGACCCGGTCCGGGGGCTCGAATTCGCCAAGGCCCGCGCGCGCGCCGCCGTTGTTGGAATAGTCCGGCGGGCCTTCGACCTCGCCGAAGGGTGAGTGTCCGCGGACGCTGTTGGGGTGGATGAAGGTCGGCAGGAGTTGATGCAGATCGGAACGCATGGGCCCGCGCCGGCCGAAGAAAGACTGCGGCCAGACATGCTCGACATTCATCCCGCCGGCGTCCACGAACCCGTCGCCGTTCTGGTCTCCGCGCTCGGGGTACTGGCGGGGATCGTCGGAGGCGCCGGGGACGAATACGAGGGAATAGCTTTCCAGAATCCCCCGCACGCCTTCGGGCGCCGCGTTGTCGGCGGTTGCGAACATATAATGCCGGGCCTCGGTGTAGCCCCGGGGGCGGTGGGTCCGCCGCAGGGCCCGGCGGATCTCGTCCAGGAGGGCCTGGCCGCCGGGGACCCCCTCCGCCGCCGCGGGCTTGGCGGCATCGAGCCGCAGGGGTCCGGGAAGGAAGTGCCGGGGGGCGCATGAAGCCGCCGTGAGCCGTGGGGCGGCGCCGTCGAAATCGCAGGGGCGGGCCGAAGCCCAAGCCGGGAGCAGGAGGAGGCCGGTGAGCGCTGCCGCCAGCAGGCGCGTCATGAGTTGATCATAGCACGTCCGGCGGCGATTTTACGCCGCTTTTTGGGCGGGGTTGCTTTCCGGCTGCCAGGCGTAGACCGGCAGGCCGTCGACCTCGCGGTCCGCGGGCTTGAAGGGATACTTCGCGAGCAGGGGTTCGATGGCGTGCTTGCTGATGGTGACGGCGTCGATCTCGCCGTGCTTTTGCATGTGGTCCGCGATGTCGATGACGCGGTCGGTCATCTCCTCCATGGCCATGGCTTCGTCGTAGGAGACTTCCCCCGCGTTGATGCCGACGCGGAGTTTGAAGTCCCGTTTGATGGCCTTGACTTTGCGGTTGAATTCGCCGAGGGCGTTCACGACCGCCATGGCGGCCTCGATGGCGTCCTCCGTGGTGGGAAAGCAGATCATCACCCCGTCCGGGGTCCAGGTGGACTTGAGCGGGCTGTGCTTGGCGAAGATCGCCTCGACGTGCTTGTGGTACTGGCGGAAGTCGCGTTCCGCGATCTCGGCGATCTCGCCCTGCTTCATGCCCGTCGAGTCCGCCACGTCGATGCAGAGAAACGCCAGATGCCGCTTCTGGGCCTCGAGCTTCTTCTTGGCCTCGGCGTAGATCTCGAGGAGCTTCTCGCGGTCCATCTCGCCCCCGGCCGACTGCAGGCTCTTGAGCTTCGATTGCAGTTGGGCCGTCCCCCCGCCGGCGGGACGCGGCGGAGGCCGGACGACCGCGGGTCCGGTTCCCGGTTGGGCCGCCGGGGCGCGGGCTTTGTCGAACTTCCGCTTGACGAATAAGGCCCGGTCCTCGATCTTCTCGGCGCCGATGCCGAAGGCCAGGGAGACCAGGTAGACCCCGATGATCAGCATCCAACGGCCGATGTCGATGCCCTTGAAGTTCGTCGGGAAGTTTTTGCGGACGAAGGCCAGGGCGGGCTTTTCCATGGCGTCGCGCTTGACGATCACGGAGTGGAAGGCCTTGTACTTCTCGATGTCCTTGAAGAGGGCCAGCCCTCCGGCGATGAGGAAGAACAAGACCAGGAGCAGGAGGACGCTGCGGATCAGGCGGGCGAGATACTCGACGCCGCGCAGGAGCCAGTAGAGGGGCATGGGTGAGTGGTGGAAGGCTATTTTAACACGTCCGGGCGGAGGGCTTCAATCGACGATTGCCGGCGGCGAGGCTTCATCGCCGGCTGTCGCGAACCTGTCCGTCGCCTTCGACGACGAACTTCTCGCAGGTGAGGCCGACGAGGCCGACGGGGCCGCGGGCGTGGATTTTCTGAGTCGAAATCCCCATCTCGGCCCCGAGGCCGAACTCCCCGCCGTCGGTGAAGCGCGTGGAGGCGTTGACGTAGACGGCCCCGGCGTCGACTTCCTTGAGAAAGCGCGCCGCCCGTCCCTTGTGCCGGGTCACGATGGCCTCGGCCAACCCGGAGCCGTGCCGGGCGATATGGCCGAGGGCCTCCTCGAGGGAGCCCACGACTTTGATGGAGAGGATCAGGTCCAGGTACTCCGTGTCCCAGTCCGCCTCGGAGGCGGGCCGGGCGTCCGGCAGTATGCGGCGGGTCCGCGGGCAGCCGCGGAGCTCCACCCCGGCCGCGCGGTAGCGGCGCGCCAGGGCCGGGAGGAATCTTCCGGCGGCCTCCTCGTGCACGAGCAGGGTCTCCATGGCGTTGCAGACCCCGGGCCGCTCGGCCTTGGCGTTGAAGCAGATCTCCGAAGCCATGGCGAGGTCGGCCCCTTCGTCCACGTAGGTGTGGCAGAGGCCCTTGTCGTGCGCGAGGACGGGGATGACGGACTCGCGCTTGACCATCCGCGTCAGATCGGGCCCGCCGCGCGGGATGACGAGATCGATCCAGTCCTCCAAGGCCAGCAGGCGCCCGACAGCGGCGCGCTCGGGGTCGCGCACGAAGCCGATGGCGCCCGAGGCGGCTTTAGGGAGCGCGCCCGCGATCGCGCCGGCGATGGCGCCGTTGGTCTTGAAGGCTTCGCGGCCGCCGCGCAGGATGGCGGCGTTGCCGGATTTGAGGCACAAGCCCGCGGCGTCGGCCGTCACGCCGGGGCGGGACTCGTAGATCACGGCGATCACGCCGAGCGGGACCCGCATCTTGCGGATGCGCAGGCCGTTGGGGCGCGTCGAGAAATCCGCGAGCTCGCCGACGGGATCCGCAAGGGCGGCCACGCGCTCGAGGCCCCGGGCCACGCCCTCAAGCCGCTCGGGGTCGAGACGCAGACGGTCGAGGAACGCCGCCGTCCGTCCGGAGGCCTTCGCCGCCGAGACATCGGCGCGGTTGGCGGCGAGTATGCGGGGCTCGGCGCGCCGGAGGGCGCGGGCCATCTCCTTGAGCCAGCGGTTCTTCTCACGCGTGGGAGTCCTGGCGAGCACGCTTGAGGCGTCCTTGGCGCGGCGGGCCAGCTTCTCGATATCGATCATGGTTCCCTTCCCATGTGATAAGGTGTCGAACCATTTCCTCCGGTCATGCGCGCAAAAGGGCGAGGTTGTCCCGGTGCACCACCTCGTCCGGGAGTTTGGCGCCGAGGACCCTCTCGATCTCGGCGGTCTTCAAGCCCTTGATCTTGTCGAGCTCCTTGGAGCCGTAGTTGGTCAGGCCCCGGCCGAACTCGACGCCGTCGGCGACCAGGCTCACCGCGTCGCCCGCCGCGAAACTGCCGGAGACCGAGCGCACGCCCGAGGGCAGGAGGCTCTTGGCTCGGCGGACCAGGGCTTCCTGGGCGCCGGCGTCGACGTGGATCTCCCCGCGGGGGTGGGAGGCGAAGGCCAGCCACTGCTTGCGCCGGGCCAGCGGCGCCGCGCGGGGAACGAACAGGGTCCCCCGCTCCCGGCCCTCGAGCACCGCCTTGAGTATGCCCTGGCGCGAGCCCTGGGCGATCACGGTGGGGATGCCCGAGTTCGCCGCCATCCTCGCCGCGCCGACCTTCGACTCCATGCCGCCGGAGCCGTGCGGGCCGGGCCTGCCGATGCCCGCCGGGTCCTGCCCTTCGCGGACGCTGGGGATGAGCCGCGCCGCGGGAGAGACCCGGGGGTCGGAGCTGTAGAGCCCCTCTTGGTCGGTCAGCAATATGAGCAGGCCGGCCCCGCAGAGCCCCGCGACCAAGGCTGAGAGCACGTCGTTGTCTCCGAACTTGATCTCCTCGACGGCCAACGTGTCGTTCTCGTTGATGACGGGCACCGCGCCCAGGCGCAGAAGCTCCTGGATCGTGTTGCGGGCGTTGAGGTAGCGCGGCCGGTCGCGGAAGTCGTCGCGGGTGAGCAGGATCTGCGCGGCCGCCAGGCCCACGCGGCCGAAGGCCTCGTCCCAAAGGCGCATCAGGCGGCCCTGGCCCACCGCGGCCGCGGCTTGCTTGAGGAGCGTGGTCGCGGGCCGCGATTTGATTCCCAGACGCTCGCGCCCCGCGAGTATCGCTCCCGATGACACGACCACGACCGCCCGGCCCCCGGCCTTGAGCGAAGCTATCTCGCGGGCCAGGCGCCGGATCACGGCGACGTCGAGCCGGTCCGTGCCCGCGGAGAGGACACCGGAGCCGACCTTGACGACGCAGAGGGTTACCCGGCCCTTCAGGTCCCGGCGGATCGAGTCCATGCCGGTCGCCATCCGGGTCGTCAGCTTCCCCGGTAGGTCGAAAATCCGAACGGCGAGACCAGAAGGGGAACATGGTAATGTCCGCCTTCTCGGATCTCGAAAACCACGGTGACCCAGGGGTAGAAGCCCTTGGCGCCGGCGACCTCGTGGTAGGGGCCGGTCTCGAAGGTGAGGCGGTAGGTCCCGGGCTGGGATTCGTCGTCCTTGGGCAGGAGGGCCTTCACCCGGCCGTCGGCGTCGGTCGTTTCCTTGGCGATGCGCCGCCAGCCGCCCCCGGCCATGACCTCCAGGGTCACGCCGATGCTTGCGGCCGGACGGCCGCGGGCGGTGTCGAGGACGTGGGTCGAGATGGATATCATGTCAGGAGTTTCTCCAGTCGGATGCGGGTGATCTTGGCCTGCTCCGCGGCGGCGGCGGCCGGCTCCCGTTCTTTCGTGTTTCCGAGGCGCTTGTTCAAAATGGCGAGCATCTCGTCGGCGGATTTTCCCGTGGCGCAGACGATGAAAGTGCGGCCGAAACGCTTTTCGTAGCGGCGGTTTCCCGCCGCCAGGGCTTCGATGGTCTTTTCCGACGCCGTCGCCACGCGGGATTGTTCGCCGCGCGCCCAGGCGCCGGTGGCCGCGAACTTGCGGCGCAGGGCGTCCTTGCCGCCGATGCGCGGGTGTCGGCTGAAGGCTTCCTCCCAGTCGCCGGGCTTAAGGATGCTCCAGCCTCGCGCGGCCGCGGCGAAGAGCCGGCGGCGGGTCCGGAAGGGACGGTGGAGGAGCATGAACGCGGCCCAGGCGCTGGAACCGCAGCAGCGCAAGAACTCCGCTCCGGCTCTGCGGGCGGTCCAGGAATTAATCTCCCGCAGGGTCGCCATAAAGTCTCAGGCGGGCCACGCCGCCGTCCGGGTAGATATGGAAGCGCACGTGCGTCACGGCGCGGTGGGCGGCGATCTCGGCCTGGAAGAAGTGGCGGGTGTGCGCCTTGAGTTTGGTGTCGGGGAGCATGTTCTCCCAGACGACGGGCAGTCCCTGTCCGGCGAGGACCTCGGCCGGCGGATCGCCGGGGAGTTGGGCCCCCTCCATCGAGCACGAGGCCGGGGCGTTGCCCTTGAAGAAGGAGGTGTCCACCTCCATGCGCCGGATGGTTCCGGGCCGGCCGAGCCGCACGATCACCCAGTCGTGGCCCGGTCCGCGGCGGCGCTTGGTCTCCCAACCATCGAACATGCCGCGGGGCCTCCCGGGCAGGATCAGGTTGCCGCGGTGGCCGAAGAACATGTCGTTGGATGCAACCACCTGGCCTCCGTTCTTTACGGAGGCCAGGTCTAGGGGCCTTCCTTTCCTTTTCATTGCCGTCCAGTTGGGGATCGCGGTGCCATGGACTCGCAGCCTGGCCACGCCCCCGTCAGGGTAGATGTTCAGCCGCACGTGCGTCCAGGGGCGTTCATCGGAGAGAATGAAGACGTTGTCCGAGCCGCCCTTGAGCTCGGCTTGCGGGGCGATCTCGGTCCACTTGGTCCGGCCGTCGACGAGCCGGACGGTTGAGACCGGTCCGCTCAGGTCGCAGGCTTCCATCGAGAATTTCTGCGGGAAGTTGCCGGTAAAATGGCTCGTGTCCACGTTGACCCCGCGGATGACGCCGCGCATGCCCAGGCGGATCACGCACCAGTCGTAGCCGGGCTCGCGCCGACGGCGCGTCTCCCAGCCGTCCATCCACTTGCCGCGGCTGGTGAATTTATCGGCGATGAACACCGCGGGGCCGGGTTTGAGCAGGTTCTCCTTGGGCGCGAAGAACTCGTCGTTGGCGGCCAGGGCCTTGCCGCCCACGCGGGCCGAAGCCAGGTCCACGAGTTCGGTAATATTCACGCGGCCATCTTACCGAATTTGGGCCGGACCCCACAAAGGGGCCGATGGCGGAGGATCGTGCCGCCCATCGGCATCGACTTATCCACCGCGCTTGGAACGTCCCAAGTACGGCGGATAATTCTTCAAGGCATCCAGCATCAAACAAACGTGTTCAATCGCGAGAGCGATTTCGCATTCCGGTCGGCCCGGACTCCCGCAACGGCTGCCAGCCTTCCGGCTTGCCGATGAACTTCCCCCGGTCGTAGACCTTGCGGCCGCGCAGAAAGGTCATCTCCACGCGGCCGCGCAGCTCGAGCCCCTCGTAGGGGGTCAGCTTGTTGCGGTGGTGGATGTCCCCGGGGGCGGGCCGCCAGGCCGCGTCCGGGTCGAAGACCGCGAGGTCGGCGTCCGCGCCGGGGCGGATCGCGCCCTTGGCGGCCAGGCCCGCGAAGCGCGCCGGGCCCTCCGAGAGCCACCGGGCTAAAGCCGAAAGGTCGAGCGCCCGCGCCCGGGCGGCCGTCCAGACGGCGGGGAGGGTGAACTGGAGGCCGGCGATCCCTCCCCAGGCCTGCATGAAGTTCCCGGTGTCCCGGCGCTTTAGCTCGGGAACGCACGGAGAATGGTCCGAGACCACGAATGAGATCAGTCCCTCGTCGAGGGCCTGCCACAGCCGTTCGCGGTTGGCGCGCTCGCGGATGGGGGGGGCGCATTTGAAGTGCGTCGCTCCCTCGGGGACTTCCTCGGAGGCGAAGGTGAGGTAGTGCGGGCAGGTCTCCGCGGTCAGAGGCAGGTCCTCATCAATGGCCTCGCGCAGGAGCGGCAGGACCTCGGAAGACGAGAGGTGCACGATATGGACCCGGCATCTCTGGCGTTTTGGCAGCGACCTGAGGACCGAGACGAGGAGGGCGACGGCTTCGTTTTCCCAGGCCCGGGGCCGGGAAGCCAGGTAGTCGCCGTAGCGACGCGGGTTCCCTGCCGCGGGCGCCGCGGCGCATGCCAGTTCCGCATGGACCAGCAAGGGCACCCGCAGCGTCGCGAGGATCGGGATGGCGGCGCGGAGTTCGGCCGCGCCGACGGGCGGGAACTCCGGTATGCCGGAATCGATCAGGAAGCACTTGAAACCCAGGGCGCCCCCCGAAACCATGGGCGCCAGCTGGCTCTTGTTGCCGGGCACCAGGCCGCCCCAGAACCCCAGGTCGACCAGTCGTTTGCCGCGGGCCGACCGCTGCTTGAGCGTCAGCGCCGCGAGGGTCGTGGTGACCGGGATCGAGTTCAAGGGCATGTCCACGAGAGTCGTGATTCCGCCGGCCGCGGCCGCCCGGGTCCCGGTCTCGATGCCCTCCCACTCGGTCCGTCCCGGTTCGTTAAAATGAACATGGGTGTCCACCAGTCCGGGGAGAACCGCCAGGTTGTCCACGTCTTGGACCGCGCAGTCCGATGGGGCCTTGTCATGGGGCAGGATTTCGAGTATGCGCTCTCCCGCGACGACCACAACCGCGGCCCGCTCGCCTTCCGGAAGGACGACGCGTCGCGAACGGATGGCGAGGGTCGGTCCCGCCGCGGAGCCCCGGCCGATGTGCGCGAGGAATTCGGACGTCGCTTCCCAGTTGGAGAGGATCTGGGGGTAGGGCATTTCCACGACGCGGACCTTCCGGCCCCGCAGCCACAGGTCGAGGCGGTCGCGCTTCGGGTCCAGGGCGAGGATCTGCCGCCGGAGACGAGGGGCGAGCAGGGCGGGGTGGCCCTTGCATTCGCCGCATGATGGAACCACGGCTTCGCAGCCTCCCAACCCCCGGTTGGTCCAAAGCCGGTCGAAGATGTCGTACTCCCACGCCGGGAGCATGTCCACCGGGAATACGAAGGCCCAGGTCTTAAGCGTAGAGGCGCGCCATATGGCTTGCAATGAGGACAAAGGCGTCCCGTCAGGGTCCGCCGCCACCCAGCGCACCGCGTCGCTGATCCTGCGGCAGCGAGCCAGCCATTCCCCCTGCACGGCTACCGAGATGCTCCACGGCGCCCAGCGTCGGGCGATCGAGCGGACGTGCGCCTCCAGCAACGTCCCTTCCTCCCCATGCGCGGCCAAGGCCTTGGGTCCGCCGGCGCGCGCGCCCCGACCCGCCGCGAGAATGAAGAACTGCGGGATTTGCAGCTTCGGGTCGCGGCGACGCGTGCCGCTCACGCCGCCGAGGTCTCGGCCGTCTCCGGGACGGGAGACGCCGCGCCCAGCCCCCACTCCCGCAGGAGCTGGGCGGCGATCGAGACCGCGATCACCTTGGGGTTCTTGCTCGGCAAGGGGATGCCGATGGGGCAGCGGACCCTCTCCTCCCAAAGCTCCCGGAGGCGCTCGCCGTCCGGCAGGCCCGCGAGGCGCCCCGAGAAGACCTTGGCCTTATGCTCGGAGCCGATCAGTCCGAGAAAGCCCACGGGTTCGCGCAGCAGCCGCAGGATCAGGGAGAAGTCCAGCTCGTGGCTGTGGGTGAAGACGCAGGCCGCGTCGTCTTCGCCCCAGGCGCGCCCGGCCGCGTAGGCGAGAGGGTCGGCCTGATGCGCCCGGACCGCGCGCGGCAGGCCTTCCGGCGAGGACCAGTCCGGGCGCGGGTCGATGACATGCACGTCGAAGGGCATGCCGGCGAGGACCTCCGCCGCGGCCCGGCCCACGTGGCCGCCGCCGAAGAGGTGGACGGCGCGGCGCCGGCCCACCGGTTCCAGGAAGATCTCGACGCGGCCCCCGCAGCACTGCCCGAGGGCCCGGCATAGCACCAGTTCCTCGATGCGGGCGCCTCCGCCCGACCGCAGGAGCCCCCGCGCGGCCTCCAGGACGCGTCGCTCGAGCTCGCCGCCGCCCACGGTGCCGATGAACGCGGCAGGCGTCACCCACATCCGGGCTCCCACCGCCTGCGGGGCGCTGCCCGACACTTTAACCACCGTGGCCATGACGCCGGGGCGCGGCAGGTCCGCGCAGAAGTCGGCGATCGTTCGCGCGTCCTGGCGCATCATGGTTTTCTTCCAATAGGTCGAGGACCTGCCCCTCTATATATTGGAAGGGCAGGCATTTCCTTTGGTCAGAAGCGGTAGTCGAGAAAGCCCCGGCGCTGGAGGCCCCGGGCCGTCCTGAGCACGGCCAGGCCCAGCTCGATGTGGAGGCTGGTGTATTTCTCGAAGACGGCCTTGGAGCTTGACGCCGTCTTGATGCCCTGGTGGGAGAGCGGCAGGTCCGAGACCAGCATCAGGGCCCCCACGGGCACCGTCCGGGCGAAGCCCACGGTGAAGAGCGTCGCGCATTCCATGTCGATGGCCTGCGCCTTTTCGGCGGCGAGGACTTTTTTGAACTCTTCGTTGAACTCCCAGAACCGAACGTTGGTGGTGTGGATGACGCCGGTGTGATAGCGCAGTTTGCGGTTCTCGAGTTCCGCGCATACCAGGCGCTGCAGGACGAAGGAGCTGAGGGCCGGCACCTGGGGGGGCATGTAGGCGTTGGAGGTGCCTTCCTCGCGGATGGCGGCCATAGGGTTGAAGAAGTCGCCGACCTGGTAGTCGTCGCGCAAGCCGCCGCACATGCCGAGCATCAGCACGGCCCGGGGCTTGATGAAGCTCAACAACTCCACCACCAGGGCCGCGGTGGGAGATCCCACGCTGAAATCGACGATCGAGACCCCCTGCTCCGGGCTGTGGCCGGCCCGCATCACCGATCCCTTGCGCACCGGGGTCTTGAACGCCTCGCTGAAGGCCCGCACGTAGAGCTTGAAGTTGGTGAGCAGGATGCAGGGTTGGAATTCGGAGGCGGCGGAGCCGGTGTAGCGTTCGAGGGTGCTCAGTCCGATGCGGTCCCGGCCGTATTGGTCGATTTCGTCGAGTGATTCTTGGGTCAGTTTCGATGAAATCATTGCGGGTAGCCTAGCATTCGCCCGGCGGACCCCGCAACCGCTCCGTGCCCGGCTTCAGGCAGCAATTGCGCAAGGCGGCATGAAGGGGGAGGAAAAACCTTACGGAATCCGATCCGGGGATTCCCGGGGGCCCATTTCTCCGGCGGGGACCGTCGGAAGGAGGCCTTGAGAACTCGGAAAGGGCCGCGGCCTCAATGCCGCCGCCTCGGCGGTGCTATGCGCCGAGACTCTGGGTGTAGGCGCGTACAGTTGGACTCGGTGGCTGTTAGGGGGGACGCGCCCAGAAGGACTCCAAGCCGCCGCGCACGAGGTCGTCGTAGCGCGGCAGAGCCAAGTGTAGGCGGGTTCTGCCTTCCCGAAGGGGCGTCTTGAGGTTCCTCGAAAAGAAGGCGCAAGACAGAATTTTGTGAGACTCGGGGGAGTCAACGGGTAGACGATCGGTCACGGGGAAATCAAATTCTGGCGGCGGCGGCGGTATTTCACCGGTGCTCACCTCCACCGGTGGAGGTGGTTTGCGAGAAACGCGGGCGATGGCCGCAAGCGGATTTGGTACAATTGTCCGCTCGCCGCCCACGGCCCATCATGACCCACCGCCTCGTCGATCGCGTCCTAGCCGCGGCCAACCGCCGGAAGTTCGACAAGGTCTACGCCCGCGGGACGGATCCCTACCGGTACGAGCTGCTGGAATTCGAGCGGCGGCGCTTCGAGTTGGTCGAAGAATACCTCCGTCGGGGCGCCTCCGGCCGCCTCCTCGAGGTCGGCTGCGGCGAGGGTTTTTTCACCCGGCGGCTGGCGGCTCTGGCCGAGCGCGTCGTGGCGGTGGATGTTTCCGCCATCGCCTTGGACCGCGCTCGGCGCCTCTTGGAGCGCGACGGCCTGGGCGAACGCGTGCGATTCGTCCGCCAGGACATCGCGGCCCTCGATCTGGGCGCGGCGCGAGCGTTTGACGCCGTGGTCGTCAGCGAGGTCCTCTATTACCTCGGCGAGCGCAACGATTTCTTGAGGCTGACCGGCGTCTCCCGGGGCATACTCTCCCGCGCGCTGCAAGGGTTGGCCGGGCTCTGCGCTCCCGGCGGGAGGGTGGTGCTCGCGCATAGCTTCCCGCCGGGCAAGCGCGAGCGCAGCGCCGGCTACCGCCGGGCTTTCGAGGCGCTCGGGATGCGCCTCCTCGATGAGGGCGAAGTCGAGCCGACCCGCGAGCCCGGCACCGACCGCTGCCTGGTGAGCCTGCTGGAAGCCCCGAAGTGAGGCTGCTCTTCGTCTCCGAGGCCACGGGCTGGACGGGCGGGGCCGGCCAAATCCTCATGAGCGCCGTGGAACTGCGCCGCCGGGGCCACGAGGTGGCGGTGGCCTGCCCCGCCGCCGTCGAGAACGGCTCCAGTTCCCTGCGGGCGCGTCTGGCGGCGGCCGACGTCCCGGTCCACGCCCTCGAGATCCGCCGCGAGATCGACTTGACGGCCGCCAATCGCCTGCGCCGGCTGGCCCGCGATTGGGCGGCCGATATCATCCATGCGCACCATCCCCAGGCCCACGCGGTCGCCTTGGCGGCCCTGCACCTCGCCGCCGGTCCCCCGCTGGTCGTGACGAGGCGGGTGATCTTTCCCGTGCGGTCCAATCCCCTGAGCCTCTACAAGTACCGGTCGCGGCGGGTGAGCCGCTACGTGGCGGTTTGCGAGGCGGTGGCCCGCGAACTGGAATCGGCCGGTGTCGCGCGCGAGCGCATCCGAGTCGTGCCGTCGGCCGTCGAGATGGAGCGCTTCGAGGCGGCGCGGCGGGCCCGGGCACAAGTGCGCGACGGCCGCCCCCCCATCGTCATGATGGTCGGCAATTTCAGTCCCATCAAGGGACACGAGGTACTTCTGCGCGCCGCCAAAATCGTGATTCGGGAGAGGCCGGACGTGCGGTTTCGCCTGGTGGGCCGCCGCACCGAGGCCCTGGCGGGGGTGGTGCGCGCGATGGGACTCGCCCGCCACGTGGACCTGCTCGGCGAGCGCTGGGACATATCGGAGCTTCTGGCCCAGTCCCACCTCTTCGCCATGCCCTCCCTCCAAGAGGGCATCGGCACGGCGCTCATCGAGGCCCAGGCCGCCATGGTGCCGGTCGTGGCCTCCGCGGTGGGCGGGCTTCCGGAAGTCGTCACCGGCGGCTCGACGGGACTCTTGGTCGCTCCCGGAGACCATGAATCCCTCGCGGGCGGCCTGCTGCGCCTGCTGCGCGATCCCGCCTCGGCCGCGGAGATGGCGCTTCGGGGCTACGAGCGGGTTCGAGAGCTCTTCGGGCGCGAGCGCGCTGTGGACCGGCTCGAAGCGGTGTATCGGGAGGTGGCGGCTTGAACTCGGTCCCGGTCCTGCTCTATCATCATGTGGCGCCGGACCGGGAGATCGCCCCGGAGGATTTCGAACGCCACCTCAATTGGCTGCAGTCGAAGGGCTGGAGGACGGCCGGCCTCTCCGAGCTGGAGGCCCATCTGGCGGGGCTCCATCCCCTTCCCGCGCGGACCCTGATGATCACTTTCGATGACGGCTATGCGGACAACTGGGTCTACGCCCACCCGCTCCTGCGCGGCCGCGGTTTCAACGCGGTCCTTTTCCCGGTCACGGGACAACTCCGCCGGCGTGGCCTCCGGGCGACGAGCCGGGAGGGGGGCGCCATCCACGATACCCACACCGGCGAGAGGTCCCCGGAGGGCTTCCTGACCTGGGAGGAACTGCGCGCCATGGTCGACTCCGGGACCTGGGAGGCGGGGTCGCATACCCACACCCACCGCGGCTGGCACCGCGAGGGCGGGTCTTTCGACATGGCCGACGAGCTCGCGAGCTCGCGCCGGGCTCTCGAGCACGCCTTGGATCGCCCCTGCCACGCGCTCGCTTGGCCATGGGGCGAATACAATGCCGACTGGCTGGCGATGGCCCGGGAGGCCGGCTACGCGCTGGCCTTCACCACCCGGGTGGGCTCCAACCCTCCGGGCCGGGACCCCATGCGCGTCCGGCGCCTCAAGGTGCGGCGGCCGGAGCTCAAGTGGCTGGAGTCCCGCCTCAAGCTCTGCGTCCGCCCCCTGACCGCGGAGGCCTACGGCTTGATCCGGGAGACGGGCGACAGGCTCAAAGGGGCCCTGCGGCGCTAGCCGCCTGTCTTTAGTATCCCCACTGCCCGGCCACCGTTTCCAGGGGCCAGGCTCCGGCCGCGACCGCCGGCCGAGCGGCACGGGCGGGGCCCTGACGGCGGGTGTCGTCGAGCCCGAGCCAGAAGGTTAGGATCGAGTCGAGGGCTTGGGACCCGCCTTCCAAGAACACCTCGGGGTCGAAGTCGGGCTCATCGCAGCTTGATTCGAGCTCGCGCCACACGTTGGCGCCGTGTCCCGACTCGAGTTGGAAATGATACTGAAAGAATCCCAGGGGCAGCGGTTCCAGTCCGCGGGGCGCCCGCGCGTTCCGGTTGTGCTCCTCCAGACCGACAATGAGTTCTTTCCAGAAATTGCGGGGCTCCAGTTTGGCATCGCCGATGCCGAAGGCCGCCCAGTTCTCGATGGCGAAGCTTGCCCCGGCGCCGATGCGCCCGTCCCGGCTCCCGTAACTGCGATCCAGGCCGTCGAGGAAGGCTCGGGTGGCGGGGCTGCCGCTCTCCCAGCGTCCCAGGGAGCGCGGCTCCATCCCGAGGGCGGCGCCGAGTTCGCGCAGCCAGTTGATGTGGGCCGCCCGCGTCGAGAAGGTCCGTCCCTCGGCCGAGCCGGTCGCCGGATCCATGCCCACCCCGCACTCGTTCATGAGGATGTGGCGCGCTTGGCGTTCGGACTCTTCGGTCGCGGCGTTGACCATGCGCTTGGCCTGGATCACCAGGAAATGGTTCGAGAACACCGAGAATTGAAGGATCAAGTCCCGGATGTCTGAGTCCGAGGCCGAGCCGCCGGCGAACCAGCGGGTGTAGGGGTTCTCCGTGATGACGGGGTGCCTCCAGAGCCGGGCCTCGACCATCTCGCGGAACGCCGAAAAATCTCTCATTCCCGCCTCCCGTGAAGGCCTGTGCCCTCACGGGACTATTATGCCGTGATTCGATGTGAATGTAAATTGAATAATAGTTCATAGTATGTTAACATTTGCTTATCTGAGTATGGACCTCTACCAGCTCCGGTACTTCCTGGAGGTCGCCCGCGAACTGAGCTTCACGCGCGCCGCGTCCAATCTCCACGTCTCTCCCCCGGCCGTCAGCCGCAGCGTGGCGCTCTTGGAGCGATCGGTCGGCCGCCGCCTTCTGGCGCGCACCCGGCGCCGCGTGGCGCTGACCGCCGACGGCGAGGTGCTCAAGGGGCGGGCCCAACGCGTCTTCGACGAGATCGAGCGGGCCAAGCTCGACCTGGCGGGGGCCGGTCCCGAGGGCCCCGCCATGCTGCGGGTCGCCAGCCGGGAGATGATCACCAACTATCTCTTCGCCGACGTCCTGCTCGATTTCCAGCGCCGCTTTCCCGGGACCCGCTTCGGGCTCTATGATCTCGAACCCAAGGAAATGGCCGAGGCCCTGCGCAAGGATGAGGCCGAGATCGCCTTCTACTACACCGAGATCCCCGACCCCGGGCTGGAGTCGAGCCTTCTGGGCCGCTTGAAGTCCCATGTCTACTCCTCCAAGAGCCTTCTGCGCCGCTGCGGCCGGCCGCGCGGCGTCGCGGAGACGCTGGGGCTGCCGTGGATCGCGCCGCGGTATTTCCATTCCGATCCCGCCGCCCCCGCTCCGGACGGGTTTCCCGACCAGAGGCTGCGGCGGCGCGTGGTCTTTTTCGCCGAGTTCCTGGAGACCCACCGCCGCTTCGTCATCGACGGGGTGGCCGTCGGCGTCCTGCCCGATCTCGTCATGAAGGAGGCCCTGACGCGAGGCCGGGTGGTCCAGCTTCCCGGGCCGCCCCTGCACCGGGACATTTACGGCTTCAGGCGCCGGGGCCGCCCGCTCCATCCCGCCGTGGACCAATTCATGTCCGGCGTGCGCCGGGCCATCCGCCGCGCCGGAGCCGGGGAGTCGCGGTGACCGCGCTCCAAGCCGCCGTCCTGGGCGCGGTGCAGGGCTTGGCCGAGTTCCTGCCGATCTCGAGTTCGGCCCATTTAATACTCGTGCCCCGCCTCTTGGGCTGGGCGGACCAGGGCCTCTCCTATGATGTCGCCCTCCATTGGGGGACCCTGGCGGCTTTAGCCATCTGCTTCTGGCGGGACTGGCTGCGGCTGCTGGGGGAGGCGCGCTCCGGATCGGCGCTCCTGTGGCGCATCGCCGCGGCCTCGGTTCCCGCGGCCCTCGCCGGGCTCATCCTCGATGATTTGGTGGAGACCCGGTTTCGCTCGCCGGCCTTGATCGCGGGCACTCTCGCGTCCTTCGGCATCCTGCTGGCCGCCGCCGAGCGCCTGGGCCGCCAGAACCGGGGTCCCGAGGGCTTGGACTGGCGCGTCTGCCTAGGCATCGGCTTGGCGCAGGCCTTGGCCATCGTGCCGGGGGTTTCGCGCTCCGGCATCACCATCACGGCGGGTCTGTTGTTGGGCCTGCGGCGGGAGGAGGCGGCGCGGTTTTCCTTCCTGCTCGCGGCTCCGATCACCTTCGGGGCGGGGCTGATGAAGCTCCGGGACGTGGGGCCTGAGGCGATGACGATGCCGTTCTGGATCGGCATCGCCGTGTCCGGCGCCACGGGAGCGGCCGCCATCTGGGGACTCCTGCGCTATGTGCGAAGCCGCAGCCTGTTGCCCTTTGTGATTTACCGCGTCGTCCTGGCCGGCGCCATCGTCGCGCTGCTTTAGATCCACGGCGGGCGGCAATAGGCCGCCCGCCGTGGAAGGACAGCCGAGTATAGGTGTCTACTTCTGAGCGTCAGTGTCCGAGCAACAAGCCTTCCAGTGCGGGGGATCGTAATCCCCGAGACTCGATGGTTGCGCCGGAGCAGGCGACGTCTTTGAGAACGCGATGTACTCCGTGGCGCGCCACTCACCGCGGCTCGAGTCCAGTCTCCAGAACTGGCAGAGCAGCAAATCCGATTTGACTGCACCGCAGATTACGTTAAAGCCATACCGGATGGAAAACCCGACAGTCTCTACTTCCACATTACCTTTCCATCTCGTTCTGCGAGAGCACAGGTCGGGGTGAGCCATCTCGCCCTGAAGCTGGGCGTAGACTAACGAATCCTGGAGCGGGTTATCTGGGATTGTGATCTTCAAGCGGCCAGGGTCTAGGGCGAGTTAACCGGATGTTCATCGGGGAGGAGACGACCAAGCGGCGATGAGGCGAGTGTGGTTTGATGTGGGCGCCGATGAGCGGTTCGTTAGGCTTCCGGCTTCCAGCGCCAACGCATGCGCGGCGCCGGACTCGGAGAGCCTGCGGCCCGCGTTTCGAGGAATCGCTCGACGTCGTCCCTCGTCCCCGTGGCGGCCTCGCGCGCCAGCGGGCTCTCGGGGGCTAGAATCTTCTGCAGTCCGCGCCGAATGACCCACGGGCCGCCCGGCCCGTCGGGATGGGTCTTGAGCTTATGAAATCCCGCCGCGATTTGAATGAGGCCCTGCAGGCAGGCCTTCCATGGCTGGCCGGCGGCCCGCCATGAATCCTCCAATAGTTCGTGGCACTCAAAATAAAGTCCTTCGTTGAAGAGGCGTTCGCCGCGCGCCAAGGCCCCGGCCAAACCGGTCGGCCGGGGCGGCATCACCGCTCCCGCGGCGGGACCTTCTTGACGAGGATGAAGAGCTTCCCGTCGGCCCACTGGTTGCGCGCGGTGGTCGCGGCCATGGGGCCGTGCCCGGCGTAGATGTCCACGCGGCCCGGGCCTTTGATGGCGCCCCCGGTGTCCATGCACACCGCGAAGCGGCTGTTGGGAAACGAGCCGAGCAGCCGCCCTTGGTCGTCGGCTTGGGGGCTGGTGGTCGAGAAGTAGGCCAGGGCGCCCAGGGGGACGGCCTCGGGATCGATCGCGATCGAGCGGGCCGGGGTCAGCGAGGCTTCCATGGTGCCCATGGGCTCGCCGTCCTTGGGCAGGGGCGAAAGCTTGAAGAAGGTGTAGCGGGGGTTCTGGGCGAGGGCCCACGCGGCGGCTTCGGGATGGCTGCGGAAGTATTGGCGCAATTTGTCGTGCGTGATCTCTTCCCGGGTGAAGACCCCGGCCTTGACCAAGGAGAGGCCGACGCTGTTGTAGGTCCGGGCGTTGGTGGCGGCGTAGCCGGCGAGGACCTCCTTGCCCGAGGGGAGCTTAAGAATCCCGGAGCCCTGGATATGGAGGTCGAGGATGTCGAATCGGTCGGCCAGCCAGGCCAGCTCCATGCCCTTGCCCGCGAGGGCCTTGTGAAAGTCAATCTCATCGCGCCCGAAATAGGGGACGACCCGCCGATCCTTGCCGACCCGGCCGATCAGCGTCGCTTCTCCGTGCTTGCCGCCGAATTCCGCGAGCGGCACCTCCACCATGTCGGCCGGGCGGCGGTAGATGGGATGCTTGAACCGCTCCGTGCGCTTGAGGCTGGCCTCCAGGACGGGCTGATAATAGGAAGAGAAGACCACGCGGCCCTGCCCATCGAGCCCGATGGACTGAAAGGTTTCGAAGCGGGCCGCGACTTGGCGGTCGAATTCATCGGGGGGAAGGCCCTGCTCCCAGAGCGCGGTGAATTCCTTGAGGGTGTCTTCGAGAATGGCCGGGGCGTAGTCGCGGTCGGCCAACTTGAAGGTCTTGGGCGGTAGTTTGGCGAGGTAGGCCATGGCGCGTTTGGCGGCCCGGAGGAGGCCTTGCCGGGCGTGTTCGCCCGGGAAGCTGTCGTTGAAGCGGGGGATCTCCTCCATCGCGAGACGGCGCAGGGCCGGGGGTTTGGGCGCGGCCGTCGTCGTGGAAACCGCGGGAGGCTGCTGGGCTTGGACCGCGAGGGCCAACAGGAGGATTGCCGCGCTCATGAGCGGAGTATAGTACACCTAGCCGCGGGGAGGCTAGGGGGCTTGACAAATGGTCCCGACCCCTTGACAAATCAAGGGGCCGGGGTTAAACTGGATTTAGAGGAAATCCCGTGAACCCCTCACGACCCCGAGTCCTCGAAACGGCGCTCCCGGCTTTTTTGGCGGGAGCGCTTCTGTTTTCAATGCCCGCCGACGCCGAGCGGGTGCGCGCCATCGACGAGAACAGGCCGGCGCCGGGCGCGCCCGCCGCCGTCCCAGCCGACAAACCCGCCGAAGCGGACGTTCTCTGGGACGCCCCCGGGCACAGCTACTACTTCAACTACCAGCGCTACCTCGCCGGCAAGAAATTAGAGGCCCAGACCGTGGAATCCTGGGCGAAGCTCTCCGCGCAGGACCGCAAGCGCCTGGTGGGTCAAGGCGAGGCGGCGCTGCGGTCCCGGCTCGAGGACTTGCTGGCGCGGGCCAAGGGCGAAGCTCTCTCGGCCGACGACCAGGAGTTTATAAAGGCCGTATGGGGGGACGCGGTCTTCGGGCAGATCGAGAGGCTCGACACCGCCCGCCACGTGCTCAAGGATCCCAAGCAGGTCGAGTCCGTGCTCAAGGGCCTCGCCGAGATGGTCAAGAACAAGGGGTTGGCCCTGGAATGGCGCGATGTCTTTGACGGGGTGATGGCCAAGGACGGCAGCCCGGGAGTCGTGCGCCTGCCCCCGGTCCTGCCGCCGGGAGCCAAGGCGAGCTTCCTGGATGCGTTGGCTTCCGAGGCGGTGCAGAGGCCGCTCGAGACAAAGCTCCGCTTCAACAATTTCCTGACCGGCAAGGGCGTCCCGCAGGAAGCGATCCCGGGGCTGTTGGCGCTCTACGAGGTCTCCCTTACCGCTCCCGAGAAGGAGCGCCGGGAGATGTCGCATATCCTGCCCACCGTGGTGAAGCTCCTCCAGGACCGTCCCCGGGGGGAGGGAATCTGGGTCGACAAGAAGGCCAAGGGAGTGGCCGGCTACGCGGTCCCCGGAGACTACGACCTGCCCCAGGGACTGGCCATCGTGCCCTCGGTGGCCGATACCCACCCGGTGGCCGCGGCCCTGGTCTTCGCCCACGAGCTCCAGCACATCTACGACATGTACGCGGGCCGCTACTACACCATCGACTCCGAGATGCGCGGCTTCAAGGTCGAGACCGTGATGCGCTCGGCGTTGGTCAAGGCCCATCCGGACAAGTACAAGGAGCTCTCCAAGAGCCGCGACGACGGGACGCGGGCGTGGTTCACGGACCTCGAGGCCTTCAGCAAGGCGCTCGAAAAGGGCGAGGCGGAGTTTCACCGCAGCATCGCCCACGACCATCACTACAACAATTTCAGCGAAGGGTACTTCCAAGGCCGTCTGCCTCTGCGCCATGCGGTCGACGCCGGCAATCCCCTGAGCGCGGCGGGAGCGCTGGCGGACCTGCGCGCCCTCGTCGGGGACCACCGGGCGCGCATCCAGGAGTTGGAAGCGCTGCATGCGGCAATTTCCGCCCAACTGAGAGCGTCCCCATCGCGGGACTTGGAGCATGAGCTCGATATGGTCGAGCGGGATTTGACCGCGGCGCGTCATCGCCTCACGAGCACCGAGGACAGAGTGAACGCCCGGCAGAAGGAAGTCAGCCGGATGGAGAAGGAGCTCAAGTGGCTGCGGGCCAAGGACCCCGCCGCGGGGTTTGACCTGCGCCTCCAGGTCGACCCGGACTACTTCAAATGAGAGGACTCTTCGTCGTCGTCCTGCTCGCCTTCGGATCGAGCGCCGGGGCGGCGCTGGCCTACAGCAAGTTTTCGCACCCCAAGGGCGATTTCGCCCTGGAATTTCCCTCGGCATGGCAGCAGACCCCCGGCCTTCGGGCCCTCATGCTGCGCCCGGCCGGGACCAACAGCGGCGTGGGCGTCATCCTCGAAGGCTATCCCCTGGGAAAGAATTCCGCGCAAACTCCCAAGGCCTATCTGGAGCCGGTGTTGGAGGGCGTCGGGCGGATCAAGGAGCTCCGGGAGCAGAAGAAGGCGACCGTCGCCGGCCGCCTGGCCGAGCGGGTTCACGTGGTCTGGACCGCCAAGCGCACCGGCCAATACGGCGAGACCCTTCCCGGGCCCAAGCATGAGATCCATGTCGTGATCCCCGTGAAGAAGGGATTCTACGTTCTGCGCATGGAGGGTGTGGGCGCTTCGTTCGAGGCGACCCTCCCGGAATTCGAGCGCATCGTCTCCACCCTGAAGCTCGGCGGACGCTGAGCCGCCGCCCGGCGCCTACAGCGGACCTTCCTTCGGAGTCCAGGTCCCCTGGATTTCAACGTAACCATGCAGATGATATTCCGACCGGATCACACCTGCGACCTGGGCATGCAGCGCCGAGGCCGCGTCAACTTCCAGGCCGGAACCTGGGTCTACGAGCAGGGGGCGCTGCGCGTCGTCATTTCGGAGGAGTCAGGCTCTCCCAAGGAGTTCCGGTTGAGCGTCGATCTCAAGAAATTCACCCCGCTCCGCGGGTGAGTCGAGGGATCCTAGAAAGACCACCCTCCCGCGCATGACCGCCGCGCTCCGTGAGCCCGCCGAGGGCACGGCCCGCGTCGGCGTGCGGCAGGCCTAGCGAGGTTCCGAGGCTTTCTTCAACTGGTCGAGGGCCTTGCTCGCCTTCGGTTCGGCCAGCTTGAACTTCAGCTTCTCCTCGATGGCCTTCTGCGTCGCCTCTCGGGCGGACTTCAGATCCGCGGCCAGCAGCGACGTCCGGGTCGCGGCCTCCCCCGGGCCCTTGTCGTTGTCAAAGACGGTGGACTTGCCCATCCAGTGGGGGTCGGGTTTGCAGTCATAGCAGGTCATGAAGTCCGCGCTCCCCCAGACCTGGACGCCCACGATCTCATCGGTCTCATCGTCGAAGACGGGGCTGCCGGAGTTGCCCTTGAAGCTGTCCAGGTTGGAGACGAAATACGTGTCGTGGACGGTGCGGACCTTGGAGTTTCCGGCCACCTTGGTCGGCAGGCCCGAGGGATGGCCGATCATGAAGACGGAGGCGCCCTTTTTCACCTCCCCTGAGGCGCTGACGGCGAGCGCTTTGCGGCCCTCGACGATCCGGTCCAGGCGGACGATCGCCCAGTCCTGCACCCCTGTCCCCGTGCTTTTGACCACCTTCCGGACCACTTCCCGGCAACCGTACACGTTCCCGGCCGGGACGGTCGTCGGGTCGGCGCCCTCCTTGTTGATTCCGAAGCCGAAGACGAACTTCGTCTCCCGGCATCGGTCCGCATCCGTCTCCTTATCCTCCGGATCCCCCCTCATGCAATGTCCGGCCGTGAGGACCAGGTCGGGCCCGACCAGGGCGCCCGAGCAGTAGGCCCCCGTCGGCTGGTCGCGGAAGCGTTCCCCGTCGCAGTCGCAGAGACCGGTACGTTCCTCAAGGCTGGTGGTCTTGAGCTTCGCCGTCCCTTTCACAGGGTCCGTGCTCACGTCGGCCGCGAAGAACAGGGCGACCGTGCTCTCGGCCAGCTTCGCCTGGTCCGCCGGGGCCTCGAAGAGGTCCTGCCGGTCGTCGTGGCCGTAGATGGCGCGGTGGGCATGGAGGGAGCCGCGCGCCCCTCCCAGGACCAAAGCCAGCAGCACCAGCCCTCGCCCGCTCTTCATGGCCTCACCCCGCTCGTCCCACAGCCTTTGCCCTTCACGGGCTTCCCAAGGCGGCCGCGGACTGCGCGTTCAGTATAGGCGGTGGGCCTCGCGCAGTAAAGGACCGCAAGTCCCGACGCGTCATGGGACGAAAGACCTAGAAGAGCGGGGCGGGGTGGCGGCGGACTTCCTCGAGAAGAAACAAGGGCTGGCCCGCTAGGGCCTGCTGAAGAACCTCAGCTGCGACATTCGCGCCGGAAAGGATCAGGACGATCCTCTTTCAGTACTTCCCCAAGCGTCCGGGAGCCTAGGTGGGATGGGGCTTGGGGAGGGCCG
>CAYJXJ010000042.1:0-29587 GCA_964374095.1 uncultured Elusimicrobia bacterium
GCTTCGAAGGGAGAGGGCGTGCCGCCCCACGATATCCCCTCCCCGCGACACGTCCACACGCTCCGGGCCCAGGTCTTGCCGAGAACCGGCCGGAGAACGGATGAGCTGCAGATCTCGCTGGTAGGCCAACGAAACCGGGAAACCGACCTCGACGCGCCTACAGCGCCAGCTTGGTTGCTCTCGACGTGCATGGAATACCTCCGTCTTCCCTGGAACTGGGACCCAGCATATCACTTCAGATTTCATGATTCAAAACTATGAGCGAATTCACTGCCGCGTATACAAGTGTACCCCCCCCTTGTTTTGGTCAAGGCCCAGACCGCGCCACCGCGGCTACGGCTGCATCCCCGGCCCGAAGACGAGCTTGAAGAGGACGCTTCTCTTCTCGGCCGGGGGAGGGACCAGGCGGCCCGCCGCCCCGAGCCGTCGCGTGGCGTGATCGTAGACTTTCAGGTCCGCCAGCGGATAGCGGTTGACGGCAACTCCGGAGTAGCTCTGGACGAGCTCGTCGCCCCGGATTTCCATGTTGGGGTGGAGGACGTTGGCGCTCAGGTCCGCGCGGCCCGTGGCCAGCCGGAGCGCGCCCCCAAGATCGTAATTGCTGTCGAAGACATGCGCGCCGTGGATGTTCCGGGGCGCCCCGGTGAGCAGGATGGCCGCGGGGCCGGGGAGGCTCCGGACCTGGGGAACCAGGGCGGAAAGGATTTCCTTCTGGAGGTCCCAGGCCCGGGCCCAGGACGCGGACTCGACCCAATTCGTCCAGGTGAAACCCGCCAGCAGCAGGGCCAGCGCCGGGGTCCGCAGGCGGCTTGGCAAGAGGGCCACCAGCCCCGCGGTCCACATCCCTCCCACCCAAGCCCCGGCGGCGTTGACGCGGCTGAGGACGCCGTTGACGTAGGGCATGTGGGAGCCGGACAGGAGGAAAGGCGCGTAGCTCCCAAGGAACCCTCCGGCCATGGCCCCGGCGAGAGCTCCCCAATCGCCTCGCCCGGGAGGGGGCTCATCCTGGCCGCGGCCGCCGAGCGCCCAGGCGGCCCATGACGCGAAGGCCGGGAGAAACAGCCATATCCAGCCCAGCTCGAGGAGGGCGTCCCGGAGCCTGACCGCGCTTAACGTCAGGGGCCACAGGGTGGTGCAGCCCAAGCCCGCGATCAGGACTTTGACGGCATTGGCGGTCTCGAAGGTCACCATGGCCGCCTTCTGATTGGTCCCGCCGGCGATCGCCGGGACCCCAACCAGCTTCCAAAGCACCAGCCCAGCGAAGACGGCCGCGTAGGGCGCCGCGCAACGCGCAAATTCCCCCGCCGACCGGCGGGGGTCCCGGCTCTCGGCCCAGGTTCGGCCGGCGCAGGCGCCCGCCAACAGCAAGGGGGTGAGCATGGGCGTGTCGAAGGTCAGGAGCCCGAGGGCATAAAGACCTAGCCCGGCGGCAAGAGCCGGCACGCGACCGGACGCCAGCCACCGTAGGTGCGCCAGCATGCTGGCCAGCATCAGGACGTGGGCCAGGTGCTGGCCGAGCAAGGCGGTCCGGAAGTGAAAACCCCCGCGGTTGGGGAAAAGCAGGGCCAACCCCGCCGCGGCCAGGGCCGGCCCGCGACGGCGCAGGAGCTTTTCGAGCAGGAGGAAGAGGAGCCAGCCTTCGGCGGCCTCCAGAAGGGCGGATAAGAGTTGCGCCACCCACGGACGGCCGGGGATGGGTTCGCTTCTCGAGACGCCGCTGAGACGGTGCGCCAAGGGCAGCAGAAGCATGTTCCCCGGCCGGTCCCAATAGATGCCGGAGTCGGCGAAGCCCCGGACGCCGTCCCAGTAGCCCGGGCCCGAGACGGTCAAAGACGCCTCGAACCAGTCGTCGAGGTGAAAGCCCGTCTTGAACAGGTGCAGGCGCAAGCCGAAAAACTCGATGAGAAGGAGAATCAGGAACGCCCGGGAACGGCTCACAGTTTCACCGCCGCTCGGACCTCGCCGATCCGGGGCCAGGCCCCCGTCTCGGCGCGCTCGAGGACCTCGAACCGCGCTTCAGCCGGGCCGGCGGGAAGCGGCGCGGGCAGGCGCAGGAGGTAGGTCTCCTCGACGGCCGTGCCTTTCTTCCAGGTAGACGCCGGGATGAGATCATTGAACAGAGGCCAGACCAGCCGCGCCGAGCCGGGGTCTTGCGGTTGTTCCCGGTAGACGGGCTTGAACAGGAGCTTGCCGGAACGGTCGTAGATTCGAAAGATGAGCGCGAAGTCGCGCTGGGCCGCCCCGCTCCAATGGAGCCTCAGGCGCAGCAGGCCGCGCTCGATCTCGGCAGCGGCCGAATGCAGGGCCGGCCCGCCCGGGATCGCGGAGAGCGGCGGACCGGGGGGAGCGACACGGCGGCTTGACTCAAGCCAGACCGGGATCCAGAGGCGCGGCTCGGCGGAGCAGCCGGGCCTTGGATCGAGAGCCAGTCGCAGGGAACGCGAGTTAGGCAGGTCGAGGTTCAAGGCTCTCGCGCAGCTCAGAGCCCCGTGCGGACCATAGACGATGACTCGGGCGGAGGCGAGGGGAGTCCACCACAGGTGGGACTCATCGAAGATCTCGGGATAGTTTCCCGAGAACAGGCCGGTGCGCGTGGGCGTGAGGGTCACCGCTCCGGCCCGCGGTTCGTGGCCGGTGCGGTGGGCGAAGGCGACAAGGTGTTCGCTGGTCAGGGCGAAGGCCGGGGCAGCGGCGACGCGCCGGGGCGCGCCGTGCAGGAAGAGGCTCTCGGGAGAGGCTCCCAGGAGCGCCGGGGCCCGCGCCGCGAACCGGTCCAAGAGCTCCCACGAGGTTTTCCAGGACCAGCCCTGCCCCAGGGCGAGGGCCGAGGAGACCCCGAAGAAAATGAATCCCGCGGCCGCCAGCGCGCCCGCGGCCGAGGGGCGGCGCGCCAGGAGCCGCACGACGCCGGCGTGGAGCAGCAGAAGCAGGCCGAAACTGGGCAAGTAATGATGCCTGGGGTCGATGTGCCAGAAGAAGTTGGGGAAGTAAGCGGACAGCCACCACGCCGCGCCGAAACCGGCTAACGACTTCCCGGCCGGCTGGGCGGAGCCTCGCCATAGGCGGCATACCCCCCAGACCCACGCCGCAGCCAGGCCCGCGGCGAGGGCGAGGGTGGCCGCCGGGCCTCCCCAGAAGCTGTGAAGCGTCTCCCAGGCTGGGAGCCTTACGATTGGCGCCGCGGATGCGGCCACGGCCTCCGCGGCGCGCAGCCCGATCGTGCCCAGTCGCACGGTGGGGTTGCTCCCCGCGGGGGCCCCATGGCGCAGCGCGACATGGGTCACGCAGAGCGCGGCGGCCGCCGCGGCGAAAGCCGCCCCGCGCCGGCGCCGCTGGGCACCTTCCGCCGGGGCGCGGTTGAGGCACAACAGTATGGGGACCCACATCAGAAAAGCTTGGTCGTAGTCGAAGAGGGCGAGGGCGAAGAGGACGAGGCTCCAAAGCATGCTCCCGGAGCAGGCGGCGAGGGCCGACGCCAGGATGAATGTCGTGGAAAGCAGGTTCATGGCGATGGCGGAGGTCCAAAAATGGGTCTCGCCGTGGTTGGGGAACACGAGGAAAAGACCCGAGACCAGCAGCGCCCCGCCCGCGCCGGTTCCGAGCCGAAGGGCGAGCGACCAAGCCAGGCAGGCATTGGCGGCGTCCAGCGCCAGGCCGAAAAGATGAAGGGCCGTCGGGGATGGACCCAGAACCTTGTAGAGAAGCCAGGTGTAGAGGATGTGGAGGTTGCGGCCGGGGACGTAGAGCCAAAACTGCTTCCAGAATTGAGCCGCGTCGGCGTGGGCCAGGGCCCGATGGAAGCCGTGGTCGTCGAGGTGGAGCCCGGCCCAAGGGGCGTGCTGGAAGACGGCCAGGGCCAGGATCACCAACAGCGCGGCGGGCCACCTCGGCCGACGCCGCATCCTAGGGCTCCATACCGGGCCCTAGGAACAGCTTGAAGAGGAGGCTGCGACTTACCGGTGGTAAGGACTTCAATCCCGTGGCCGGCCCGGAACGTCGGGCGGCGTGGTCGTAAACCCGCAGGCTTGAAAGAGGCTTCCGATACACGGTTCGGCCGAAGTAGGTTTGCACGAGCTCGCCGTCCTGAACTTGCATGCCGGCGGAAAAGACGTTGCCGGTGAGGTCCTGGCGGCCCGTCACAACCCGGAGGGCGGTGCCGAAGTCCATGTCGCTGTCGAACACGGGCGCCCCGCGGATCGTCTTGGGGACCCCGGTCAGGATGATCGTGGCCGGCCCCCGAATGACGGCGGGATCGCGGATCACCCCGGCCAGGACTTCCTTCTGCAGGCTCCAGGCCTGACCCCAGGCCCGGGATTCGACCCAACTCGTCCAGAAAAAGGCGCTCAAAGTGAGGGCGAGCGCCGCGCGGGGAATATATCTCCCTGGGCCGGAGACCCCGGCAAAGCGGCGCTGTAGGAGACAGTAGGCTCCCGCCAGGATCATTCCGCCGGCCCACGCGCCCGTGCCGTTGAGACGGCTCATCACCCCGTTCACGTACGGCATATAGGCGGGTGAGAGGGTAAATGGGGCATAGGTCCCGATGAAGCCGCACGCGGCCCCTCCGGCCAAGGCGGCCATCCCGGCTCGTCTCTCCCGGTCCTGCCCCTCCTCGACGACGCCGATCTCCCGGGCGGCCCACCACGCCAAGACCGGAAGCCATGCCAAGAGCCAGCCGAATTCGATCCAGGCATCGGCCAGCCTCACGGCGCTCAAAGACAGGGGCCAGATCGTGGTGCATCCCAGCCCCGCCACGAAGACCTTGACGACATTCGAGACCGAGACGGATATGACGGATGCCTTTGGGTTCGCGGCGTCCGAAAATGCCTGCACGCCCGCCCACTTCCAAAGGAGCGCGGCCCCCAGGACCAACGCGAAGGGGGCCAGGCATCGACTCGCGTCGGACGCGGCGCGACGCCAGGGCTTTCCCTCCACCCGGTCGCGGGCGGCCAGGGCTCCCGCGAGGAAGGCCGGCGCCAACATGTGGCCATCGTAGGTGAACAGACCCAGGGCGTAAAGGAGCTGCCCCGCGGCCAAATGCATCGTGCGGCGCGACCCCAGCCACCGCAGTTGCAGAACGAGGCTCGCCAAGGCGGTCACGAGTCCCACATGGGTGGAGATTCCGCCGGCTCTGAAATGCGTCCCGCCGCGGTTGGGGAAGAGCAAGGCCAACGCGGCGGCCGCCAAGGCCAAGCGCCGGTTGCGGGTGAGCCCGTCGAGCAGAAGCAGGAGGAGCCACGCCTGGGCCGTCTCGAGCCCGGTCAGAAGGATTTGAGGCGCCCAGGCCCTGGGACCCAGAACATCGGGGACCGCGCTGATGCGGTGGATCAGGGGAAACAGCAGCAGGTTGACCGGCCGGTCCCAGTAGAACTCCGTGGCTGCCAGGCCCCTGACGCCTTCCCAGTACCCCGCCCGTTGGGCGGTGTGGGAGATCTCCCACCAGTCGTCGAGGTAAAACCCCATCGACGTCATGTGAAGACGAAACGCCAGGACCTCGAATAAGAGCAGGACGAAGAAACACCGCCGCAGGGATGGAGCCATCAGGGCTGAATGCGGTAAACCGTCGCCGTAACGCCCGGGGTCAACGGAACGTCTCCTAGAACGGCGTTGCGGATCACGCCGCGATCGAGCCAATCCTGGATCCCGTCGTTGGCGCGGTTGAGGAACTCGGCCACATCCCCGCGGGGAACTCCCCGAACCATCACGATGTAGCGCGCGCCCTTGTCGCGCAGCCGGATGAGGACCGCTTCGCGCGTGCGCGCGGAATAGCCTAGGTTGATGAAACGCCACTTCAGGCGCCGCAACGCAGCCAGCGAAGAGAGGTTGTTGGCGTTGAAGCGCCGGTGCTCGATGCCGATAGCCACGATCGGCGGCGGGCCGCCGTCGGGCGGCTCGCCGTTTGCGACCGCGAGCTTCTCCAAGGCGTCGAGGAACGCCCCACGGGCCCATCCGGGGTCCCGCGTGGGAGGTCCGTTGAAGGAGAGCGGCGGACCGGCGGGCCGGCCGAAGGTCTGGGTCCCGAACACAGCCAGGGGCGCCGACAGCAGCCCCGCCGCGAGCAGTCCGGAAGCGGGCCCGCCCCAGAGGCGCGCGGCCGCCGCGCCCACGGCGACGGCAACCGCCGGCGCCGCGGGGGCCAGGTAGCGGATCTCCTTGTTGATTCCCAGGGTGCAGACGGCGGCCGGGATCAGAAACCAAGCCGCCAGCAGAGTCTCGGCCTCTCCCCATTTGAAGGGCTCGCGCCGCCGCGCGGCCGCCCACGCGAGCAGGGCGGCCGCCGAGACGATGTAGGTTCCGGAGAAGAGATCCCGTCCCACCCGCATGATATAGGCCCACCAAACCGCGGCGGAAAAGATCGACTTGGAGCCATAGTCGGCGGCCACGCTCCCGAAACTCGTGCTCCAGGTCCAACCGGCCATATACGGGAGGTTGAAGAGATACCACGTGGAGGCAACGGCCGCTCCCGTCAGGATGGCGGTTTTGGCGTGAACCCGCAGCTCGCGCCGCAGGAGCCATGCGGTTCCCAGCAGGTAGAGGGGGAAGATCACCTTGAGGAGCATGCCCAATCCCAGGATCAATCCGAGGATGAGCCCGTGGCGAGGCCCATTCTTTCGAGACCTCAGAAAAGCCAGTTGGGCCGCGGCCACGGCGCAGGTGAGCGGGGTCTCCACCAGGTAGACCCGGGAGAGGCCGTAGAGGATGGGCAAGAGCGCGGCGCTGGCCGCGGCCGCGGCGCCCGCGTCCTCGCCGTAGAGCTCCTTGCCGATCCGGTAGACCAGCCAGAGCGTGAGCGCCAGGCAGATCTCATGGACCCAGAGGGCCGCGCGTTCTCCGGCGCCGATGACCGCGTAGATCGGAAGCGGAAGGACCGAGATGAGCGGCGGCTTGATTCGGTAGGAGCCGGCGTATTCCACCGCGAAGTCCCAGGGGCCGCGGCCCAGGGCCTCGAAGAAGCGGAAGCTGTTCTCGAGATACCAGCCGTCGTCCCAAGACGGAGGGGCCTGGTTGACCAGGATATGCCAGGCGTTGGCGGCCAGGGTCCCGCCCGTGATCGCCAAGGCCAGCGTCTTGAAAAAGGGGTCACGTCTCAACATCTGGCGTGACCCCGGAAAGTCCCCGGCTCGCCGATCACGGCGTAGACCGCCAGGCCCGCGCCGTAGGCACCCAGCAGGGAGGCGGCCGCGCCGCCGATTCCCCAGCGAGGGATAAAGATCAGGCACAAGAGGATGTTGGCCGTCCCCGCCGCTATGCTGCCGGCGACCGAAATCCGCAATCCGCGCCAATCTCGCGCGGCGTAAAGGTCGGCGGCGATGCCGTGGGCCAGAACCAGGGAGCCTGCCGCGGCGAAGAGGATCAGCCACGCCGGCTCCAGCGGGTAGCGGCGTCCGAACAGGGCCAGGGCCGAGGCGCAGGCCAGCGCCAGCCCCGCAAATGCGGCCGCGGCGACGGGGCCGCGCATCCGGCGGTAGGCGTGCCATGCCGGCCCCTGGTCCTCCCGGGAACTCGAAACGGGGATGAGCACGGCGGTCAGGATGTAGAGGACCGAGAGGCTGATCTGCACGGTGGACGTGAAATAGGCGCTGAAGACCCCCACCGCGGGCGCGCCCAGATGGCGGTTGAGTATGAGGCGCGCGGGCGCGACGATGCAGGCGAGAGTGAGGAGGTTCAGCGCCGCCAGCCCGGAATAGCGGGCCAGGGGGCCGAAGACCGACGCGTCAAAGCCGGGCCTGAGCAATCCGCGCAGCGACCACGCCGAGTTGAGGCTGCCGAGCGCGAAGGCGGCGGCCAGCGCGGCGACCAGCGCCGGGTGCGTCCGCACCCCTGCCGCCCACAGCCCCAGCAGAAGCGCCGGCGCGCTCAAGCCGTAGATCGTCTCGGAGAGTCCCCGTTCGCGGAAGCGGCGCAGGCCCAAGAGCGGGCTTGAGACCGCCACGTAGGCCGCGTTTGCGAAGGAGTAGAGCAGGGCGAGGTCGAGCAGGGGCGCGTCGAGGCCAAGCGAGTCCGCCAGCGCCCCGCGGCCCAGGAGCGCGGCGGCCAGGAGCAGTCCCGCCCAGGCGGCAAAGGAGGTCAAGGCCGTGGAGACGATGCGCCGCCGGCCTTCCTCGCGGCTCTCCTCCGCCAGGAACTTGGCGAGGGCGATGGGTAGGCCCAGAGTGGGCAGAATCTGGCCGAAGGCGGCGAGGGCGACGGCCACGTTGGCCTGGCCGTATTCGGTGGGCCCCAGCAAGCGGCCCGCCAGCACTTGTGTCGCCAGGACCGCGACCTTGGCGGTTCCGTAAAAGAGGCCGATCCACGTGAAGCCTTGCAGAAAGCTGCCGAGGAGCCTCTCCGAGGCGGGAGAGGGGTCGGCCCGGATTTGCGGCGCGGCGCGGGCTGAGTCCCAAGCTCGGTGAATATGGTCCGTGAGGCGGTCGAATTCCTTGGCATGCGTGTGGTCCGAGGCGAGTTCGACGCGCCCCCGGCGCCTCTCTTCGGTCTCGGTCACGGGCCAGCCGCGGGCGATGCGCACCCATTCGACCGGGTCATCCGACACATAGAGCGGACCCGCGAGCGCCTTCAAAGACGGCAGGGGGGTCGCCAGCACGGGCCGTCCCATGGCCAAGCACTCATAGATCTTGGCCGGCACCACGCCCAGGTGGAAGGGGCTGATCACGTAGGGCATCAGGAAGGCGTCGAAGTCCTGCAGGCGGCGGGGAAGCTCCTCGCGGGGCACGGGGGCAAGCCGCCGGACCGATGCCGGGAGCGCGGGCGCCGCGCCCTTTACGAAGCCCGAGACCGTGACCTCAAAGCCGGCCTCGGCCAGCGCGCTGACGAGGTCGGGGCGGAGGTCCTTCGACCAGGTCCCGTAGTAGCACAGACGCGTCGGGGGAGTTCGCGCGGGGGCCGCGGAAAAGAACTCCGGAGCCACGCCTTGGTGGATTTGGACGACCCGTGGGTGTTCCGCCTTCTTCTGCTCGAAGAGAAAGTCCGAGTCGCAAACCACCAGATCCGAGGCATCGAGGAGCTCCCGTTCCCGTTCCAGGAAATCCGCGGGGGCCGCGGGGTGGGCGCGGAAATTCGACGCGCAGTCGTAAACCAGCAGCGCCGGCGAGAGCCGGCGCTGCAGCTCCAGGCTCGTCGGGGTCGCAAAATAGCAGATGACCGCAGGGTGCGGCCTTAGCCCTTGTTTCCATAGATCTTCGAGAAGTTGTGGTATTAGCACCGAGTTGTTGACTTTCCTAAAGAGCGGCAAGGTCGGCGGCAGGACCCGCGGGGGGATGGTGCGCAGGCCCCGAGCCCCGTCCGGGGCGGCCCCGCGCGGCCGCGCCAGCGAGGCCAGCCGGCGCCCCAGCCTAGGCAGGTCCGCCAGCCCCGGGTCCCGGAAGCCGGAGTTCTCGATGAAGAACACGTCGTGGCCCGCGGCCGCCAGCTGCCAAGCGAATATTTGATGGCGCTGCCAAGCCGAGTCCCAATCGATCGAGGAGATGATGACGAACTGGAGCTGCTCGAATGAGGTCATTTGGCCGCGCGGCGGTGATGCTCCAGCGTGTCACGCAGGGCCTGGGCGAGCGTGATCCGCGGCCGCCAGCCCGTGCCGCGGGTGAGCTTGCCGTGGTCTCCCACGATGCGGGGAACCTCGGACCCGCGCAGGCGGGAGCGGTCCACGCGCACCTCGAAGCGCAACGGCGACAGCGCCAGCAGCCCCGAGAGGATGTCGGCCATGGGCACGGCCGAGCCGCGGCAGACGTTGTAGATCCCTCCGGGCCGGCCGGCGGCCGGCAGCGACGCGAAGGCCCGGGCCACGTCGCGCGCGTCGAGGTAGTCCCGGCGCGGGGTGAGGTCTCCGACCCGGATCGTCCGCGGGGCTCGGCCGAGCTCGGCCAGGGCGATCTGGCGCGCGAAGGCCCCGGGGGCCAGGCGCTCGGGGATGCCCGGCCCCAGCACGTTGAAGACCCTGGCGACGTAGATTGGGATTCCCCGGTGCCGCCCGGAGAGCGCGGCGAAGGTCTGGGCGAGCTTGCTCGAGCCGTAGAGCGTGACCGGCCGGGTCGGCGCCTCCTCGGTCACCGGGCCGGACCCGGGAGGGGGGCCGTATTCTCCGGAGGACCCGCAGAGGATGAACGTCGGCCGGTTCCCGGCGGGAAGGGCGGCCGCCGCTTCGATAGCGTTGAGGGTCGTGGTCACGTGCGCCCGCCACAGCCCCTCCCAACCGAGCCGGCGGGTGGTTCCGGCCAAGTGGAAGACCCAGCGCGGCCGGCAGCGCCGAAAGAGACGGGCCACGGCCGCGGGCTCCGTCATCTCGCAGGCCAGCATTCCGGGGCGGGGGGAGCGGCTCGAGCGCCAGATACGGCGGCCGGGATAGCGCCGGCGCAGTTCGGCGTATAGAGGTCCGGCCAGGAAGCCGGCCGCGCCGGTGATTAGGACCGACATGGTTTCGCCCTGCCGGGCCGCAACCATTCCCTCGTTGTCCCGCTTCGCGGGAGCCCCAACTCGGTCATTAGACGTTGTAGCGGGAAGGCTTGTAGGCGTCGAGGTGCGCGCGCAAGTACTCGAGCGTCGGGACCAGCCCCTCCTCGAGGCTGTAGCGGGGTCTCCAGCCGAGCAGGCGCCGCGCCCGGCCGTAGTCGCAGACCAGGCGGTAGACCTCGCTCTGCGCGGGCCGAAGGCGCTTGCGGTCCTTGCGGATCGGAGCGCGGCGGCCGAGCAGCGTCATGAGGACCCGGGCGGCCTGCCCGATCGCCACCCCCCGTCCCGAGCCGAGATTGACGACCCGGCCCAAGGCTTTCGTCGATCCCGCGGCCGCCAGGAATCCATCGACCGTGTCCATGACGAAGTTGAAATCCCGGACGGGAGTCAGGTCTCCGAGGTCCAAGAGCCCTTTCTCCGACAGGAGCTGGATGGCGATCGTGGGCAGGATGGCGCGGGCCGATTGGCGCGGGCCGTAAGTGTTGAAGGGCCGGACCACGGTCACGGGCAGGCCGTAGGCGCGGTGGTAGGACTCCGCGAGATGGTCGGCCCCAATCTTGGAGGCCGAGTAGGGGGATTGCCCCTGCAGGGGATGGCCCTCGTCGATGGGGGTGTAGAGGGCGGTGCCGTAGACCTCCGAGGTCGAGGTGTGGACGACGCGCTTGACCCGGTGCCGCCGGCAGGCCTCGAGCACGTTGAGGGTGCCGCCCACGTTGACCGTCTGGTAGCTCGAGGGGGCGGCGTAGGAATAGGGGATCGAAATGAGCGCGGCCAGGTGGAACACGACCTCCTGGGAGCGCGCCAGCTCCGAGACGCAATAGGCGTCGGTGATGTCGCCGAGCTGGATGTCGATGCGCCGGGCCAGGTCCCGGGGGGTTTCCTCCAGGTGGCCGAAGTGGCTGCGGGAGTTGTAGCGCGCCAGCGCCCGCACCCTGGCGCCCCGGCGCGCCAACTCTTCGGCCAGATGGCTTCCGATGAAGCCTCCGGCGCCCGTCACAAGGACGCGAACGTCCTTCCAATTCATGAGGGCCTTCGGATGCCTGCCGTCATAGGGATTTTGAGATTCTACCATTTCGGACGTCCCGCCCCCCGGCGGCGCGCGACCGGCAGGCTCGCGAATGGGAACAAGAGCGGCAGATAGAGGATGCGGTGGCGGGTGGCGCTCCCCAGATCGAACTCGAGGAGCCCGGAGCCGACGGCCATGGCCGAGAACACGCCCAGGATCAGGAGCCGCTCGGGAGTCCACGCCCCGCGCAGGGCGCCGGCCAGGCCCAGGCACGCGAGCCCGAGCAGCGCCACGTTCTCAAGGGAGGCGATGAAGCGCCCGAGGCTTCCTTCAAGAGGGTAGAGGCCGGGCAGGGGCATGAACAAGGCGTAGAACATGCCCTTGGGAAGGAAGGCCGCCACGTCCCACCAGGTATTGAACTCGACGCCATAAAACAGTTGGGTTCCTATGCGCCGTCCCTTATAGAGATGGGCCCAGGCCTGGTCCGAGACCTGGCGGATGCGCCGCGTCTCGGACAGGCGGCGCGGGCTGAGAGGCGAGACGAGGCGATCGGACTTCGGGTCATGAGTGATCGGGAGGATGTTCAATTCCTGCCGGCCGCTATTGCTCGGGGCCAGGGGGCCGTTGAAGACGTAGCGGGCGAGAGCCTGGTAGGCGAAGGGGGCGGCCAGCGCCGTCGCCCCGGCCAGGAGAGCGGCGCGCGCCGGGCGACCCTGCCTCCAGCGGAGGGCGGCCGCGGCCGCGCCGATGGGCGCTGCGACCGCGGCCAGGACCGCCATGACGTAGGCGCGCTGGAACCCCACGGCGATCAGCGCGACGAAGGCAAGGACCAGGGCGCGCGCCAGGTCGCGGCCGCGCTCCAGGCTCATGGCTCGAGCGAGCAGGGCCAAGGCCGCGAACACGCACAGGGCCACCGGGCCGTCCTTGAAGTTCTGGGAGGTTATGAAGACGTTGGTCGGCCAAACGGCCATGACCGCCGCCGCGGCCAAGGCCGGCCCGGGGCCGGCCGCGCATGCCGCCAGGTGGTAGAAGGCGAGCACGGCCAAGGCGCCGATCGCGGCCTGCAGGAGCTTGACGGCCAGCGGCCGCGGCCCGGTCACGCGGTAGACCATGGCGGTGGCCATGGCCTGGACCCGCTTGGGGGGTGAGACGCCCGGGACGTACCAGCGGCCCTGCGCCCGCGCCTTCAGGATGTCCGAGGCGAGCTCCTCCATGTGGTGGGCGTCGGTGTAATAGTATTCCGGGAGGAGGGGATGGAACTCCGTGACCAGGGCCAGCCCCGCGCGCAGGAGGAGCGCGGCCAAAAACAGATTTCGGAGAGACCCGCTAATCAGCGACACCTATTCACTGGGGCGGAAATTTTACCATTTCGCCTCTCGAAGGGGTGCTTCCCCAGCATGGGGCGCATGGGGCCAGAACTTCCCCAAGCGTCCTGGGAGTAGGTGCTTAGGGCCTGGGGAAGGCCGTAAAGAAAGAAGAAAGGTAACGCCGCGGGGTCTTTGGGTGTCGTGACGTTTCGCTTGCAAAAGAGGCTGCCTCCGTCGTAGAGTGTCCTTTCGCAAAGCAAGGGCGGGACCTTTTCTTTCTTCTTTGGAGAAGGCCCTGCCTTTGTCTTAACACCCTAAACGAGGAGGCAGGCGAATCGTGAATGCTCTCGCATTCCGGCGCTTCGTACACACACAATACAAATTAATGGGGTCCGAACTTGTGGGTAAGGATGAGACAATCTTTCAGCGCACCCGTCCCTTCCGTTGTGGAGTCAGGCCTTGCGGGCCGCCACCAGCATGCTTCCACTGAGCTGGTGTTTCCTCAGGAAGTCTTGAAAATCGGCCTGCATTCGCCCTCCCATCGCGCCGGCGTCCATGACGATCGAGCGGATGAAGGGATCCAGCCGAATCTTCGCGGGCATCAGGAGGACATTCCGCTGGACATGCTGTAAGTCCAACCGCCCAGGCGTCGAGGTTTCGATAGCCCGAAATCCGGCGTCCTCCAGCAGGCGCAGGAGCGTGGGCCTAGTGAAGTAATTGGGCAGCTTGAAGGTGACGTCGTTATGCCAGGGACCGAGCGCCTGATACTCGAAGCCGTCGAAATTAGGTGAACTGACCACAAGCACCCCCCCCTTTTTCATGGCGCGATGGATCTTGGCGCAGACGTCTCGGGGTTCGTCGAAGTGGCCCAACACCTCCCAGAGGGTCACCAGGGAATACCGGCCCTCGGCCAGATCCACATCCTTCAAGACCGCGTTTACGATGCGGCCCGGCAGCCGGCTCGCCGCGAATCGGGCCGCGACCCTGTTGGGCTCGATCCCGAGAAGGCTGCGGTAACCGCGGCTGCCAAGGGTCTCTAGGAACTCGCCAGAGCCGCATCCGATGTCGAGGACGTGGCCGCCGAGGACGTGTCGCCGGATCCAGGCGGCGCGGTCTTGCCAAATCAACGCCATGCGTTTGGGACGCGTCTTGAGCACGATCTCCCTGAAAAAACGATCGAGCCCTCGCGACGCCTTATAGTACCGCTCCTTGTGTTGGGCCCTGAAGTATGGATTGATGAAGACCATCGCGCATCGTCGGCACCGTACGAACCTCAAGCCCTGCTTGATGAAAAGCCTCCGATTCGTTCGGGAGGCGCAGACGGGGCATGACCGCGGGCGCAGCAACTCATGGCGCGCCATGCCCGTGCGCGGATCGAGGAAAAGACGCCGGTACTCCGCGTCTTCCAGCCGGTGATGGCGGGTGTTATCCCGCAATCGCTTGATGTCGTCGAGGTTCAACGTGCTCTCTGCAATGGAGGAACGCCTCCAAGGCCGCCGCTAGGCGGTCGGTGGAGCCTCGGATCATCTCCTGGATCGCTTCTGTTTCAACGGGATCTTCGCGCCGGGCTCGCTCCACCGCCCGTTGGATGGCCGCGGCGAAGGAGGGGATATCCCGGCCGGGTTCCGAGAAGCGGTATGGGATTTCCATGCTCAGGGGACTGGCAATCTCGGGCAAGGCGAGCGAGACGCAGTGCTTGCCGGCCAGGGCGGCTTCCACAAGCATAATGGAGTCGATTCCGACGAAGACGTCGTGGTCCCGAAGGGCGTCCTCCCAGGTTCCGCCCGGCTCGAAGCGCACGGAATCGGGCAGCCGCGCGCCGGCGGATTCCCTCGGGTGGGGGCGGTAGCACAGCTCGACGGACCCCGGCGGAAAACTATCCAGGGAGTCCACGATGACGGCCCAGAGGTTCATGTCATTTTCCGCGAAGGCGCTGTGAAGGGCGCCCCCTCGCAAGGCGGGTTGGGAGACCACCAGGACGCGCGTGGGGCCCTGGCCGGGATCGCGCGTGAAGGCGGTTCTCCGGAGCCAGGCGCCTTCCAATTGTGGATGTCCGACCACGCTGATCGCGCGGGGCTGGCACATGAAACGGGCGAAGCCTTCTCGGCTCGCCGCGTCGATGCAGCACACATGGTCCGGGACGTAACTCGGGAGCCCCGCGGCGTCGAAGAAACGGTCGTAGCGCTTCCAATGGTCCATGACGCCAAGCACCGGCACGCCTAAATCACGGCAGGCCCGGATAAGATGGTTGTTGACGCTGGCTGGGGAGCCGATGGTGCAGATGACCCGTGAGAATCCCTCGGCGCGGAGCGCGTCGCTCCAGCCGGAGACCGTGAGTCTGAGCCCGCCGCGGAAGTCGCCGAGGGGACGGTAATTCCCGCCCCACTTCCGGACCAACGGCTCCGCCATCGGGTGAGCGATGACGCAAGCTTGCCGTCGGCTGAGCGCCGTCCCGAGCGCCGGCAGCAGAAACCTGGTTCCGCCGGCTTCTTGCAGGTAGACGAGAGGCCGGTGACTCAAGGCTCTTCGGGCGCCGGGATGGCCGCGCCGGATTGGTAGCCGACTTCGATCCTGGCGCTGGGCTCCAGCGGCTCAACGGGGACTTCGGCGACCCACAACCGTCCGCAGTCCATGCAGCCCGGAGTCATGCCGGCGCCGACGCGCAGATGGTTCTCGCGAAGCTGCTGTTGGACGGCGCCCGTCCACATCTCCTTGATGGTCATCTTGCCGGCGAGGCCGAGCCGGTGGAACTGGCCGGTGAGGCAGGTGAAAACGAAGCCGCTCTGGTCGAGGCGGATGCGGCGATAGGGATAGTCGCACACGTAGTGTGGAGCCTTGCCCCCGGCCGCGACCGGTCCGACCCCGGCCTTCTTGCTCCCAATCAGGTCGTGGGCGTCGATGAACTCGCTGAACCCGCAGATGTCCGCCTCGAGCTCTTCTCGGAATAGCTTCTTGAATGGGTTCATCTCGCCGATGTTCTGCGGCATGACGACCATCTGGACCTTCACGATTGGAAACGTCAGCCCGCGGGCCTTCTTGCGCCGGATGAAGGCCCTGATGTTGTCGACTACGGTTTCGAATATCCCACCCACGCGGATGCGCTCATAGGTCTCCTTGACGGGGGAGTCCACCGAAAAGATGATGCGGTGGGGTTGGGCGTCGAGAATGCGCTCGATGCGATCGTTTTGGTGCAGCAGCGTCGCGTTGGAATGCGTGAAAACGTCCGTGATATTCCGAGAGCGGGCGTAGGCTATCATCTCGGGAAGCTGCTTGTGCATCGTAGGCTCACCGTCGTGTCCCGTGAGGTGGACCGCTTGCAGGCCGTTCTCGGCGCCCTCGTCGATCACCTTCTTATAGAGCTCGTAATCCAGGAACTTAAGGTTGGGATCGATGAACTTCCCGGAACGCCAGGCCTCACCGTCCTCGATGGCCAAGGTGCGGCGGCACATCTGACAGCTCAGGTTGCAGGCGTTGGTGACACTGACATCGAGGTTTACCGGCCACTGGCCGTAATCCCGCTGTTTGGGCCGTTCGTTCCATAAGCCACGATATTCCTTATACGCTTCGGTCTGATAGAAGGGATGCTCGTCGCAGTAAATCAGCTCGCGCTGGTGCTCGTGTCGGACTTCCTTGATGGCCATCGGGGGTTATGACGGGGGGTGCGGCTGGAAGCGATCCCCGAAAGAACGCGTGTAGATTATACCACGACGGGGACGGTCCGGGCAATAGCTCAGCAACCTAATAATCACCCAGTCTTTCCGAAGGGCTGTGCGCTGGATCCATCGGCGGGTCCTGGACCAAGTTGTTCTGTAAGAAATTCAAGGGCGTTTCCGGCCTGCCATTCATAGGCAGTTTTACCCCGGCCCGCGTCGGCCTTCGGCGGCGGCTCTCCTTGGACGGCGATGGCAACGTGCTGAAAGAGGGTGAGAATAAGGGCCGACGCCGCCCATCCCCAGCGTCTTCCAAATCTCATCGTCGCCGCTGCCGGTTCACTCCACCCTCAGGGCGTGCGGGCCCTCGGGGCCGGCGCGCCCGCGCGCCCCTCGCGAACCGCCAACTCGCGGAAGAAGGCAAGCTCCCCGCGGTAGTCTGGGTAGTTCAGGGCGGACTCGGCGACGAGGAAGTCGAACGGGGTGTCCACGTTGATGGAGTTGGCCTCCGGCATTTCGAAGGCGCAAATACGGTTTCCCAGTATCGAACTCTGGTCCCGGAGCGTGGTGAGGCGCGACAGATAGATTGTGCCGTTGCGGATGTAGGCGGGCGGGGTCAGGTCCTGGCGGCGCGACCCGTCCGGCTCGGGTACGCAGAAATCCTCCAGCCATAGTCCTTCTCGAAGCTTCTTGATGCGCGCCGGATGATGGTCATGCAGGCGGGCGATCGCCACGACGCAAGAGGCCGAGGGTTGGCTCTCGAGCAGGGCGATCGCTTGTGCGATATGCTCCGGCGTGCGAAAGGGGGCGGTCGGCTGCAGGACCATTACCGCGTCGAAGGGGGGTAGGCCTCGCCCGGAATACCAGTCCAGGGCATGCATCATTCCAGGTCGGGTCGGGCTTTCCGCCTGAGACAATTCCGCGGGGCGCCGGTAGTCGGTCCGGACGCCAAACGGCGCCAGAATCCTGAGGTATTCGGGAGAGTCCGTGGATACCAGCAGTTCCGCGAACGCGCCGCTCGCCTGGGCCGCGCGGATGGTGTAGGCGGCCAGCGGGAGGCCGCACAGGGGCCGTATGTTCTTGTCCGGGACCGAGACCGACCCGGAGCGGGCCGGGATGTAACCGAGGACTCTTATCGGGACTCCCTTCCTCGGCGCGAACTTTCCATGGGACTCAGCCCATGATATCATATCCCCCTGATGCCTAAGAAACTCGCCTTGTTGGGCGGTCGTCCGATCCGCACGCGTCCTTTTAGCCCCTCGGGAGCGACCGATCGGGAGGAGATTTCCGCCGTCATGGAGGTGTTTCGACGGGGCGAATTCTCTCGGTATTCCGGGGGAGGTTTGCCGGATCTAGAAAGGGTCCTTGCCCTTAAGAGCGCCGCGGCGGTTTCCCACCCGTTGCCGTACTGGAACTTCCTGGGCGGAGAGGTCGTCCGTCGTTTCGAGGCGGACTTCGCGGCTGCGTTCGGCATGGACTATGCCGTCGCCGTCAACTCCGCGACTTCGGGCCTTTCCGTGGCCCTGGCCGCGGCCGACATCGGCCCCGGAGACGAGGTCATCACTCCGGCGCTGACCTTCACCGCCACGACTACCAGCATCCTGCTCTTCAACTCCATCCCGGTCTTCGCCGACGTCGACCCGCGCTCCTGCTGTCTAGATCCAGGCCAGGTGGAGGCCGCGGTCACCAAGCGCACTAAGGCCATCCTCGTGGTTCACCTGCTGGGCAACACGGCGGACATGGACCGCATCAACGCGATCGCCCGCAAACACCGTCTCGTCGTCATCGAGGATGTCGCGCAAGCACCCGGCTCCAAATATAAAGGCCGGTGGGCCGGGAGCCACTCCGACGCTTCGGTCTTCAGCTTCCAAGAGACCAAGAACATGATGACCGGAGAGGGCGGGATGATCCTGACCAATAAACCGGCGCTGGCGCGCAAGTGTCGCCTAATCCGAAACCACGGAGAGTTCGCCATGGCTTCGGACCAGCCCTTGGACGAGTTAGTCAACGTGGTGGGATGCAATTTTCGCATGACGGAGCTGACGGCGGCGGTGGGCGTCGCCCAACTCAAGAAGCTCAAGTCCAGGAACGACTGGCGCAACGACAACGCCGCCTACCTGGAGGAGCGGCTTTCAAAGCTCCCCTGGCTGCGTTTCAACCCCGCCCCCAAGCACTGCGAGCGGGTCGTTCACCTGAGCTCGATGGACTATGACGAGAAGGCCGCGGGCGTCCCCAAGCGTGTGATGGTGACGGCCCTGCAGAAAGAAGGGATTCCGGTCTCAGGGGGCTATCCGCGTCTAACCTATCACAATCCGCTCTTCCAGAAGCGCATCGCCTTCGGCCGAAACGGCTGCCCGTTCACCTGCGGCCTCGAGGCCGGCGAGGCGCCACGCCGCTATCCCCGGGGCCTCAACCCCGTGGCCGAGGAGCTAATCGCCAAAAAGCACATCTGGTTCTACCACATCAACTTTCCGAACAATCACGAGGACATGGACGACGCGGCGCGCGCATTCTTCAAGGTTCATGAGAACCTCGGGGATCTCATGAAGCTCGACGAAAGAAGCCTCGTTACGGCCTACGGCCGCTAGCTCGGCGGCAGAGGCGCAGGGCCGCGAGGGCGTCCATTGGGGTGCAGGAGGGCCGGCCACCCCGATCCAGGCAGTTGGAGAGTTCGGCGACGGCCGACACCATGCAGCGGCGCCATTGAGTCTCGTTGATTGCCGCCCGACGGAGCATTTGGAAGAGGCCGTAATGCGGCTCGGAGGTTCGGTTGAAGCGCTGGAGCTCCTGGCCTCGTTGTGAGATCACGAGCCGTCCCCTCTCGGCGAGGATGTCCGCTTCAATGAAAACATAGGCGGTCGTGGGCACATGCAGGAAGTGGGCCCAGAAGCCGCCGGGAAACCGGAGGCTGAAGTCGGCGCCCGGATCATTGCCCCCCGAGCCGTATCGGCGAAGAGGGCGCACCTCCCGGGGCTCTCCCCAGAACCAACGGGTCAGGTCCACGAGATGGCTTCCGTTGCCGTAAACCCCCTTGGTGTAGCGGAGCACCGCATGCAGGACCCGGCCGTACTTATTGGCCCGTAACTCCTCGCGCGCGTGTCGGAGAGTCGGATTCCACCGTCTGAAGTAGTTGACCGCGACCAGGTGTTTCCGGGCGAGCCGTGCCAGTCGGGCGGCGTCCGCCACATTCGCGGCGAGGGGTTTCTCGAGAAAGTACGCCCGGACCCCTCGACGCCGGGCTTCATTAAAGGCCGCCGGCTGGGCCGCCGGCGGAAGACAGACGCTGAGAATATCGATAGGCTCCTCGGCCAGCATCCGTCCGTAGTCCGTGTAGAGGCGCCGGATGCCCCATTTTCGGCCGAACGCGGCGAGGCGGGGGCGATTCGTGTCGGCCGCGGCCACCAGGCGCGTGCGCGGGCAGGCCCGGTAGGCGCCCGCGTGGCTGAGACCCCAGCCGCGGCGCGGTCCGGGGTCGTAGCCTCCTCCTATGTCCCCGCAGCCGATGAGGGCGCAGCGGTAGATCCTGGCGCTCATGTCGATTGCGGGGGGGCCCGCAAGCGCTCGGCGAGACGGCGGCCGTAGCTTTGCACACGCGCTCGGAAAATTTCCTCCATGTACCTGGTGGAGTAGAATTTCTCTCCGATGAACAGGGGGAGAGTCACGCCGCCGAAGCCGCGCTTGAAGCGGCTGATCCCCTTGTCCTTCTCCGAAGGGTCGTCATGGATTGTCGCCTCGCAGCGCTGTGTTCCCGTCTCGTAGAACTCGATTCCCGCGGCCTTGAGGTGCCGCATAAGGTCCCATTGGATCGCGTGGGCGACCGGGCAAAACTCGAAGCCGGGCTCGTTGGCGCCGAGGAAGTATATCGCCTGTTTTTTATAGAGGACGGCGGTCGCGCAGCCCACATCACGGCCTTCGTGGCGAGCCACGCCCATGATGGCGAGGCCCGAGCGGAGATACTTGTGGAGTAGATCGAAGGTGGTCTGGGGTCGGGTCGCCTTGCCGGCCGCCTTGAAATAGAAGCGCTGGAAGTTCTCGAAGACTTCCTTGGTGATGCTGCGGTGGTCGTAGATTTGCAGGGCCAGCAGGGCCTCACCCTTGCGGACCGCGCGACGATGATTCTCGTCAAAGTCCTCGAAAAGGTCGTCCTCCGGGCGGCGCAAGTCGATGACCTGAGTGCTTAGGGAAATGTCGTTGAAGCCGTGCCTGGCAAGAAAATTGACATAAGGTCGCGACGGATCGTAGCCCGGGGTCCAGGCGATCCGCATGACGAGCCGCGTCACGCCGTTTTCCGCCGCGATCCGGTCGATCTCGCTAAAGATGGTTTTGTAAACGGCGTTGGCTTTAGCCCTGCGGAAGTCTTGGCTCACGACCGGCGCGGGGACGTAGAAGCCGCCGTAGGACATCTGGCGCACCGGCTCGCTGCCCTCCTCAAGGGGAGTGTCCACCGTCAGGGGCGCGATGGCCGCGATGCGCCCGTTCTCCTCGAGGAAAAAGGAATGATTGGCGCTCTTGATGGAAAAAGAGCAGTCCAGGGCGTGCTGAATCCGATACGAGGTGTGCCAGAACCACGCCAGGGGATTGTTGAGGCAGAATTCGTCCCATCGGTCCGTGTGGGAGTCCTCGAAACGGACGATTGTCATGATTCAATGGGGCGGGCCGCCGCCCCCTTCGGGGTGGGAGGGCGGCCTCCCTTCGGGGACGGCGGGCCCTTGCCCGCCGGGGTGCGCATGGTCACTGTATACCATTTCCCACGCCGCGTGGGCCCGGACTGCGCGCGAGGGCCGGAGTAAATGGTTTGATACCCGAAGAGAACATGATCAGGATCGGCATCGTCGGCGCTGAGAGTTCGCACAGTCTGACGTTGGCCAGGGCTCTCAATAAGGACGCGGCCGTCGCGGGGGCGCGCGTGGAAATGATCTGGGGAGAGACTCCGGCGTTGGCTCGTCGAGTCGCCGCCGCCGGGGGGATCGGGCGGATCGTTCGGCGGCCGGAAGATCTCATCGGCGTAGTCGACGCCGCGGTGGTCGCCCACCGTGACGGGCGTCGGCATCTGCCGGCGGCCTGGCCCTTGCTGCGCGCCGGGATGCCGCTTTTCATCGATAAGCCCTTCTGCGCCGGCGTGCGCGAGGGTCATCGGTTCCTGAAAGAGGCCGCGCGCCGCCGCGTGGCGGTGGCCTCCTACGGCGTTATGCCGTTACAAAGAAGCTTCCTCGCGTTCAGGAGTCGACTGGCGGGCCTGGGACGCTTGCGGACCCTGACGACCACCGGGCCCGCGGACTTGAAATCGAAATACGGCGGCCTCTTTTTCTATGGCGTGCATCAGGCGGACATGCTCGCTCGGCTGGCGGGGGTGGATGCGAGGGAGGTATCGTTTAATCGTTCGGGCTCCGGCGGCGCCGCCACCGTCTGGTACGCCGGAGGGTTGGTCGCCACCATGAACCTGGTCAGCGGCAAGTGTCCGGGATTCCACATCACCGCCTCCGGTGAGCGGGGTTTTCTCGCGGGTGAAATATCGCGTGACCGCTGCGCGTTCCTACCCGGCATCCGCCGCTTTGTCGCGATGTTCCGCGGCGGGCGGCCGCCTTACACGACGCGGGAGACGTTGGCCCCGATCGCCGTCATGGAGGCTGTCGTGCGGTCGCTGCGCAGCGGCCGCCGAGAGCGCGTTCCCCAGTTCTGAGGGACCTACGGAGATGGTTCCCGGGGCGCCAAGTAGCCCTTGCCCGGCCCGTTGATGACGCCGGGGTCGGGTCGGCTGGCGAAGAGGGTCGTGCCGGAGGCCACGTCCCATATCCGGATGGTCTTGTCCCAGCTTCCGGTGGCCGCCTTCCCTCCATCATGCGAAAAAGCCGCGGACTTGACGGCTGATCCGTGACCTTTCCATGTGGCCAGGAGAATTCCGCTCGCCGCGTCCCATAGTTTGACGAGGCCGTCGGCGCCGACCGACAGGGCCCTTCGAGCATCGGGCGAGAGGGCCAAGCCGTGCACGGTTCCCGCATGCGCCTTCCAGGCGTTCCGGGAGTCGCAGTTCGCCGCGTCCCACCTTCGTATGCTTCCATCCTCGCCGGCGGAGATGACCGCCGCTCCGTCGGGAGACAGCGCCACGGAGGTGACGCCCCTTTCATGACCCCGGCAGACGGCGAGGGGCTTCCCCGTTGCGGTGTCCCAAATGCGCACGGTGCGGTCCCAGCCGCCCGTGGCGGCGCGGCGGCCGGAGCGGTCAAGGGAAAGCGAGCTGATTTCCCCGGAGTGAGCCGGCCATTGGGCCAACTGCCTCCGCCGCGGAAGGTCCCAGAGCCGGAGGGTCCCATCCCATCCCGCGGAGATCAGCCGCCGGCCGCCGGCCAGGAAGGACAGGGCCGCCACGGGCCCGGCGTGACCCTTGAGAACATCCGCTTGCAGTCCGGCGGAGGAGTCCCAGATACGGATGAGCCCATCCCAGCCGGCGGTGACGAAATGACGGCCATCGGGCGCGACGGCTCCGCAGAGTATGCCTTCCGGCCCGCCGATCAGAGATTTCCGGATTCGGCCCGATTTCACGTCCCAGAGGATGAGGATATCTCCGGCGTCGCCGGAAAGCAGATTGCGGCCGTCCGGAAAGAACACGACAGCGTTGACCACGTGGCCGTGGCCGGCGCGGGCGGGAATGCTCCTGGCGGGCGATCCCGCCTTAGCGGCGGCTCCGATGGCGACGGCCAAGGCCGCGAGGAGGGCTCGCACGCGCGGCCGGGTCCCCGCGCTCACCGACGGGCCTCTCGTCCCGCCGCGAAGTCGTCGAGAAGCCTGCGCCAGCGTCTCGGCCAATCCGCCGTCGACCACGCGAAGCGACGGCAGAAGCGCTTGACCGCCTTGGCCCGCCGGGGATCTTCCATCCAGGACCGGGGAGAGGCGCGGTACGTCAGAAACTCGTCGCAGAGCCGCGCGGGATCACGGTGCATGACGCCGCACGCTTCGAGCTCGGCGAAGATGGGCGGAACACGCGGCAGCTCGCGGCCGGAGAATCGGGGCCAGATCGCCATGGTGGGAATGGAAGCCGCCAGGCACTCCGAGAAGCCGCTCGTCGGCCTGTCCCACAGCACCAGGCGGCATTGGTTCAGCATTTCGGGGGTCATCCCCTTGTCCAGGGAATCCAAATAGGTGTAATACGAGACTCCCAGGTCACGTAGCTCCAGCATCGTGAGGCTCAACAGCAATTCCGTGGCATGATCGGCGGACTTGTGAAGTACGCGAATTCGGCGTTGAGCGGCTTGTGCGATGATCGCCTTCATCATCTCGGCGTGAGGGCGCAGGCTATCGCTGCACACCGTCTCGGATCCCGATCCGGGCTTTGGAAAAAGGCTCAGATGGTCCGACATGAAGAGGATGTCGTGAGGTCGCGAATCGTACCGTCGCGACAGTCTGCGGCGCCACATCTTGGCGCGTTCGAAGAGCCAGGGGCTGGGCATCGGAATGTGCTTGACCTTGAGCCCGGGGTCGGGGACCTTGAATTGTCGCCATCCTCGGGTGATGTAGCGATCGCATATGCAGAATTCGAGCTCGATGAGACTGCGTGCGTTGACGGTGCCCTGACCGCCGCCATGCTGCCAGCCGATGACTTCCATGCCGAGGCAGCGAGCCGCCGCGACGGCATAGAACGAGGTTGTGCCGCCGATCTCCGCGGTGACCAACGGACGGTTCCTGTAGGGCGCGAGCAGGGCTTTCGTCCGTCCTAGCCGCCGCGGAATGTCTTCCAGAAGGTTGGGGGGCGTCATCGTCGCGAGAAAATCGGCGAAGATTTCGGGCGCCCGCCGGGTTACGGTGGGAGACTCCACACCGGCGTTTTTCAGGAAACACCGCAGGACCTCGGCGAAGGAGGAATGTGCCTCCTTGAAGAGCCGCGCTCGCAGTTGCGGTTCGGGGGGGGCGGTTTCCCCGGTCAGCGAAGAGAAGTCGAGCCTGACCAATCCATCCCGGCCAAGAAACCCGCGACTCTCAAGGGGTTGGGTCTCGTAGGCCATTCCGTAGGTCGGAATGCTTCCTCGCCATGATGGCCTCACCGCCTCGAGCGACTTCGTTGCGAGATGATGGAGCTTCATTCGCATCTTGTCACGCAGGCCGATCATCCCGAAATTGTTGTTCAAGAATCCAGGGCGGGACTTGATCGGATAACAGGGGTCATCATAGGGCCAGGGCTTGACGGGAAGTTCCCAGAGTCCGGCAAGGATGCAAAGGATGGATTGATTGAAGCGCACCGAGTACGCCGACTCCAAGTCGAGGGCGTTGACATCGTTGGGAGTGCGGAGGGGGGGGGCCTCGGCGATCATCAACTCTCCCGGGCGGCGGACCCGGAGAAGGCGATCCAGACGCATGAGGCGGTCCAGGAAGATGTGCGAAAGCCGAACCAGCGTCGCACGCATGAAAATCTGAGCCGCATTTTGGGGAATCTCCAAGAGGTTGGACAGGCGCGGCGAGATCGTGCTGATGAGGAACTCGTAGAGCCTGTGATAATGCCCGGTGAGCCCTTCAACCTCGTCGATCGTGAGATTGACCCCGGGGTGTTGTTCCGATGGGAAAAGCGACAAAACTTCGCCGGGCTCTTGGCGCGAAAAGGAGACGACGGCGAGCTCAGGCATTCTTCACGCGACCTCGAAAATAATAGTGTGATTTCAGCGCCATCCAGAGATGGCCCACTGCAAGGCTCGCCCGATGTTCTTAGGGTCGAGCGGAAATTCACTCAGCATCCTGGCAAGATAGTCGCGCTGTTGAATCGGTTCGGCGCCCGAGCTGATGAGCTGGCCCAGGGCCGAGCGATAGACCGCCGCCAGGCGCCGGCGCATGCGAAGGCGCGCCCAGGGGCCGGGTCTCTCGCCGAAGCGCTCCTGGAAGTGCGCCCGCAGGAGTTGCTCGAGGTTCTTGTGATGGAGCTCGACGCGGGCGGAGGCCGAGTCCGCGCGCAGGGGGTATTCGGAGAGCACCCGGTCGATGAAGCGGAATTTAGCCGTGCGGCTTAAGCGCATCCAGAAGTCGTAATCCTCGACGGTCGAGAGCGCGCGCTCCTCCCGAAAGCCACCGATGCCGAGCCCCTTTTCGCGGCGAAACACCGCCGCCGAGGGAGAGACCATGTTGGCGGTGAGCAGAAGCTGGTCATACATGTTCCGGCCCGCCGGTCCCTTGCGCATGACGGCGATCTCGCGGCCGTCCTTGGTCATTCTGATGTGGTGGCCGACGAGGTCGGTCTCTGGGTGCCGGGCGAACTCGCTCATGACGAGGGCGAGCTTCTCCTCAAGCCAGAAGTCGTCATGGTCGAGTAGCGCGATAAACGTCCCTTGCGCGGCGCGCATCCCGGCGTTGCGCGCGCCCGCGATGCCGCGGTTGGCTTGGCGCAGGACGCGGCCTCGAAGGCCATGATTCCTGAGATACCCCTCAGCGACCGAGGTCGTCGCGTCGGCCGAGCCGTCGTCGACGACGATGATCTCGTGGTCGGTGTAGGTCTGGGCGCGCACGGTGTCGAGCGTCTTCTCTAAGAATTCGGCGGCGTTGTAGGCCGGGATAACGACCGAGACCGCGGGGGGGACGGCGCTCACGCCTTGACCCGCATGCGATCGCGCATGAGGCGCAGGCCATCGTCGAGGGACACCGGCGCGACCCCCAGCTCCATCTGCATCCGGCGCGTCAGGAGAGTCGTGTTGGGCGGGCGCGGGGCGATATCGGGGAACGCCGAGCTCTTGACCCGCTTGATCAGATTGGCGTCGAGGCCGAAAGCCTTGGCGATCTTCACCGCGAACTGCCAGCGGTTGACCGTGTCCTTGCCCGCCAAATGGATGATGCCTCCGGGTTTCTTGGAGGCCGCGGCCCACATCGCCCGCCCGCATTGATGATCGTAGAGCGGGTTCTCGAAGACGTCGTCGACCAGGCTGATCGCCTCGCCGCGCAGGAGCTTGTCGTAGATCCAGGTCGCGGTGTTGGGTCGTGTGACGACGTGGTTCCACCCGTACATGAGTATGGGCCGCACGATAGTGTAGCGCGTCAATGTTTCCCGGACCAGGCGTTCGCAGTCGGCCTTGAGGCGTCCGTACTTATTGACCGGCGCGACCGGGTCGGCCTCGCCGTAGGGGGCGTTGCGGCCGTTGAAGACCGCGTTGGTCGAGACGTAGATCATGTGGCAGTCCGCGCGGCGGCAGGCCGAGCTGATGTTCAAGGTGCCGACCACGTTGGACTCAAGGCTCTCGGCGTAGTGGCGCTCCACGTAGTCGACGCTCGCGATGCCGGCCGCGTGGACCACGGCGTCGAAGCGATGCCGGGAGAAGAGCCGGTCCACGGCCCTCTTGTCGCGGATGTCGAGGACCAGGTGCTTGGCGCGTGAGTCCTCGACCTCGTAGGGCCGCTGGTGGACGCCGAGGATGCGCCAGCCCTTGGGTGCGGTCTCCTCCATGCCCTTGCCGAGCAGGCCCGTCGAGCCGGTGATGAGGATGAGAGGGTGGGGCGGCACGCTAGGTGCTCTCCTGGGTCTTGGCGCGGGTCAGGGACGCGAGCTCAAAGACCGTTTTTGGGACGGCGTCGTAGGTCGGAAGGTCGTGGGCGATCGCGATGACGAGCATCTGCCGGCCCAGGCGCGAGATTGTCTCCAGGAGCTCGCCGCGGTTCTTTGCGTCGAGGCCGTTGGTCACCTCGTCGAGGATGAGGCCGTCGGTGCGCTGGGCCAGCGCCCGGGCGATGGCCAGGCGCCGTTTCTCGCCGCCGGAGAAGGCGCGGCCGGCCTCGGCGACGTCGCCGTCGAGGCCGCCCAGGGATTGGACGAAGGCCTCGGCGTCGGATTCGCGCAGACAGCGCCAGAGCTCCGCATCCGCGAGGCGGGAGAGCGGGTCGAGGTTTTCGCGCACCGTCCCGCGGAAGAGATGGACGTCCTGGGTGACGTAGCCAAAACGCGGCCGATGGTCCCGGCCGTCGTGGGAGCGGCCCTCCGGGTCCACGTAGACGACGCGGCCCTCCGAGGGCTCGATGATGCCCGCGATGAGGTTGGCCAGGGTGGTTTTTCCCGCGCCGGAGGGTCCGGTAATGAGAAAAGTCGTTCCAGACGAGATCGCGAGATCGGCGCGGCTCAGCACCGTTCGGCCGTTGAAGGCGTAGGAGACCCCTTCCAGCCGCACCTCGCGCAGGGGCGCGGGGAGGGATTTCTTCGCGGGTTCGCGTCGCACGCGGAGCATGGCGAGGACCGCCGCAATCGAGCCCGAGAGGCGGGTGAGGTTTCCCAGCGCCGCGACCAGGTAGTTGAGGTGGTTCATGGCTCGGAAGCCCAGCACGCCCACCGAGCCCAGGGCGCCGGCTTCGAACGCCGCGCCGCCCCAGCGTCCCTTGAGCTCATAGGCTAGGAGAAACCCCGCCATCAAAATGGCTTGAAAGGACGTGATGACGCCGCCCATCCAGCCGATGGCGACCTCGGCGCGCGTGAGCTCATCCTGGCGCCGGAGGCCCGACTTGAGGTAGGGCGCGGTCTCGTCGGCGGCCTTGATTTGAAAAAGCCCCGTCAGGCGTTCCGTCACGTCGGCCGCGAAGTGCTGGCGCGACCGCACTTGCTCGTTGGAGAGGGTTGACTGCCGCGAGTAAAGGAACTTGAGGGCCCCCCAAGCCGGCAGGCCCACGAGTGCCATGAGCAGGCTGAGGCCGGGGGCGACGGCGAGGGCCAGGGCGCCGAGAATGGCGAAGGAGGCCAAGGCGTAAAAGGCCCGGTAAATGGACATGAAGAGCTTCGCGAAGGCGGAGGATTCCTCGGTTAGGGAGCCCACCCACCGGCCCACGTGCCCGTCGCGCAAGGCCTCCCACTCCCCAAAGAGCAGGGATTCCAGGCCCCGTTCCTGGACGCGTCGGCGGACTTCGGCCTGGAGGAGGCTCTCCAGGCCGCAGAGAAGGATGGTTCCCACGGCGCGAAGGAAAAACAACAGCGCCGTAACTCGCAGAATCGTGGGGAGGCTGTCATTGAGCCCCCACGACCGAAGCAGGTGGTCGGGAGAGAGCCGGCCCCCCGCATCCGCCAGGGCCGATCCCGAGGTGAAGACTTTCACGAGGAAAAGCCAGGCGGCCCCCTCGACAAGGGTCCCGGCCACGGTGAGGATGAAGTAGCCCGCGGTCCATCCCCAGAAGCAGGGTGAAAAAATCCTCGCAGCGCGCGCGATCTCGAGTGTTTCCCGGAGCGTGGAGGGGCCGGGCGTCGGGACGCTCATCGGGTGTACCTCTTGAGGAACTTCTTCTCGATCTCGAGGTCCAGGCCCTGAACCGCGGGGCGCAGCGAGGTGACGGAAGGGAAAATCGTCGCGTTCAAGACTTCCCGGTGGGCGTCGCTGGGCTGGGAGGCGCGGTGGACGCCGTTGTTGTCGAAGATGATCACGGTGCCCGCGGGGCCCAGCGCGGGCTGGAGTTCCCGGCGGCCCTCGATCTCTTCCCGCGGTATGCGGGGGCCGTAACGGCCGAGTTCGGGGGCGAATCCCGTCTGAGTTCCCAGGGCATACACCAGCGGCCCCGACGCTTCGCCGAGAACGTCGGTCAAATAGACCATGACCTTGAGGCAGCCCGGGGGATAGTTGTCCCGGTGCCAGGCGTAGGAGCCGGCGTAGGCCTCGGGCACGGGTTGGGAGCGGTAGCAGACGAGGTCGCGGTAATAGTAGCGCGAGCGGTAGTAGGCGCGCAGGATGGGCGCGATCGCGGGGTCGACGGCGCGGTAGATGTCGAGGCGCTCGTGGTAGTTCTTGATGTGGAGGAAGTAGTACTTGTCGAAATCTTCGCGCGACACCGACGCAGCCTCGACGATGGCCTTGCCGTCCGGGCTCAGAAGCAGTTCGGCGGCGCGGGCGAAATCAAAGCGCCCGGAGTTGAGCCCCTGAATCGTTTCCAGCGCGGGCCCGGCCAAGAGCCCGGGCAAGACCACGATCCCGTCCCGCCGCAGAGCCTTGGAGAACTCATTGGCCGGGGCCGCCTCCGGGTAGAGCGCCCGCGCTAGGGCCGCCCGGGCGCGGTAGCCCGCGGTGAGGGCTTTGCCGATGGCGTTGTCCATTAGGCAACTTCTCTGTTGAAGGCTGCCGTCAGGAATGGCGGCTCTAGAGGAGTCGTCACGTCAGGCCTTTCGGCCAATGAATTGGACATAGCCCTTGCCATAGAGGATCTGAGACAGCGGTTCGTCCCTGTCGAAGTGAAGCGGGGCGAAGAATTTC
>CAYJXJ010000043.1:0-2369 GCA_964374095.1 uncultured Elusimicrobia bacterium
AGTTCATACGTGTGCTCTTCCTATCTGGCCAGTTCCTTTATCAGAAGGACTTGCTGGACTTCTGCCGCCGCCACGGCGTGCAATTGGAGGCCTATGGGCCGCTGACGCAGGGCAAGCGTCTAGACCACCCGGTCGTCGTTGCCATAGCGGCCCGGCAGGGCCGCACATCGGCTCAGGTACTGATCCGCTGGGCACTGCAGCACGATCTCGTTGTGATCCCGAAGTCGGTGCGTCGCGCGCGCATTGAGGAGAATGCAGGCGTATTCGATTTTGCGCTCTCGATGCAGGATATGGCGGAGTTGGATAGCCTCAACGAGAATTTGCACACGGAATGGGACCCTGCGGAGGTGGCATGAGCGTGTTCGATATCTGGCATCTGGGCTTGCCGGTGAAGAACCTTCAAGGGTCGCTTGGGTTCTACGTTGACGGCCTTGGCTTTGAGCTCTTGGGCACCTACGGCAAGAACCCGGCCTTCGTGCGCCCTCCGTCCATCGCGCCCACGGCCGCCCAGGCGGTGGCGGCATGAAGGCGGCGACCGAGCTTGATTATATCCACGGCTTCTCGAAGGATGAGCAGGACCGCCTCGACTTGCAGGCGCGTTTTCTCGAGCCCATGGTGTTCGCCGACGTCGACTTCTCTGGCCGCCAACGCGTCTTGGAAGTGGGTTGCGGCGTAGGCGCCCAGACCCAAATCCTGCTTGAACGATTCCCCGGCATCTCGGTGCAGGCGATCGACCTATCGGCCGCCCAAGTCGAGCGCGCCAGCGAGCGCCTGCGCGAGCCCATCGCCGCTGGCCGCGTCCGCGTCGATTTGGCCGATGCCATGCGCCTACCCTTTCCCGATGCCTCTTTCGACGCCGCCTTCATCTGCTGGGTCCTCGAGCACACGCCCGATCCCGTTGCCGTGCTGCGCGAGCTACGCCGCGTGCTCTCTCCTGACGCCGTCGTCTTTGGCATCGAGGTCATGAATGCCAACTTCTTTCTGTATCCAACCTGCCCCGCCACCATGGCCTATTGGGACGCCTTCAACCGCGGTCAACAAGCCGCCAGCGGCGATCCCTTTGTCGGGGCCAAGATTGGCAACCTCTTCAAGGAAGCCGGCTTCACCGAGGTCCGCACGAAGCCCTGGTTCATCCATCACGACCAGCGCGACCGTGCCGCGCTGGCCTGCAAGCTCGACTATTGGGAACCACTGCTTGTTAGCGCGGCGCCTCATCTGCTCGCTGCTGATCTCGTGGACCAAGCCTTGGTCGACAGCATGCGGCGCGAGTTGCGGAGTCTAAAGACTGACCCGCGTGCCGTGTTCTGCTACTCGCCGGTCAAGTTCTCAGCCGTGGCGAAGTGATCCGGTGAACCGGGGGCTCAAGGCGGGGGGGCCGCCCGAGGGCTCTACGCTTTACTGAAAGGACTGAGTGAACCCTGACCCGCTTCATTCGCATCCAGGAGAGGAGCGGTTGGTCATCATCGGAATGTCCCAGTTCAGCCGCAGGCTCGTTGTCGTTCACGCGGAGAGAGGCGCGGTCATTCGCATTATTTCAGCGCGGCCCGCAACGAGGCGAGAGAGGAACCAATATGAAGAGAGCCAATAAAAGAAAACCCGACATGCTGCCGGAATACGACTTCAGCAAAGGAGTGCGCGGCAAGTACGCCAAGCAATATAGGCAAGGAACGAACATCGTCGTCCTGGAAAAGGACGTAGCGGCGATATTTCCCACCTCAAACGATGTCAACAGAACCCTGAGGGCCCTCGTCCCCATCATTCGCTCCCACACGCCACTTTAAAAACATGGTCGAGTAGAGCGCTGAATAGACAGGCGGTAGGGCGGCCTAGCTGTTTGCGTCCCTTTCGGTTGACGGTGCCTCAATATCCAACCCATGGCCTGACTCTTCGTCAGGTCTCACAGGGCCGCGACGATACGGTACACCGGGCAAACCTCGAAGACCTGCGTCAAATCCTGGGCCGCAGCGACTTCATCTACGTGGCCGACGGCAAGCTTGCCAGCTCTGCCAATCTGCGCGAGATCGCCCGCCACCCTGGCGCAGGTTCGTGACCGTACTGCCCCGCACGCGGACGGAGGATAAGCGGTTCCGCCAGAAGCTCCGTTCGCGTTATGCGAGGGGTTTCCTATTTCGCAGATGGCGGGGACGGCAGGAGCCAAATAGTAAGCCCTGAGGACGCCCCGCTGTTCCCATCGCCCGAAACATGTGGAGGTTGACCTGGATGGTTCCCGGGTGCGACAGACGGATTCGGAACCGTCGGCCCTCTTTGGGCGGCGCCCGGCTGGCCCGGTGGAGTCACGAACTGGCCGTACTTTGGATCGGCGCTGAGCTGAAGGCTGCGGCGATCTTCTTCCTCGACGCAGGCGAGGT
>CAYJXJ010000043.1:2469-29386 GCA_964374095.1 uncultured Elusimicrobia bacterium
GGATCGGCGCTGAGCTGAAGGCTGCGGCGATCTTCTTCCTCGACGCAGGCGAGGTAGTAGCCGAGAAGCTTGGACCGGTCGACGGCCGATCTTTCTGGACTCGTGCCTGGCTTCATTCGAGCTCGGCAAGCTTCGAGTTCCAATACTTGATGTAGGCCTCGTACGCCTTTGCGGAGGTCAGAAACGTGTGATGTTGCTCGGCGACGATGCGGCGGGCGGCGATTTTTCTTAGGCCTTGGCGGCCGGCCCGCTCCACTCGGTGATTGCCGTCAATAACGTTGAAGCGCCCCGGACTGATCTCGGCCAGAATGACGGGCTTCGACAGATCCGACTCTCGAATGGTTTTCTCGTCCAGCGTCTCAGGCGAGATGGAGCGGAGACGCTCGACCTCCGCCTCCTCGACCGGGAATTTGTCGGGGTTCGCCTGGATGAAGGCCAGCATCTTCGTTACGTTGAACTCGAAGATGCCGTTGGGGAACAGTTCGTCGCCCTCCTCAACAGGAAGCGGCGTAAAGGCCTTGTCCAGCTTGAGGCGCCTGGGATGCTTCCCGGTAGCCTTTCGTCGTTCTATCAAACGCGCCTGTGAGACCGCTCGATAGAATTTCTGAGGATATATCGGCATTATTTTATGGCCTATCGCAGGGTCTTTCGCTTCGGCGCATCGATATCAGCCGTTCGGCGCGATAGACCTGCGCCGATCTTATGCGACATCCCGGCGGGCCTGCCTTTGTGAGGGTGTCGCATATCCGAGCGGCTCATCGGACGTAGTTCAATCGGCATGGGCGGAAGAACCGTCGTATTTTTCTATACTTTTTAGAAACCAAGCCGAATGCGGCCTGCCTTGAGCACCGCTACGCGACAGCCGGGCCGGCCGCCGAACTTTACGCGGGTGTCGCATATCCCTGAGCCCTTGGCCCGGGCTTGTACCTCCGCCCCTTGCCCTCGCCCTCGGCGGCCAACCAGCCGGCCTCGGTCAGCCGCCGGGCTGATCGCAATGCGGCTTGGCGGTCCACCCGCCAGATGTTCCGGAGGTCCTGGTTGGAAAGCTCTCCCCGCTTGGAAAGCTCGGTCTGCAAATCTCGGAACTCCTTCGGGACGACCGGCTGTTCGGGGCTCAGCCTGTACACGCGGCCGCCTTTCTTCTCGGACTCGATCACGCCCTTGCGGATGAGCTCCTTGAGGTCCCTGGATGCCGCGTAGATGTCGAGCTCCGCCAGCTTCTGGTAATCGGCGCTGGTGAACCTCCCGCCGCGCTGCCTCGCCAGGACGAGCAGGCGCAACTGATCGGCGGACAAGGCGTGGTCCTTGAACCGGGCCAGCCACGCGCGCGTCTCCTCGTCCCAGACCGGGGCGTTGCGCAGGGAGACCGCGAGGAAGCCCTGCGGCTTGTCCTCGAACTCGGGCCTGTGCAGGCCGCTGCCCTCCATGACCTCGAACATCCGGGGCACGCCCTCGCCCACCTCGCGCATGAGCCCGAGGATGACTAGGACGCGCACGATGAGCGGGTTGCGCGAGGCGTGGCCGCCGGCTCCCTTGCGAAGGATGTCCAGGGTGATGGGCGGGACCAGGCTGCCGGGGGAGACCACCTCGAGGCGGTCGTCGTAGTGGTGGATCTCGACCGGGGTGCCGCGCAGGCCGTAGTCCCGGTGCGCGACGGCGTTGACCACGGCCTCTTGCCAGGCGAACTGCGGGTACTCCGCGTTCTCGGTGAAGAAGAGATCATGGAGCACCTGGCGCTGGCCGATGCGCGGCTTGATCTTCTCCAGCACCTTCTCGGAAAGCTCGGCCAGAGGGGCGGAGATCCTCTCGCGCTGCACGATGTTGAGCTTGGCGCCGTGCTCGCGCCGGGTGCCGCGGAAGCGGAGGTACTCGACATAGGCTTTCTCGTGCCAACGCTCCGGGTCCTTGGCGAAGAGCAGGAGCGCGGCGAAGCTCAGCCGCACGTCGCCGTTCCGGGGCTCGGCGAGGCGCAGCTCGACAAAGGCCTGCCTGGCGGCGACGCCGGGCTTGAACTTCTCGGCCGCCCGCTGGACGAGGTCCTCGCGCAGATCGGCCATGCCCGCGCCGGGGACGAAAGCGTGTTCGGTGAGGCTCTGCTTCTTGAGCGCCTTGGCGTGGGCGATGCGGTCGGCGTCCATGGGCAGGTTCTTATCGTGGTCGCGGTAGAGGTACTTGCCGGCGGTGGTGCGGTGGGTGACCAAGGAGGGTCCGATCTCGAAGAGGAGTACCTTCTTGCCGCCGCAGAGGCAGAGCTCAGGCCTGGCCGGCAGCGGCGGGTCGATCCGGCTCGCGGGTATCTCGAGGAGCTTGGCCACTTGCTTCTCGTTGAAGGGCAGGCCCGACGGCGTTCCGTCGTCGTCCAAGCCGACGACGAGCTCGCCGCCGTCCGCGTTGGCGAAGGCGACCAAGGTCTCCGCGATCTCGGCCGAGACCTTCTTCAGGGGGAGGGGCCTGTGCGTCTTGGTGCGCCTGTTGAAGCAGGACTTGCGCTCGAGGAACTGTCCCTCGGGGCTCGTTCGGCAGCGTTCCGGCAAATCATTCATTCGAATTCTTCCTCCTTGCCTGGGACCTTAGGCATCGCGCCCTCCCCAATCGCTCGCGGAATCGCCGTTGATCTCGAACCCCAAGGCCTTGTACGCCCGGTGGCGCCGGAAGAACATGTGCTTGAGCTCCGGGACCTGCGGGTCGACGTAGTCGTATATCTCCGCGGTGGCCTTGCCGGGCAGCTCGCGCAAGATGCGCCCCGCGTACTGCACCAGTTTGCCCTTAAAGGAGACCGGGAAGGCCATGAACAAGGTGTCGAGGCGCGGGCAGTCGAAGCCCTCGCCCAGGTATTGCCCGGTCGCCACGACCGCCAGGTCCTTGTCGGCTGGCGTCTCCTGGATGGCCTTGAGGATCGCGGTCCGCTCCTTCTTGCCTTGGCTGCCGTTGAGCACGAAAGGGGCCTTGCCCTTCGCGGCCAGCCTCTCGGCCAAGAGCCGGCAATGCTCCCGGCGATGGCTTAGGATGAGGCAGTTCCGCCCGGCCTCGAGCGCCTCTAGGACGTCGCGTTCGATGAGGGCGTTGCGGGCCTCATCGGGGACCAGAGCCCCGAAGGTCTGCTGGATGGGATGCTTGATGTCCGGCGGCATGGCGAAGGCCGTCTCCCGGACATGTAGCTTGAGCCGCAGGACGCTGCGGCGCTCGGCCATGCGGTGGCGTATCGGGCCGCACTGCATGGAGATGATGTCTTCGAGCCCGCGGAAGAGGGAGCGGAAGAGCTTGATCTTATCCTGGACGGGGGAGGCGTGGGTGACCTGCGGCGTGGGCGGAGCCGCAAGAGGAAGCTCGGGCGTCTCGGCGGCGTAGGCGGCCGATGGCTCGGCCACGGCCATGCCGAGGCGCTGGCGCAGCTCCGCGTTTTCCCGGCGGAGGCGAGCGACTTCGGCCTCGAGTGCTTCAAACTCTATAGACACGATATGGCTTTGGACAAGTTCACTGTATCCTCCCGCGCAGCTCCGGCATGGGAAGTCCCTTCTTGCGGACCGCGCGCCACAGATTTCTCCGCCGCCAATGGACGGCTCCCCACTTGCCGAGGAGTCGCTTGGCGGCATCCTGATCAACTTCCCAGAGCGCCTGAAGCCAGTCTACGCAACGTTCGTAATCCGAGCCGGCACTGGACGCGGGGTCAGAAACGAATCGAGGCAGGTTGCGCTTCCAGAACGCCTGGAGTTCGGGAACCAAGTCCGCGGCGCTGAGGCGGCTCAGCCAATTTCGCCTGGAGGCAAGCAAAGCCTTGTCCACGGCCCACCCATATCCAAGAACGCGCGCGAGCGTCGGTGAAAAAGCCTTAAGCCAGACTCCGCTTTCCACGTCCAGGCTGAGGCGGGCCAGTTCATTGAGCCTGCGGCGCAGGGTGTCGCGATCAGTCTCCATTTCCTTCAGCAAGAGCCGAATGCTCTCCTGAAATCCCGCCGCGCTCGACTCTCCCTGCCAGGCCGCGTCCACAAGACCGTGCACCCAGGAGCGATCCGCACGCGATTTATTCCATAGGCTCTCCGGGTCGAAATCGAAACGATCGGCGCTTTTCTCCGCCACAAGGGAGCGCCACTGATCGAAGAGCTTGTCCCGCATGGCGTCGTGGCCCGGAGACTGAACCCGGTTGAATGCGGCAAGCGCGTTGACCCAGTTCCTCCATTCGGCAAGAAGAGCCGATTGGAGCCGGATCGCCTCAGCCGTATCGTTTCGGCCCAGAGCGGCCGCAGCCTGCTGCCAGGTTTTCAGCAAGGAAAGGAACCGCTCGTCTGGTTGTTCGCTGCGCGGGCCGCCGCCACGGGAAGCGATGAGGGTCTCACGCGGGTCCCATTCCTTTCCGTCACGGATGTAGAGGTAAGATGTCGCGGCTTCGGCGCAGATCCGGCACAATTCCTCATTCGCCTTCTTGCGCGCGAGATCCTTGACGACAGGGATCGCCAGCGACCAATCCTGGCTGATCCTGGTCCTACAGGTCTCCAAATACCCTGGACGGTCCTGGCCGCGGCATAAGTCCTTGTATATGCCGAACCACCCGGAATGGGCGGAATTGAGAACCTTCTTCCAGCGGTCTTCGTCCCTGTGGGCGCGGATTCCATCCAGGACGTCTTTCTTGGCTTCCGTGCCAAGCCCGCGAACAAAACCGGCCAAGGTTTTGTCGTCCAAGTCCAGGCCGCTATTGGATTCTTCCAGCTCGCGCAGCTTGTCGATCATATGAAACAGGCTCTTGCCTTCGCGGCGGCAGCCGCGCAGTTCCCACTCGACCAGGCAGCCGGTGGCCTTGGGGCCGAGGCCGAAGCTCTCGCCGTCGAACGGGGACATCCATTCGGGCAACGACGACGCGATCTCGTCGACGCTTTCGGCGACCGCATCGGCGAAGCTGAAATCAGGGTCCAGGTCCTCATCGAAGACGCGCGGCAGCAGCGCCGCCATGCGCGCCGCGATGGGTTCGAGATCACCCGTCACGGACAGAGGATCGAAGTAAGGCTCCTCCCAATGGTGCTCTTGGATGACGTACTTTCCTTCCTCGTCGCAGGCCTCGCTGATGACTCCGTCCCAATCCGCCCGTGCCTTTCTCCATTCCTGAAGGACCTTGGCCGGCCCAGGATTCGGGGAGGCGTTCGTGGGTGAGGATTGCAGAGCCCTGCGCAGGGCGGCGCCGGTATCCCGGCCCAGTTTGGCGGCAAGACGGCCGATCCCCTCGCTTCCGAGCGTCGACAAGGCGCCGGCGAGCACCCGCTGGATCTCCTCTTCGGAGAGCCCGGCGGAGAGGCGGTCGAGTGTTTCGCGTTCTTTCCGCTTATTGGGCTCTAAAGCAGACTGGGTTTTTCTTGTGGGCATCGGGCGATCTCCGTTCGCATGGGATGATGGGTCAGCGCATAAAGTCCCAGCCAGGGACCTTGGGAGAAATTCTCTGTCGGATGTTTTGAGGAATTACGGTTGTCGTCGGCCATGGGCGCTATCCCTCCTCAATCGGCTCTCGGTCTCGCCTGGCCGGCGACCGCGACGATTCCATCCAGCTTCTCAGCAACCTCCGGATCGATTTTCTCCTTGGGGACCAAAGCGGCAAGGTGATGATAGTCCGACTTGCGCATGATGTTGGGTAGGCCGATCTTCTCGAAGAACTTGTCGAACAATATGTCGAGGAACTCGTCGGTGGCTTTGATGTCGGCGGACCACGGTCCCGGTTGTTTAAGCGTCCTGCGGGCGACCTCGATCTCGGCAATCGCCTCTTTCATGGCCGTTTCCCGCCGATTGGCTTGGGCCTGCCCGAAAAGGTCGTCGTCCGGCTGTCCCGGCTTGGAATAAGCCGCCAACACCTCCGGCAGGCAAAGGTAATTCTCGATTTCACGCCGCTGCCACATCATCTCGGTCAAGGGCGTGCCCTGTTGCAGGGTCTTCTCCAAGCGGTCGAATAGAGCCAAGCCGACGAGATCGCCCTTGGCCTCTTTCAGTCCGAAGAAATGAGCGCGTGCCTTTTCGGGTCGATTTGTGCAGACGTAGTGAACGAAGGGCCGTTCAAGGACGGCCTGCGCCCTGTGCCCCAGCGTCTTTGCGAACGCGCGCAGGATGGCCAGGTCCGAGGCTCCCTCCAGGTAGAGGACCCAGCCGGTTTCCTCGGCCTGGTAGTATTGGTCGAATCCCATGTCCGAGAGGGACTTAAGCACCTGATCTCCGCGGTCGTCTATCCTGTGCGGCTTGCCGACGAAGGCGACCACGACATCCCGCCCGGCGGCCTCATTGAGCACGACCTCGGAATGGCTGGCTGCGATGATTTGCGAGCCTTGCTGCTGGGCGATGTCCGTCAGGAGTTGGTAAATCTGCTGCTGGCGCAGAATCTCGAGATGGGCGTCCGGAACGGGCAGGGAGATCAAATCGTTGCGGTTGATCGTGACGCCGGGCCTCTTTTCGGGGGAGGCCTTGTCTCCCCTCTTCTCATTCCAGCGCTGGAGCCCCCTGTACCACAGGGCCAGAGCCTGCAGCATGGAGGTCTTGCCGGAGTTGTTCGGCCCGATGAAGACCGAGGTCTTGCCCAGCTCCACCTCCACGCTTTCAAAGCGCTTGAAATTCCGGGCAATGATTCGCGTGATCATCTGATTCTCCTTTGCTCAAGGCCGCTGCGCCGGGCGCAGGGCGTTGATCAGGGCGGCGTCAAGCAGAATGAACTTGTCGGAAACCTCGGCCAAATGCCGTTTCCGGAAAAAGGCATTTTCAACTTTCTTCTTCAGCCGCGTGACTTCCTGAATGGCGGACACGAAATCGCCGTCCTCCGAGATCAGGATCGCCGTATCGTATTGGTTGTCGAAGGCATGAATGAGGAGGTCCGTGGCGATGTGCACGTAGGTCCCTTTGTCTGTGTATTTCACCAAGGGCAAGAGGTTGCCGCACTTTCGGCAGTTGGCCTCCTCGAACATCTCCTTGCAGGTCGCGCAATACATCTTTACAGTTCGCTTCTTAAGGTGGCCGAACTTCAATTCCAGATAGCTGATCTTCCGAAGGCCGTCAAAGAATTTCTGTTGCGCCTTGTATGCCGCGTCGTTCCTATTGAGCGGCGAGTTGTAGTACATGATCTTGACAAGACGCCGCTGTCCGCAAAGATGCTGCGCGAGCTTGTCGATGGACTGCGGCGGGAAGGGGCCGGGGCCTATGTGGAGCTGCATCCCCTTGTAGAGATTGCTGCCGTCAATGAAAACGAACACTCGCTCCGTCTGTGCCAAGACGTTCTCGTTCATATTCCTCCAGGAAAAGAAGAACCCGGCGTTCCCGAAGGAAGGCCGGGGGGTTGATTAACCCCAGTGTTTCCGAGGAAAGACTGGGGGGTTGATCTGTCTATAGTATAACTCCACCGTAGAGGCCCGTCAATGCGGCCATGGACCACTCTAAAGGTGGATGTCGTCTTGAATTCACTCATGGCGCTGGGCCTTCCGCTTAGCCGGGGTGCGCTCCGGGTACCTTACCCGGGGATCGGCCGGGGGCGGGTCAAGCCGGGTCCGGTAGGGGCGACCGCTGCGGATCGATTCGGAGATGCCGTCGCAGATTTCGAGGATCGTATTCTTGCTGCGGTAGCTGCCGAACTTCTCCTCGTCCTTCCGCTTGACGATGGGGAATGTGTCCATGATGTAGGCCACGGCGTGGCGAGGGGTCGGGAAGCTAGCCTTGAGCCGCGCGAACTCCTCCGGCGTCTCGCCTTCCACCGGGCGCCAGTCGCCGTTTTTCTCTGTCGGCAGGTAGAGGTGAAAGAAGGCGGCGTCCAGCTCGCAGCGTATGCGCTCCGGGGCCGGGTGGCGCGCCTTGGCGGCGCGTGTCGCCGCGGCGGTCTTGCCGGGCCCGACCTCCACCGGCGGGACGGTCTCAAGCAAGGCCTCCAGTTGGGCGGGAGCGAGGCGCCGGACGGAGCTCAGGAAGGCCCATTGGTCCGGCCACGGCGCGAAGCCTTGGGAAGATGCGTCCACGAACTCCGAGTTGCCGAGCGCCCGGCATTTCTTCTGTAGCGGCGCGGCGATGAGGTTGCCGAAGCCGCCCGAAGGCACGAAGTCCTGGTTCGGGAAGAAGCGGTCGTAGCTGCCCAAGTCCAGGTCCGCCCGGGCGTCCATGGTCCGGCGCAGGAGGCGCATGCCGAGTTGACGCGCCTGGACCGCCGGGACCGAGGCCGAGAAGAAGGTCCAGACGTGGCCGCCGTTGCCTGATCGCGAGCGCTCGAGATAGGCGGGGACCTGGTAGCGCCCGCAGGCCTCCAGGTACGCGGCGGCGTCCAACTGCCAGCCGTCCTTGTCGAAGTCGCAGGCCAGAAACCAGCAGGTGTTGTCCTTGAGCAGGGCGAAGACGCCGATGGTCTTCTGGCCCGCCAGGTGGTCGTGCACGACCTGGTCGTTCAGCGGCAGGTACTTGCGCGGCTGTCCCTTGCGCAGCTCCCACGGAGGGACCTCGCAAGCCGGCGAGTAGCCGCTCTTCCCCGTCCGCTCGTTGGTCCAGCGCGCGGCGAAGACGTCCTCGCGTCCGCGGAAAAGGGAGCGGAAGAGCTTGATCTTGTCCTGGACCGGGGAGGCGTTGGTGACCTGCGGCGCCGGCGGAGCTGCGAGGGGAAGCTCGGGCGCCTCGACCGCGTATAACGTCCGGGGCTCGGCCACGGCCATCCCGAGGCGCTGGCGCAGCTCCGCGTTCTCGCCCCGGAGGCGAGCTACCTCATTGTGCAGGGCCTCCAGAGTTACAGTGGGATCGTTCTGGTCTTCCATGGAAGTCTACCCGGCTCCCAGTTCGGGCAGCCGCTGGTGGAAGGCCTCGGCCATGTCTGCGGTGAGCCTGCCGGCAGAAAAGAGACAGGCGTTGAGCCCATTCCGGTTCGATCGGGAGAAGTCATCATCTCCCGATCCGTTCCGTTCACCCAGTTGGCAGAAGGGACTGAACACGTCGTTGTAGTATGCGTTCTTTGGGTTCTGGGTGGCCTGGGCGAATTTGAACACCGCCTTGATGGGGGCGGTGGGTTCCTCGTCGATGACTTGTGTAGCGTACTCAGTGTAAGAGAAGTGCACGAGCGCATTCCGGAGGTTGTTTACGTGAGAATGCCCTTCGTCCAAAAGCGCGCCGCAAGACCCGCGCAAGCCCTTCTTGAGATTGGCGCTGCTCATTACTCGGTCCACGACCGAGGGCGCGCCGTCTCTGCTTTGAAGCCCGAGTGCGCACACCCAGTAGGACTGGGTGAGGTCCTCGCAAATTTCGTTCAGGTCGATGATCGCGATCCGCAGCGCGTTGAGTTGGGCGTATCGCTCGAACTGGCGGACCCGCTCATCCTGGGGCGAAGCTCGACCAGTACGCCCTCGAAGTTCCGCGGCAGAGGCCTTTAGCGAGTTGAGCCGCTCCAGGGCATCCTTCAGCCTGGCCAAGGGAAGGTCGATCCAGGTTAAAGTGTTTTCTCCGGTTGTCCTTGCGAGAAGCTGGAGGGCTTCTTTCAGTGCCAACTCCAGTCGGCAGATCCAGTGGTCATGCATGGCTATTCGTCCATGACCTCCGCATCGTCGGCAGCCTCACGTTCCAAGTCCCACTGGGCCGCCTTCTCCAGGTTGGAATAGAACTTGTAGGTGATGCTGTCCGGGAGGTGCTGTCTCTTGAGTTGAGCGGCTCGTTCCCGCATCTCGACGTATTCGCGCGCCGGCTCTCCAATTGCCCGCGAGATGCTGCGCGAATGCGCCCCCGCCGCCAGGCAACTGCCAACGCTTCGCAGCACGTCCTCGGATATCTTCTGCGCCGAGGTCAGCAGCGCGTCCACGATGTCGGCGTGATCTAGAACAAAGTTCGGATAAGAGTGCTGGACCGAGTAGGCGACCGCCTTCAGTTCCCGCGGGTCGGCGTTTTTCGCCCGGGCCCGCAGCACGGCGGCTGCCTCGGCAGTGAACTGGCCGGCAATCAGGTTCGCATATTCGGCATAGAACAAACTTTCAATTCCGCCCAGTCCGGAATCACGGACAAAGTCGATGGCCTTGTTGATCAGTTGAGCTTTCAATTCCGAGGTCAATGCGCGGAAGGCCCCTTGGAATTGGCTTTCGATCAGATATGGGAGAGGACGATAGTCTCCATGCTCGTCGCCTAGACTGACATAATGCCGGATGCGCCTCTCGAAAAGGGCGGCGGCGACGAGAGGCTGCTGGTTTGAAGCCCGGATCAATGCCTGCTCGATCCAATAGTCTTCGATCTCTGGAACCGAGACCAGCGCGTTCAGCAGAGACTCCCAATCGGCCTGGCCAAAGGCGGCAAGCAGGGGGGCGCTGTTGACGAGAGTGGAGCAGACTTCGGAGGCATGCCGAGCATTACTGTCAATCGACGCTGCCAACAGCAGACTCTTCGCTGACGTGATATCGGCCTCCGCCAGCTTGGCGACAATGAAGCCCCATGTATGGTCCGGGGACACCTTCCATCGTGAAATCAGGGCGCGTTCTTCGGGAAGAAGTTTGACCTCTGGATGATCCTTCAGGAGGAACCAGATGAGGCGGCGAATGGCGTCGTCCAAGTCGCGTCGGATACCCTCCGGCGTCTTTGGATCGAGGACTTTCTGATTGAAAGCCTCCAAGAAGGCCAGGTAATCTTTGCGGTGGGCATCGGACTTGTCGGCTGCGATGCGGCAGGACCAAATATACTGAACCCCTCCCCACAGCAACCCACGATTCGCGGTCTTGTCTAGTATCTGCCTCGCTAGCTTGGCGGAGAAATCGGTCCATGCCGCATCGTCCCCGCTCCGGTAGGCGAGAGCAGTGGTATGGGGTTGTATCCCTACCCGAACGAGCTGATTGTGGATTTCCTCGAGGATCTCCGCGGCCCGAGGCACGCCGGCCGCCATGAGAGCCTCTTGCGCCATCCGGATCTTCTCTTCCTCCGGCCCGGTGAACCGCCGTCCGAGGAGCCCATCCAGAAGGGCGTGCCGTTCTGGGTGGGCTTCGGCAAGACTCTTATGCAGGCGGACCCTAACCTCGCGGATGGCGGGGATGCCGCGCTCCTCTTTATCCTTGAATACGTCCAAGAGATCGTCCATGACGTGGATTAGGACATAGGCGGCTTCGGCGCGGCCCTGGGATATGGCCTCGGTCGCAAGGCTCTCGAGTTCCTTCAATGCCGTCTCGCCAAGCTTTGCCCATTTTGGCGGCTGATAGATTGGCAACTGGCCACGCAGGAGATGGGTCGCCTCTGGTATTAGTCGAGCACCGAATTCCCCGCGAATGCAGCGGGGAAGCAGCGCTATCACTGTCAACTTGAACTCCTCTAACTCGGCGGTATGTTCCAGTTCCCCACGCTTTATCGTGAAGACGTGTCCTTGGGCGTATGTCTGTTCCCACTCCTTTTCGAGGAACTCCTTGAGTATCTCAAGGGGCGCATGGTCCCACTCGGTCGACTCCTTGACTCCCTGCTCCAGCCACTTCTGGATATGGGCGAGGATGGTTCGGTACTGCGCCATTCGGGGGCCGGGCCGGAATTCAGCCAAGGACTCCAGGTGGCGGTGGGCATGCGATGGACACGCATTGAGCGCTCGGGTATCGTGCTTTCCGAAGTCCCAGAGATAATCGATGCATTCCTCGAACAGTGCCTTGTCGTCTTTCGCGATCTGCGCCAGGGCGTAGGCGATCTGCGAGGCCGCCTCTATTTCATCCTTCTGAGAATCGCTCAAACCCTTCAGGTTCGCGGCGTAGCGTTTATACGTCTGCCGCAGAAGTCCCAGTCCCAAGTCGGGCAAATAATACGCGGCGTCGCCCAGCAGCTTCAGAAGCTCGGTTCTCTCTTCGATGTCGGTGCTCTTCCCGAAGGAAACCTCGATGGCAGCCCACACATCCGCAAACGGCGAAGGCTGCGGCGTGGCGGACGATTTCTGGATCACCCATTCCGCCCGGGCGATGTTCTCCAAGACGGGCTTGGCGCTCTCCTTGATCGTCAGGATTAGAGTGAGCAGCAAGTCGGAGTCCGGCTTCTTGGCCCAGTACTCCGTCAGGATGAAGTCCTGGACGATGCGGTTGTGCAGCTTGTACTTGCGGCCGACCAGGTAAACCAGGCGTTTCGCCCTGAGGTCTTCCAGCAAGGCCCGGAAGTCACCTGGCTGGGTTAGGGACGCGAAGACAGCCTTCAAGGTCGGATCATCCGGGGATGCTCCTCCCGTCAGCGCCAGCGCCTTGGCCGCGGCAAGCTGAGGTTCCTTCCCCTTGTCCCGCACCTCGCCAAGGATGTAGTCCCGGAAATGGCTCTGCATGTCAACAGCGTTGCCGATGGTCCGCGGATCGTAGCCATGATGGAAATAGAGGTCGACGTAGAGCGGAACGCCGTTGGTAATCCTGCGAATCGCAAGGACATTGGGCTCGGTCAAAGCTAAGTTGTTGGTCCGGACGTAGTCCTTGAGTTCGTCGAAGCTCAGCTTTGCAAGGGTGATTGGGGGGAAGAGTTCGGGAGCGACAAAGGGGTGAGAGCGCCGATAGATTTGTCCTTCTTCACCTTCCTGGCAGATGAGGATTAATCGCATCCGCGGGAAGTGTGGGGAATTCGCCAGCATCTTCACCAGATTGGGAAGGTCCTCTCTTTCGTCGGCGTCATCGATGACGATGACGAGCGGGCGATCCGACCCGGGGTCAGGAGTGAGCTGGCGGACGGACTCGATGTGAACGGCCTGGCCGGAGAGGATGACATGGACGTCCGGATAACCGGCCTTTACGGTGTCGATCATTTCCCTAATGGCATGGTAGACGGAGATGGTCTTGCCATGCGCGGGCAAGCCTGATAGCACCGCACCGCCCTTGCCCTTCGACAGGAGAGCGTCAATGAGGGCTTGCCTCGGTTTAGCGCGACCGATTGGCGAAGGGAGCTTGTCCGGGTCAGGCGCGACCTTGGAAATCCTGGAGTGCAGGTGGGCTAAGAAGACTTCCCATTCGCCGAAGGACGAAAACTCCAGCGGGGTCCAGCGAAAACGTTCCACCGAGCGGCAAACTTCGTTGACGGCAGAATCCTTGTCGGCGAGATTGGTTTTTGTATAGGTGAAATCGAGCCGGCGCTCTGAGGCGGCGCGCTCCACCTTGGCGACTAGCTCGGCGAGGCGTGGCTCTCGCGCAGCCAAATCCTGGCCGATGAAGCAGAATAGGGGAAGGCGTCGACGAAGCGTCTCGTCGAATTCTAGCTCGGTGATCGAGCAGTTATTGAGCTCGGGGCGCGGGGTCCCGTACTTGGTGTTCAGGAGCAGAATCACGGCTTGGCACTTGGCTAGCTCCTTAGTGGAGAGCCTTGCGGGGTCCAATGGCTGCGGATCGAAGGGCATCAACATCACCCTGTGGCCGCTGGCCTCCAGCCTTGCCTTGACCGCCGTCGCTATGGGCGCGACTTCGGAGGGGCCACTGATAAAGATCGACCGGAACTCGCTCATGATACGCGCTCCGGATGCCGTATTCTGGGGCCCGCCGGCGGCGGGTCGAGGTGGGTCTGGTAGGGCTGGCCGGTGCGGATCGCATCGGAGAGGGCGTCGTAGATTTCGAGGATTATGTCCTTGGTGCGGTAGCTGCCGAACTTCTCCTTGTCCTCCCGCTTAACGATGGGGAAGGTGTCCATGATGTAGGCCACGGCGTGGCGTGGGGTCGGGAAGCTGGCTTTGAGCTGCGCCAGTTCATCCGGCGTCTCGCCCTCCACCGGACACCACTCTCCGTTCTTCTCGGCCGGGAGGTAGAGGTGGAAGAATGCTGCGTCCAGTTCGCAGCGGAGCAGGAACCGGCGCTTCTCGTCCCAACGGAATGGTGGGCCCTCGTAGCCGCAGTCCCGGGCGAAGGACTCAAGATCCCAGGCGGTGTAGCTCAACTCCAGCACCCGGGGGAGTATCCACTCCTGGAGCGCATGTGCATCCGTGGCCCACTGGCAGCCTTGAGTGTAGGTCTCTGGCGGAAAGACTGGGAGCTGCTTCACAACGAAGAAGTTGAAGTTTCGACTGCTGATTTTTAGCCGCGCAGAGTAATCGAAGGCGAAACTATTGAAGCATGCCAGCGCTGCAGCAATCGTTGTAGGAGAGAGTCCTTCATCAAATGAAACAGTTGGAAGGGAATTGCCTGCTGCGACTGAGCCAACAATAGCTGCAATGAAAGTGCGCTCGTTGTTGGGGTTGGCGATACCATGAAAGGTGAGCCAATATGCAGGAACGTCCTGGTTGGCGGCGGTGGCAGCGTCGGATGCCGTAACCCAGGATCGAGGGATTGATAGAAAATGAGGGTTGCCCTTCTCCAGGGCTGATGTTTCCCGTTCATTTCCGTTCTGAAGATCAGTGGCCGACGTACCATCGAAGGTTCCGGCACGATGGTCATAGAGATAGGTAAGCTTGCCCTCATAGAGCGGCAAGAAATCCTCGCTATCTTTGCGGAATACATTCCCATCCAGGCGCCAGCCTTGGGCTTCCAATTTCTCCTGGCTTTGGAAAAGATGGGAGTCGTTCGTCATGTGAAACATAGCGCCGAACCGGACACTCCACGGGTTTTCCTCGGGCTGGTCGCCCTGTGCTTCTCGAAGAAGTATAGATGCGCGGCGGTACACGGCTTTGGACAATTCGGCATCGAGAATAGAACGGAAAATGGGACAAGTCCGGGTGTTGGGGTTTAGCCGGGCGATATCCTGCGCGGTGAGAGTGAAACGGCGGTTCGATTCACGTAAGTCATCCACACTGTGAGCAAAGAAGGCGAATTCTGCGGCCTCAGCCAGAGGTTGTATGCCACGACGGACTACGAAGAGGCAAAATCTCTGTTCCGCATGAACAGCCGGAAATAGCCCCTCCCTGTTCTCAAAGTCAAACAGGCTGGCCAAGGACTTGCGATCCACAATGTCCTGACAGAAGAATTTCGTGGTGTCATCAGTGGCAATGCCGGTGGGGAGCACACATCCGAGGCGACCAGTTGGGTCAAGCAGGTTCCGCATCCCCTCGGCAAAGGCGGCATAGAGGTTAATATCTCCCCGACCGCAAAGTGGGTAGCGGCCACTGTTGCGCAGAAGGTGGCTCTCGCCTTCGGCCCGGCGCAGGTCGGCGAGGAACTGCATATGAAGAGCCGGGTCGCCGGCTTTGAGCACCGCTATGAGCCGTTTGCGGGCCGCGGCGTTGGGGGCGTCAGCGATGTCGGGCCGGCGCTCGGCGAACCATTCCTTCTCCTGGAGCTTGACCCGTTCCCACGGCGGATTGCTGAGGACGACGTCAAAGCCTCCACGACCGAAGACCTCCGGATAGGCCAGGTGCCAGTGGAAGAAGCGGAACTCCTCGGCGAGGCGGGTCGCTTCCTTGGCGATCTCCTGCGTTAGCGGGCGGCCTTGGGCCAGATCATTAAGTTGTGCCTGGGTGATTCCGACCGGCTCCAGGGTCCCGGGCTTGAAGCTCTTGGGGATGACGAAGGCCGCGCACCAGGCGTCGGCGAGTTGCGCCTTCCTCTTGAAACCTGCGTCCGCCTCGGCCGTGGAGAAGGCCGCGGCCTTCTTGCGGATCTGTTCCGGGCTGTCCTCCGGGAGTTGCTCGATGGCGGAGGCCGCCTCTTGGAACTTCGTCTGCGTCGCCGTGTCCTGTTGGGCGAAGAGTTCGCCGAACCCCTCGCGTTCTCCGGAGTTCCGCTTCTTCAGGACCGAGCACGCCTTTTTGTCGTCGCCCTCGATCGGCTGGAAGGCGCTGTCCGGGATGCCCTTGGCCAGAAGCTCCGGCGTCGCGCCGAGCAGGCTGTTGCCCACTCGGATGTGGTGGTCGAGGAAGGACAGGGGCTTGCCCGGCTCCAGGGCCTCCATCCACAGGCTCACCTTGCAGAGCTCGGCCGACATGGGGTTGATGTCCACGCCGTAGAGGCAATGCGCGATCACCTCGCGCAGGGCCGAGCGGATCGCCTGCGGGGAGGGCTCGTCCTCGCCCGTGCGCGCCGCGGCCACGCGCTTGGCCATCCGGTGGGCCGCGGCGATCAGGAAATGCCCGGAGCCGACGGCGGGGTCGCAGACCTTGAGCCCCAAGATGGCCTGCGCCGCGGCCTCGCCCTGCTTGCCTTTGACCGCGGCGGCGACAACCGGCTCCAAGGCTGAATCCAGCAGGCACTGCACCAAGCTGTCCGGCGTGTAGTAGCTGCCCGTCGTCTTGCGCTCGTGGCCGGCCGCGGTCTTGAGCTCGAACTTCCTGTCGACGGGGTCGATTTCGGGGTGAAGCTCCAGCAGGCCCTCGTAAACGCTCCCGAGCTCCTCGGAGCCCAGGTTCTTGTAGTCCACGGGGCGCCGCGACTTGCCGTCCTGGATGAAGGCGATGGCCCTAAGCGCCGCGAGGAAGCGCCTGTTGCCGGCCTGGCAGCCGTCGACGTCCGGCGTGGCCTTGAGCGACCAAAGGAAGCTCCCGAGGGCCGGGAGGCCGAGCTCAGGACAGCCCTCGTCGCCGCCCAACTTGGAGGAGACCAGGAGGAAGACCTTCCAGAGGTCGGCATGGGGGCCGCCCGAGTGCCGGAACGGCAGGTCCCTGAGGCGGCCGAGGGAGTAGAAGCGCAGGTATCGCTCCCTAGCCTCGCGGCCGGCGCCGGGCGAATGCAGGAGGTTCCGGTCTTCGGCCACGAACAGGAACAGGATTCGGTAGACGGTGCGCAGGATCTGCCGGTAGAACTCCTGCTTGTCGAGCCTGCCGCTCGACAAGCGGTCCCGCAGCGCGGTGTTCGCGGGGTGGGCGATGAGGCCCGAGCCGAGCTCGGCGATGGCCCGTTCCACGCCCGGGCGCAGGTTCTCCAGGGCCCGGAGGGACTTATCCTCGGCCGCCTTTTTCCATTTCTCGAGCCAGCCGGCCGAGGGCTTCTCGCCCTCGAAGCGGGATTGGTGGCACAGAATCCAGAACAGGAAAAAGTCGGGGTAGAGGTCGCCGTCGAAGATCGCCTTGAGGTCGAACTCGACATAGGCCTGCCGGGTTAGGGCCGCGTTGTCGCGCAAGAGGCGCAAGGTCAGGCCATTGGTGACGATGCCCCAATACAGCTCCTGCCGCCGGTTGAGGAGCTGCTGCACCAAAGAGTGCGGGCTTCCCGCGGCTGCGCCGGCCACTCGTTCGGTCCGCTTGTCGAGGTCCACGGTGGAGCCGAGCAGGTGGACGGGCACGTTCTCCCATTGATGAGAGATGGCGTAGGACTTGCCCTCGATCTCGATGGCGCGCGCCGCAGGCAGGCGCCCGAAGTTGAGCTCCTGAAAGATCGGCAGGAGCCAGCGCTCCCGGGTCTCCGTGGTGGTGGAGGCTCCCTCGGGCTTGGCCGCGACGCTTTTCTTGAAGCTGGCCCAGCAACCCTTGAGCCGGCTCCAACTGCGGCTGACGGCCTCGTTGAGCTTCTCGCCCTCGGCGAGGTGATAGCTTGTCGGCTCCAGGCCCAGGGTCCCGCTTCCCGGCTTGAGCAGTTCCTGTAGAAAGTCGGAAGGGAGCAGCCCGCCCTCTGAAGTCACCGCGACGAAGGGGCGTTGGACTTTCATGGGCTAGCCGAGCTTGGGGACCGGCAGGTAGATGTAGAGGCCGAGGACGTCCGGCGGGTTGTCCTCGAGCTTGAAGGCCCCCTGGGCGCCGGAGGCGGTGCGCACGCGGCGATGGGCGTCGAGAAGCTCCTCCCCGCGCTTCTTGGCGAACTGCCGGAGGGTCGGCTGCAAGGCCTCGATCTTGTCCGTGACGAGCCTCAGATTGTGCGCGGCCACGTCCGGAGGCACGTTGGCGTCCGAGCGCGCGGCTGTGAGAGCTTCGACCGCTTCCGCCGCGAGCCATGTCGGGCTTGCCGGCTCGCCGGTGAAGGCGGCCGCCAGCGCGTCTTCGGCCAGCAGGCTGCTGGAGAGTCCGTGAACGGTCGAGATGATGTGGTAGCGCAGCCTTAGGAGCAGCATGACGGTGCGGGAGGCGACCGCTCGCGTTCGGATGACCCCCGCCCGGCGGGCAAAGCCCTCCTGCATGGGGTCTAGCGCGGAATTGAGCACCCAGGTAGCCAGGCCTTCGAGGATCGGATGCGTGCGGTGCAGGGCGACCACGTTGCGCTCCGTCGTGGGCTCGAAGCAAACGCGTAGTTTCTTGGCGTCCTCAAGGGCTTCCTTGACCGCGAGCGGCGTTCCGGCCAGGTCCGCCTCGACGACCCGGCCCTTGGTCACCACCGCTTGGGCGCGCTGCAGGATGGAGGTGAAGAACCTCTCGAGGTCCGCGGCCGAGCCGATGGCTGCCTCGGAGGCCTTGAGCTCCCGCGCGACCTCATGGAAGTCGATGGAGTCCTGGGCGAAGACGCTTCTGGAGCGCTTGTCGCGGTCCACAGCCTGGTCCCAGTCGTCGTGGAGCTTCTTCTTCATCGGCTTGAAGTAGTCGTTGAAGAGCTCCAGTTGCTCCTTCTGGTCCCTGCCTTCCTTGGCCTTGAGCAGCAAGCCTTCGAAAACGGCCTCGACGATCTGCTCGCTGGTGGTGGGCAAAGGCACCGAGATGCCGAGCGCGTTCCGGATGGCCTTATGCTTGCGCAGCAGGATGTCCAGCACGATGCCGTCGATCTGGTTGTCGAGCCCGTAATAGGTGATAACCCGGATCTTCTTGCTCTTCTGATTGAAGCGGTCCACCCGCCCCTCACGCTGCTCGTGTCGGGTGGGGTTCCAGGAGAGGTCGTAGTGGATCACCGCGTCGAACTTCTCCTGGAGGTTGACGCCCTCGCTGAGGCAATCGGTGCAGATGAGGAGGCGCTGCGACTCGGCGTCGGCGGGCAGGGCCTCGATCCGGTTCAGCCTGTCGGTCGGGGGCAGGGAACTGGTCACGCACTCGATCAGTACTTTCTTGCCGAGCCTCTCACGCAACTGGTCCTTGAGGTACTCGGCGGTCTGGATGAACCGGCAGAACACGATGGGGCGGTAGCCGTCCTTGAGCGTCTGCTTTAGGATGTCGACGAGCTTGACGAGCTTGGCGTCGGCGTCGCCCTCGAGCGCCTTGGCCTCGCGCTCGAATGCCCTCAGCTTGCGGCGGTTGGGAGTATCCGCGTCGAGTTCGTCCGCGTCGGCTCCGGAGGGTATATCCGGCGGTTCGTCGCCCATATCGTCGTGCGAATCGAGGACGATCTTCCTTCCCAGCTCGTCGGCCGCGGCGGCGTCCGGGGCCTCGGCCGGGCTGGCCCTCTCGTGAAGCGTCGCGGCCGCGGCCGCGGGGCTGCTCGCCATGGCTCGGAGCAGCGACAATGCCGACCACCAGCGCACCCGGCGCTGGAGCACCGTGCCGGACTCGTCTCGGACCGTTTCTCGGGCGTAAGCCAGGACTTTGGAGAAAAGCGCCTTGTAGGGCTCGCTCAAGCGGTAGGAATCCTCATCCGGCCTGTCCTGGTCGCGCTCTGGAAAGGGAGTGTCCGCGTCCAGGTAGCGCTTGATGTCGCCCCGGCGTCTTTGCACGAAGTGGGCGGCTACCTTCTTCCTGTGCGGGACGTTCTCCGGGCCGGCAAGGTGCTCCGGCAGTTTCGTGAAGTCGGGACTCAGTAGACCCAAGAGCGATCTGAACGCCGCCTCGTTGCCGCTGTGGGGCGTCGCGGTAACCAGCACTATGTGGCGCTTCTCGTCCTCGACCAGTTTGGACAGGAGGCGGTGCCTCTGGTGCGCCGCGCTGCGGACGTTCTCTCCGGGGATGGCGCAGGTGTGGGCCTCGTCCACGATGACGAACTCGGGACAGGTCCTCAGGAAGTCGTTGTAGCGGGAGTCCGACTTGATGAAGTCCATGGAGACGACGACATGGGGGTAGTTTTCGAACAGGGACTGGCCCGGCGGCAGGTTGCGCTCCAGGGACCGGGCGGTGCTCGAGAGCACCCAAGTCGCGTCAATGTTGAACTTGGTGTAGAGCTCGGTCTGCCACTGCTCCGCCAACTGCGGCGGGCAGAGGACGCAGATACGGGATATCTCGCCGCGGTCCAGCAGTTCCCTGGCGATGAGGCAGGCCTCGACGGTCTTGCCGATTCCAACGTCGTCGGCGATCAAGAGGCGCACGGGGTCGAGCTTGAGCGCCATGAGCAAGGGCACGAGCTGATAGGGCCGTGGCTGGACGGCCAGGCGGCCGAAAGACCGAAACGGCCCGGCGCTGGAGCGGAAGCCGAAGCGGACCGCGTCGCGGAGCAGTTGGCAGGAGAAGTAGTCGCCCAGATCCTTGGGCCCGGGCGGCTTAAATGACGCCGGCTCGACCTTCTCCAGGGCCGTGCAGACGCCGGCGACTTCCTCCAGCGTCCCGCCCAGCGGGCGCAGGACGAGGAGCTCGGGCACGGACTCGGGCAGGACCACCCATTCCCTCCCGCGCGCCCGGACCAAGGCGCCGGCTGCGAAGCTCATCTCGGGCTCCCGAAGATCGAGGGATGCCGTGCTGCGGCCTTGAGCCAGCCCTCCCTGTGGTGGAACCGGACGACGATGATTCCCTCCGCGTGCAGCCGCGTCGTCTGTTCCGTGTCGCGCCTGTGGCGGTCGGGGTAGTCATGCGGCGGGCCGTCCACGTAAACGAACGCCGGGTTCGGTCCCAGGTAGGCGAAGTCCGGACGCGTTCCGTACTGGGGGAAGGTCTTCTGCGCGTCCGTGGGCAGGGCCAGGTCGTGTTGCTCGAGGAAATCCAGGAACTCCCGCTCGAGCTTCGTCTCGCAGACTTTCCGCAGCTGCGCGAGGAGCTGCGGCCGGGGCAGTTCCGTGCGGGAGGCCTCGGCGGAAGTCTGGGCCATGTCGAGGAGGTAGTCCTTGACGGCATGGCGGTCGAGGCGCTGGTGGTCGCGCTGGTTGTAGTAGCTCAGGAGACAGTCATAGCAGGCCGCTTGGCAGCGTTCCTTCGCGTGGGCCGCCTTGCCCAGGTCCTGGCCGTCGCCGGGATCGAAGTGCAGGAGCGAGAGGGCGGCTTTGGCGACCCTCGGCATGGCGGCGGGGTTGTCCACGAGGTGGCGCAGTACGCCGGCGCCGCCCTCCGCGGCCTCGTAGAAGAGGATGATCCGCCTGGGGCGCTCCTCGGGCGTCCGGGCGACGCCCGGCAAGGGCTCGGTGGCCAGCTCCGAGTCCTCCACCTGGTATTCGATCTGGATCGCCCGCTTGAGCGCGTGCTCCAAGGTGGCCATCCCACCGTCGTCAAGCGGGACCTGCGGCTCGAAGAGGAGGCTGTTGCGCCGGTCCTGGACGTAGGGGATGACGCGCATGAGACGCGCCTGCTGGTCCTGCGGCTCTTCGTCGGGGTCGAGAGAGGATCTGGACCATTGACGCTTCTCCAGGTCGAGCCAGAAGCCCATCTCGTTGGGCTTCTGCCTGCGGGACCAGCCGAGATTGATGCGCCAGATGTTGGCGGCTTCCCCGTATTCTAGCTTGGCGAGCACGGTGTTGCCGTGCTTGAGGACGCTGTTGCGGAAGAGGGGCCTGCCGTGCCGCTCGGAGAACCTCACGGCCGTCCTGATCTCGTAGCCCAGGCGCAGGCGCTCTTCCTCGTCGCAGTTGATCCGCTCCCTCCGGCGCGTGATCACGTTCTGCAGCCGGAACATGCTCGTCAACGGAACCCCGTCGAGCGAGGTGTTGCAGCGGTCGCAGTTGTTGGGGCCGTTGTTGCCGGTGTAGGGATGGAGGTAGCCGCACCTCGGGCAGAGCTTGAGGCAGGAGGTCACCGGGTCGCGCTCGTCGCCCACCGGCATCATGACACGGGTGACCTGGTATCTGGCCCCCTCGTGATAGATCAGCGCGCCGGGGCCGAACTCGGAGATGGCCAAGAATCGCGGCCTGGAGATGAACTCCTCCTGCGTCCGCGTTTTGCGCCCCGGGATGTAGGCCGACAAGGGAAGCCGCGGGAAGTTGTAGCCCGGCAGGAAGCCCTCGCTGGCGAAGTAGCGGTAGCTGTAGAAGTCCGACTGCACGGTGTTGCTCGGGGCGGAGAGCAGCTGGATCTGGAGCAGGGCCTCGCGGCGCAGGCGCTCGGCGATCTCCCTCTGGATCTGGCCCGCGGAGTGGTCCAGCGTGATGCGCTGCTGTTCCTCCACCTGTTTCCTGGCGGTGCGGTAGAGGTGCTTCCACCGTGCCATCGCCTGCTCGAAGCTCTGGGGGACCCCGAGCACGACCTCGTCGAGCCAGCCCTCGGAGTGCCATGCGGCCTTGCCGAGCTCGTCGCGCATGCCGGCCAGGATCGCTCTCGCGCGGGTCTTGGTCCTGCCGAGGGCCGCCTGGTCGGCCAGGGCGGCCTGGACGCTGGGCAAGAACTCCAGGCTCGGGTTCGGCCCGGTCAAATCCACCAGCTCGGCGGGCGTGCTTCTGAGGTCGAGGCCCGTCTCGCGGAGCCAGATCGCGTGGATGTGGGAGCGCAGGAGATCCTCGTTGGCCAGCTCGATGCGGGGCGTGCTCACCGCGCCCGCGACCATGAGTTCGGGATGCCGGAAGAAGTACTGGTCGTGCGGGCTGCCGGCCGAGCAATAGGCCACCACCAAAGCGGGCTGGCCGCTGCGGCCGGCGCGGCCGCTGCGCTGGGCGTAATTCGCGGGCGTGGGCGGAACGTTGCGCAGATTCACCACATTGAGGTCCTTGATGTCGATGCCCAGCTCCATCGTGGGGGAGCAGAACAGGATCGGAAGCCTCCCGGCGCGGAACTCCGCTTCGCGCTGCCTGCGCATGTCGTTCTGGACCTGAGCGGTATGCTCGCGCGCCTGGAGGATGCCGATCTCGTGAATCCGGCTCGTGTAGAACTTCACGAAGAACGGGTTGACCGGGCTTCCCTTCTCGGCTCGCGACGGCATCCTGATCCGGTCGTGGTAGGCGCTGGTCCCGTCGCCGGCCTTCCATATCAAGGAGCCGGCGTTGATCTGATAGCCGGGGACCGGCGCTCCGTCGCCGGCCGGGACCAACTCCTTGACGATGCCGGCCTGCTTGAGAGCGGCCAGCAGGTCGCAGATGATTCTTTTCGTCGCGTCCAGGTTGATGTCCGTGCCGCCCGGGAATGTGCCTTGCCGCCGCACGTACTGGCCGAAGCCGCCCTTCGGGGAAACGTAGAATGCCTCGCGGCCGCGGCGGCTCTCGGCGATGGAGCAGGGGAAGGCAATCCTGGCGAATTCGAGATTCTCGACCTCGTCGATGGCCCAGGGGTCCCGCAGGTCCGCGGAGCTGCGGCGCTTGATCTGCTCCTGGAAGTTCGGCTCGAGGTAGTTGACGTCGATGCAGAGCTCGCGGCGCACGTAGTCGAGCAGGTCTTTCGAGACCGCGACGCGGGTCTCCCGGGACGCGTCGCGCAGGAGGGGATGCAGCTCACGCCACAAGGCGTCGTCCGCGCAGGCATCCTCCAAGGAGCTGTAATGAATCACCAGGAGCCCGCTTTGCTCGAGGTTGGGCGCGTTGATGCGCCAGCCCCTCTTGAGGTCGCGGTAGATTCGATAGCCGACGACGTCCCGGAGCGCCTGCTGCACCCTCCGTTCGGCCTCATACTTGACCGCCGGGTCTATGGCGAAGGCTGACTTGGGGAGGCCGAGGCAGTCCGTCACCTTCTGAGCGATATCGTGGTCCCGAAGGCCCTCGGCCCCGGCCTGGAGGGCTGCCTTGTAGATCGCGCCCCGGAGCAGGCTGACCTCGATGAAGTCGTTCAGGTGCCCGGCCTGGAGCGCGGCGTCCTGCCTGTTGTCCGTGAAGCTGAGGAGCTTCTTGGCGCTGTCTTCAAGAGACGTCTCCGCTCTCAAGCCCGCGACGGCGGCGGTCGAGAGGATCGTCGTGGCCGTGCTGCGTCCCTCCGAGCCCAAGGTCCCTACCTTGGGGAAATCCGATTTCTGGCGGGCGTCGTAGCTGACGCCGCAGTTGAGGCAGAACAGGAAGGGAGCCTTGATGAAGGCGGCCTCCACGCCGGAGTCGTTGAGCGCCCCGTCGGGGCCGATGCGGGCGTAGGCCGGAACCCGGTCGCGCCTTGCGTCCACGACCTTCTTCTTCCCGCCCGACTCGTCCACCCAATCCGCCGGGAGCCGGTTGAGGATCGCTTCCTTCTCGGAGTCCTTGGGCCAGGGCTTGTCCGCGCTGATATAGAGGAAGCCCGGCTTCTGGCCGGCGATGCTGCTGCGATCATGGGCCTCGCGGGCGACGAAGCGCGCGGCTCCGGATTCCTCTTCCCGGGCCTCCCAGACGCTGTAATACTCCTGACCGCAGTCCCGGCAGAAGCACAGCGGCAGGAGGATCTCGTCGCGGCTCTCGGGGCTGTACTTCTGGCCGTGAAGGGTGAGGGCTCGCTCCTCGGGGGCTTCCACCGTGGCATAAAGCGTGTCTCCGCGGCTGATGAACTGATGAATCCGGAAGGGAAACACCGGGAAACTCGTCTCGGGGTGGCGCACGTGCGTGGCTCCCTTGAGCAGGGTTCCGACGACGGCCCGCTCGCAAGCCTCCCGTGGCGAGCCCGTCAGTTTCGAGAGCCTCACGGCCAGGCCCGACTCCCCGGTCAGGGAGGCGGGGCTGGAGCGGACCAGCCGCCCGGATTCCGACTCCGGCACCACGCCGACGACTCCCTCCAACCAGCGCGCCAGGGAGTCCTCCCTGAATCTCTCGAAGGTGTCGAGCTGCCGGCCGTCTCCCTGTGAAATCGCCGCCTTAAGCGCGGCGACGTCGGCCGGGCTGTCCTCGCGGATCGGCCGACTGATCCGCTGCAGCGTCTCGCCGACGATGCGTTCCTCGGGGACCGTCCCGCCGAAGAGTCGCGACGCCAGCTCGGCCACGCCTTTCCTCTGCTGCTGCCACGTGCCCGGCCCGGCCAAGGTGGCGGATGTCCCCACGCAGGTCAGCGGCTTGCCGCCGAGCAGTTCCTGAATGCGCCTCAACAGGAGCGTCACGTCCGCTCCCTGGCGTCCCCGGTAGGTGTGCAGCTCGTCTAGCACCAGGAACTCGAGTTGGCGCGCCGCCTCGATGATCCGCCTCTCGCCCGGGCGGGTCAGGATCAGCTCCAGCATCACATAGTTGGTCAACAGGATGTCGGGCGGGTTCTGGATAATCCGGTCCCTGGTTTCCTGGTCTTCCTGCCCGGTATAGCCCTCGAAGCTTGCGGGAAAGGGCCCGGAGCCGAAGCCCTTCTTCAAGAACTTCTCCAGTTCGCCGTACTGGCTGTTGGCCAGCGCGTTCATAGGGTAGATGATGATGGCCTTGATCCCCTGACCCGACCCGGTCTTCAGGATGTGGTTGATGATCGGAACGATGTAGGCGAGGCTCTTGCCCGAGCCGGTTCCCGTGGTGAGGACGAAGTGCTCGCCCTTCACGCCGATGCGGATCGCCTCCTCCTGATGCTTGTGAAGCCGCAAGGGCCGGCCGCCGCCGTCCACGTCGCTCTTGTCGCGCCGGAAGATCCGCTCCGCGCCCTTCTGGAGGACGCCATCCGCGACCAGCTCGTCGACGCTCTTGCCCGGTTCGAAGGACGGGTTCAACTGGATCAGGGCGTCCGGCCACAGAGCTCCGGCGGCGAGGGCCTCCTCGACGAACTTGCGCAGGTCCTCGCGGTCGAAGCGCATGAAGCTCTTGACGTACTCGGCGTAGTCGGCGATCAGGCGATCTCTGAAGGAGAAGATATTCATGCCGTCCGCCTTCGCTTCCTTTCTTTGGATGCGCCCGGCTGATCGCCGGCTCCACCGCTCCTGACCCAGGCGTCGATCTCCTCGGTCTTAAATTTCCAGAGCTTTCCGACGCGGTGGGCCGGCAGGCTTCGGCGCTCGATCCACCGATAGATCGTGTCCTCCACCACGCCCAGGTAGCGGGCAATCTCATCCACCGACAGCCAGCGTGATTCCATAATCAGGGCCTCGAGTCGTCCTTGAGTCGACATAAATCGGTCAAAGTAGCTTCAAGTCTACCAATTGCGTGGAGGAGGAGCAAAAACGCCGTCGAGGCAGCCATCGAAGGGGCTCTCCGTTCGCGGACCACGCGCGGACCACGCGCACAACGGACCAGGCTACGGGAAACGACCTCCTCGAGGAACGCCCAGTAGATTTCCTCGAACAGGTCCTGGACGCGGCGCGACATCGGCAGCAGCTCGTAGTACGCATGCTCCAATCCTGGCCACATGCCAAGGGCCAGGATCGTCTGCGCGCACGTGCGCAGCTCCAGTCGGGTCTGCACCGTCCGGACGAGCGCATGAAGCAGCTCGTCCTTCTCGTCGAGGCTTGCGCCCCGCGGGTCATGAAGGGCTCCGATCAGCCCCTCCGGTGGGCCGAACCTGGCCAGCGCGGGCTCCCGGATCATCAACATCTGGTACTGCTCGGTAAACTCACGGCTCGTCACTTCCAGGCGCAGCCTTTTTAGGATGCGATCCTGACTCCAGTCGTTTACATGGCGCATGACGCCCTCCTTTCGGGCCGGGCGTCATGCGCTCGAGTTGGCCTATGTCATGGGCGTCTCGCGCCTCTGGATTTCTTCGGGACGACTACTTGCCGCTGGGCACGATCTCGGCGGTCTGATCCGAGTTAAGCGCGTCGCAGCGCGGGCAGACGCTCGTGACCTTGCCGTCGATCGCATAGCGGTATTTCTCCCCGATGCGGATGTGGATCTGGTTGCCCTGGCGCTTGGCGAGCAGCTTGCCGCAAGCGTGACAACGCCAGTCCTGGATGTCGGCGGGTTCGTTCTGCATGAACAGCCTCCTTGGCTTGAGCGATGTGGGGGAGTCTTCGCTCCTCCGAGGGATATTTTCGCAGGGGCGGTTTATCCGCCAAGGAGCCGCCGGTTTATCCGGGTTTACCCGGCGATGGGGTGCGTCGGAAGAAATGCGCCGGTCGTCCCCGCCTCATCGGCAGGGACGGCCGTTGGCCGGCGATCTCGCGGGGTTACTCTTCTTCTGGTGGTGGAGTTGCATGGGATGGCGCTCGTGGAAAACGCCGAGGCTTGCTGTCGGATGTCGGCCCGCCCCCCATGCGCCGAGGGGGCCCAGGGGGGGGGGCGGGGGGGGGGGGGGGGGGGGCGCAGGATGTAATAATTTGGGTTTGGGAAAGGTTGGTATACC
>CAYJXJ010000044.1:0-29238 GCA_964374095.1 uncultured Elusimicrobia bacterium
CCTCGGGCCGCTTCGTGTCCAAGGGCGGCTACGTCGCGCGCATCAAGGTCAAGTCTCCCGGCGGCACCGCGACCGAAACCCGCAAGATCGGCGTGATTCATTAAGGGGTCACATCCCGCCATAAGACAAATTCTTCGAATTTGTCTTATGGCGGGATGTGACCCTAAATGGGCAGGTGGACGGTGAAGGCGCTCCCTTCGCCCGGCGTGCTGTCCACCGTGATGGCTCCGCCGTGGGCTTCGACGATCTTGCGGGCCAGCGAGAGCCCCAGGCCGAGGCCGCCGACGCTGCGGCTCATGAACTCCGCGACCTGATAAAAACTGAGGAAGATGCTCTGCCGGTGCTCTTCGGGGATGCCCTCTCCGGAGTCATGGACCGTTATGAGGACGTACCCGGCATGGCGGCGGGCCAGGATGCGCAGGTAGCCGCCCTCGCGATTGAAGCGGATCGCGTTGACGATGATATGGCGGAAGGCTTTGCCCAAATAGGCCGCGTCACCGGGGACCGGGGGCAAATCGGCAGGAAATTCCGTCCCCAGACTCAGCCGCTGGGCCTCGATTTGGGGCCGGAGCTGTTCCGTGATCGGGAGGATGATGTCCGCGAGCAGCAGCGGCGTCTTGCGGAGGGTCAGCTCCGGGCTTTGCACCTCGACGAAGCTGAGGAGATGCTCGATGGCTTCCGAGAGCCTGTCCGCGCCGTCTCGAGCCGCCCGCAGGCGCTCGCCGGCGTCGGCTCCCGGCGGCGTTTTGCCGATGAGATCGAGCGAGGCGCAGACCGTGGCGAGCGGGGTGCGCAGTTCGTGGCTGACCCGCGCGATGAAGCCGTCTTTTAGCTGTTCCATGCGGCGCAGTTCCGAGTAGGCGGCCTGGAGTTCCTCGCGCAGCTGCTTCTCGACGGCCAGTTGGGAGCGCGTGCGCCGGTTCTCCACGACCATGCGAACCGTGGCCCGGAGGTAATTGGGGCTGAAGGGTTTGAGCAGGTAGTCCGTCGCCCCGTCTTTAAGCGCCGCGATCGCGGATTCGAGGGTCGGGGAGCCCGTCATGATGACGACGTCGGTCTCCGGACGGCGGGTCTTGATCCCGCGCAGGACTTCCCGCCCATCGCAGCCCGGCATCATGAGATCGGTCAGAACCACGTCGAAAGGCTTGGCCTCGACGAGCTTGAGGGCGTCCTGGCCGCCTTGTGCGGTCGTGACCTGAAAACCCTGCTCCGCGAGGATCTTGGCGCAGATGAACAGGAGGCTCTCGTCATCGTCGACCACGAGGATGGATTCCGCCTGCGACATGGCGCGTATTGTAGCAGGTGCCGGGTCCTTGGTGCCAGCAATTGGCGAGTTGTCGAGTTACTCAATAACTCGACAACTCGCCAATTGCTGGCACCGATAGGTGCCTGTTGCGCGGCTTGTCGGCAGAAATATAAAATCCGACCGTGCCTGCATGGTTTTTGGCGATGTGCCTAGGGGCTGTCGCGGCCGGGGCGGGGGAGACGGTCGCCCCGCCCCCTGACCCGGCGGCCTCGGCTCTTGAGAAGCTCAAGAGCGAGGATGCGATGATGCGGCGCCAAGGCGCCGAAGCTCTAGGCAGGCTCAGGCGCGCTGAATTTATAGCGACGCTCCTCCCCGTGCTTGCCGATCCGCACCCATTCGTGCGCGCCGCGGCTGTCAACGCCCTCGGCCTCCTCCGGGGGCCGGTCTCGCCGCGCTTCGCCGAACTCCTCGATCCTAAAAAGGAACCGGATGCGTCGGTCCGCCAGGCGGCGGCGACCAATCTGGCGTTTCTAGGCGACCCCACGGCCGGCGCGGCCCTGATCCTCGCGTTGAAAGACGCTCAACCGGGCGTGCGTTATGCGGCGGCCAGATCACTCGGCGCCCTTCGGGTCGCCCAGGCCGTGCCCGCGTTGGCTGAAGCGCTTAAGGACCCGGATTCGGGCCTGCGCCGCACCGCGGCAGGCGCCCTCGGGCAGTTGCCCTCATCCGCCTCCGTCCCGGTCCTGCAGTCGGCGTTGGCCGCCGAAAAAGATCAGGAAGTCCGCGCGGAGTTGGTCCGGTCTTTGGGGCTCACCGGCGATCCAGGGGCCGCCGACACCTTGGACGCCGGCTTGAAGGATCCCGATCCCGGGATGAGGCTGCAAGCCGCCCAGGCCCTGGCGCGCCTCGGGAGGTCCGATGGCATGCCGGCGGTCTTGGAGATTCTCAAGAGCCCCCAAACCGACCTGCGCCGCCGCGCGGCCTCCGTCCTGGCCGTGATCGGCGATGACAAGCAGGCCTTGCCGGCGCTAAAGGCGGCGCTCGAGTCGGAATCGGATCCGGCCGCCCGGGGCGCTCTCCAGGATTCCGTGGCTCAGGTGAAGGCGCGGTTTGGGATTGTGGATCAGCCACCGCCGACGGCAGTGACGCCCGTCAGCCCCAAGCCGTCGGCGCTCACGCCCCCCGCGTCACAGTCCTCAAAATCCGTTCCCGTCGCGAAACCCAGCCCCCTTGTGCCGAAAAAACCCAAGGCTCCAAAACCCAAGACGCCGCCGGCTAAGGCGGCGCCGCGATGATACCGGGGGCGCCGCATGGCTGAAAAGAAAGACGCAACGGAAAAGGACCGATTCCCGGTCCGTTTCTCGGTCGTTTTCACCGTCATCTTCACGTTCCTTTATTGGCCCGGGATGCTCCTGCTCCCGATCGACGGCATATTCACCCATCTCGAGGACCTTTTCTACGACAAGATGTTCCTGATCCGGCATGCGGCGCTAAAAGACGGCGACCCGCGGATCGTGATCGCGGCCATGGACGAGGATACGGGAAAGAAGTACGGCTTCCCTCTCCCCCGGCAGCACCAGGCCCAAATCATCGACAAGGCGCGCGCCTACGGGGTCAAGACGCTGGCCTTCGACGTCATGTTCTTCGAGCCCCAGCCCGTGGACTCGCAATTGATCGCGGCGACGAAGCGCTTCGGCCCGGTGGTCCATCTCTTCCAAAGCCGCACCGAGAATACGCCGCATGGGGAAGTGGTCAGCATCAACCTCCCCATCAAGGGCATGACCGAAGCCTCGCAGTACCTCGGGTACCCCAACATCGATCTGGTGATCGACAACGACGGCCATGTCCGGCGGTCCATGATGTTCGACAGCCGCATCAACGACCCCAAGCATGCCGATCATATCGCCCCGTCCATGGACATCGTTTCCCTGGCGAGCTTCCTGGACCGGCCCCTTTCCGAGTTCTGGCCCAAGTATGCCGAACCGGCGCCGGCGACCATGCTCATCAATTTCCGCCGGCCCCAGACCTGGCTCCAGCATAAGAAGCGCGACGAGCCCCATGCCAAGGAAGTCGCCAACCTCCCCAAGATCGAGTCGCCCTATCAGATGCTCTCCGTCATCGATCTGCTCACCGGAGACCTGACCCCGGATCAGAAGGCGACTCTCAAGGGCAGCCTCATGCTCGTCGGCTCGACGACTCTGGGCTATTTCGACCATTACCCCACCCCCTTCAACCCCACCGCGCCGGGCGTCGAATATCATGCCAACAACATCGACAACCTGATTCACGAGGATTTCCTCACGGATTGGAAGCGCAGCGTCATGCTGCCCGTCATCCTGGTGATGATCTGGCTGCCGGTCGTGCTCCTGCGCTTCCCGACGGCGGTCGCCAACGGCGTGGCGGGGGGGGCTCTCGTCGGGTGGCTGATCCTGGCCTGGGTCCAATTCGGCCGGGGCGTGCGCATCGAGGTGGTCTCTCCCCTTGTCGCCCTTCTGATCTCCTTTCTCGCCCAGACGGTCCACCGCGCCCTGACGGAGGGCCGGGACAAGAAGTTCATCAAGAACCTCTTCGGCCAATTCGTGGCCCCCGAGGTCGTCGAGGACTTGGCCGCCGATCCCAAGAAGGTCAAGCTGGGAGGCGACAAGCGGGACATGACGATTTTTTTCCTGGACATCGCCCACTTCACCAGCATCTCGGAGAAATTGACGCCGGAGGATTTGATCCTATTCCTCAATAAGTACTTGTCGGCCCTCAGCAACATCGTGCAGTCGCAGCAAGGCGTGGTGGACAAGTACATCGGCGACTGCATCATGGCCTTTTGGAACGCGCCCCTGCCGCTGGCCGATCATCGCGCCCGGGCCTGCCTGGCCGCCATCGAGTGCCAGGATAGAATGAGCGAGCTCAATAAGGATCTTCCGCCGGGGATGTCGGAGACTCCGGCCATCCGTATCGGCCTCAACTCCGGGAACGCGGTCGTGGGACTGACGGGCAGCGAGAAGAAGCTTCAGTACACCGTCATCGGGGACGAGGTCAACCTCGCCTCGCGACTGGAGGGGGCCAACAAGTTCTTCGGGTCCCATATCATGGCCTCGGAGGCGACTTTCAACGGCGCCAAGGACGCGGTCGAAGGGCGCGAACTCGGCCGCGTGCGCGTCGTCGGAAAGGAGATCCCGATCCGCGTTTACGAGCTCCTGGCGAAGAAAGGGCAGATGTCGGCCGAGTGGCGGCAGGCGCTGCCGTTCTACGAGAAGGGCGTCCAGCATTTCAACAAGAAGGAATTCGGACCGGCCGTGGCCGCCTTCCAGGAGGTCCTCAAGGTATTCCCGGATGACGGGCCCGCCAAGCTCTACCACAATGTTTCCACGGATTACGGCGTCATCCCGCCGCCGGAGGAGTGGGACGGGGTCTTCAACCTGACCGCGAAGTGACATGCTGATCCTCTGGCGGCTGGTTTTTGGCCATTTCCTGGCCGACTTCACCCTGCAGACCGATTACATCAATCATTGGAAGCGGACCACGATCATGGGAATGATCGCCCACTGCTTCATCCACCCCCTCTGCTACGTGGCCCTGACGTGGCCGTACCTCGGAGATCTCTGGATCAGTAACTCGTGGGCCTCGCTGTCGGGCTGGCAGTGCGTCTTCGTGCTGTTCGTATCGCATTTCGTCGAGGACCAGGCGCGGGTCTTCGCGATCCAAAAGTACGACGGCCTCGACAACACGCTTTGCTTCGTTTGGGACCAGATCGTGCATTACGCCGTGATCTTCCTGGTCATTCCCATGGGCATGCTGAACTCCGGTGAAACGCTTCTCATTCCCGAGAAATGGCCGGTGCTGGGGAGCCTCCTGGTCATGGTCACGCACGCCGGCACCGTGGCCATCTACTTCCTTGAGAAGGATCTCTTCAATAAGCCTTTCCCGGGCCTGCAGGAAAGGTATATGGGCATGGGCGAACGGCTGGTGATGAGCCTCTTCTGCATGATCCCGGGCATCGTCTTTCTCCCCCTCGCCGCGCTCTGGTTTGGGGCGATGCGCTACGCCCGTTCGCGCCGGTTCATCGACCTGAGCCCTTTCTCCCTTTACTCGGGCAGCGGGATCGCGGTGGTGTGCGGGCTTCTGGGCCGATGGGTGCTATACCAGGCGTAGGCGCCCCAATCCAATCAATCATCGGAAGGGACAGTCCCTTTCGGGGCGAGGATATCCATGGATGAGGTTCTCATACTGGCCGCGACGCGGACGGCGATCGGCTCTTTGAGCGGCACCCTCGCCGCCTATACGGCGCCGCAACTCGGCGCCAAGGCCATTAGCGCGGCGCTGGCGCTGGCGCAACTCGAGCCCGCCTCCGTGGGCGAGGTGGTGATGGGCAACGTCGTCTCCGGCGGTATCGGCCAGGCGCCCGCGCGGCAGGCCGCCATACTCGGCGGCGTGCCTCCGTCGGTCGGAGCGACGACGGTCAACAAGGTCTGCGGCTCGGGCCTCAAGGCCGTGATGATGGCCGGCCAGTCCATCCGATTGGGCGAGGTCGACACCGCGGTCGCCGGGGGCATGGAGTCGATGTCCAAGGCGCCCTTCCTCCTCGAAAAGGCCAGGTCGGGGTACCGGTACGGCAACTCGACTCTCGTGGATTCGATCCTGAAGGACGGCCTGCTCGATCCCTATTCGAGCAAGCATATGGGCGACTGCGGGGAGATGTGCGCCGAGAAGTACGCCATCTCCCGGCAGGCCCAGGACGAGTATGCCTTGCGAAGCTACCGCCGCGCCCTGGAAGCGCAGAAGACGGGCGCCTTCGCGGCGGAAATCACGCCGGTGGACGGCTTCGCCACCGACGAGGAGCCCGCCAAGCCCAATCTCGACAAACTGCCTAAGCTCAGACCTGTATTCAAGGAAGGCGGGACTATCACCGCGGCCAATGCCTCGAAGCTCAACGACGGCGCCGCCGCCCTCGTTCTAGCCGGCCCTCAGGGGGCCGCCGGGCGCAAGCCCTTGGCCCGGGTGGCGGGCTGGGCGACTTTCAGCCAGGAACCCGAGTGGTTTACCACCGCCCCGGCCGGCGCGATCAAGAAGCTCCTGGGCCAATTGGGGTGGGGGATGGAGACGATCGATCTCTTCGAGGTCAACGAGGCCTTCAGCGTCGTCGCCTTGGCGGTGGGCCGGCTCGCGGGCTTGCCCATGGACAAAGTAAACGTCAATGGAGGCGCGGTGGCGCTCGGCCATCCCCTGGGGGCCAGCGGGGCGCGCATACTCGTCACCCTCCTTCACGCCCTGAAGGCCCGAGGAGGCCGGCGGGGAGTTGCCGCGGTGTGCCTGGGCGGCGGCGAGTCCGTCGCGGTGGGCGTTGAAGCCATTTAGCCTCGGGAAGCCCCCAACCCTCGCCGAATTGGCCGAGGTGTGCGCGGGGCGGCGTCTCGCCCTCTCCCCTTCCCGTCGGGTGGCCATCGCCGCCGCGCGGCGCGCTCTCCTTAAGATGGCGTCGAAGGGCCGTCCCGTCTACGGCGTCAACACGGGTTTCGGCGAGCTCGCTTCCGTCCGTGTCTCCGACGACCGCCTGCGCCTGCTGCAGCGCAACATCGTGCGCAGCCACGCCTGCGGCGTGGGGGACCCCTTGGACCCGGCCGAGGCCCGCGGCCTTTTCTTCCTGAGAGCCAATGAGCTCGCCCGGGGATACTCCGGGGTGCGTCCCGAGGTTCCGGCCCTGATGGCCGCGGTCTTGAACGCGGGGATGGCCCCGGTGATCCCGCGGCGCGGCTCGGTCGGCGCCAGCGGAGACCTCGCGCCCCAGGCTCACGCGGCGCTGGTCCTGATCGGTGAAGGATCGGTGTTCTGGCGGGGGCGGCGCCTTCCGGCCTCCCGCGCGCTCCGGACCGCTAAGCTCCGACCCTTGCGGCTGGATTTGAAGGAAGGATTATCGCTCATCAACGGGACGCAGGGAATGCAGGCGGTCGGAGGGCTTGCCTTGCGGGGGGGGCTTCGAGTCGCCGAGTGCGCCCAGATCGCCGGCGCCATGAGCTTGGAGGCGATCAAGGGCACTCCCGAGCCGTTTGACCGCGTGCTCCAGGAGCTCAAGCCTCACCGCGGCCAAGTCCTGGCCGCGGCTTCCCTGCGCGGCCTGCTCGCCGACAGCCAGATCCGGGAGTCGCACCGGAGCCGGGACCGGCGGGTCCAGGATCCCTACAGTTTCCGGTGCATGCCGCAAGTCCATGGCGCGGCATTGGACGCCTTTGCGCTGGCGCGTGAGACCCTCGAGACCGAGATGGCCTCGGTGACGGACAATCCCATCCTGTCCGGAGGCCGCATTCTCTCCGGCGGGAATTTCCACGGCCAACAGCTCGCCCTCTTCATGGACATGGCCGCCGTGGCGCTCGCGACTCTGGCGGGCATCTCGGAGCGGCGCATATTCCAGTTGGTTTCCGGGGGGCACCCGGGCCTGAAGCCCTTCCTGGCCGCTGATCCGGGAGTCGAGTCCGGGTGGATGCTGGCGCAGGTCTGTGCCGCGGCCCTGGTTTCGGAGCTCAAGGGCCTGGCCCACCCCGCCTCCGCGGATTCGATCCCGACCTCAGCCAATAAAGAGGACTTCGTGAGCATGGGCATGGGCGCGGCTCTCAAACTCAAGCGCGCCGTGTGGACCTGCGCGCAGGTGGTGGGGATCGAATTGCTGGCCGGAGCCCAAGCCGTCGAGAGCCACCGGCCGCTGAAGCCCGGCCGGGGTGTGAGGGCGGCTCTCGACTTGATCCGAGCCAAAGTTCCGCGGACGAAGGGCGACGAAATCCTTGGTCCGAAACTGGAAGCGGCCAGAGATCTAGTACTGGACGGATATCTAGAAGAGGTCCTTCGCTGAGTAGCGTCCGGGCTCCGCGCGGGCGACAACTTCGTTGTCGCGGCTGGCACCAGGAAGCCGCCCTCCGGATGCTGATGAACAACCTCGATCCCGAGGTGGCCGAGCGTCCGCAAGACCTCGTGGTTTACGGCGGCCGGGGCAAGGCCGCGCGGGATTGGAAGTCCTACCGGGCGATCGTGCGGGCGCTCACGGCCCTGGCCGACGATGAGACCCTGCTGGTGCAGTCGGGCAAGCCGGCGGGGGTTTTTCGCACCCACGACCAGGCGCCCCGGGTCCTCATCGCCAACTCCAACCTCGTGGGCCGCTGGGCGACGTGGGAGGTCTTCGACGAGCTCGAGCGCAAAGGCCTGATGATGTACGGCCAGATGACCGCCGGCTCCTGGATCTACATCGGCACTCAGGGAATACTCCAGGGGACTTACGAGACTTTCGCCGAGGCCGCCCGCAGGCATTTCCATGGCACGTTGGAAGGCCGGCTCGTGGTGACCGCGGGCCTCGGCGGGATGGGCGGGGCCCAACCCCTGGCCGCGGCCATGAACGGAGCCGCGTTTCTCGCCGCGGAAATCGACCCGGCGCGTCTCCGGATGCGCCTCAGAACCCGCTATCTCGACTGCGCCGTCGAGAATCTCGATGAAGCCCTGAGGATGGTCCTTAAGGCCAAGGAGGAGCGGCGGCCGCTCTCTGTCGGCGTTTTGGGCAACGCCGCGGACGTGATCCCGGAACTCGCTCGCCGCGGAGTGCCGGTGGATTTAGTGACGGATCAAACGTCGGCACACGATCCCGTATGTGGGTATATCCCCAGGGGTCACTCAATCCCAGAGGCCGCGGTTCTGCGCCGGCGGGATCCCGGCGGCTATCGCCGCCGGGTGTTGGACTCGATCGCGCGGCACGTGCGCGGGATGCTTGAACTACGACGCCGGGGAGCGGTCACCTTCGATTACGGCAACAACATCCGGACCTTAGCACACGAAGCCGGAGTGAAGGACGCCTTCCGCATCCCCGGCTTCGTGCCCGAGTACATCCGCCCCCTGTTCTGCGAGGGCAAGGGGCCCTTCCGTTGGGTTGCATTGTCGGGGGATTCTCGCGACATAACGACAACGGATAGGGAAGTCCTACGCACCTTTCCCAAGAATGAGTCCCTGAAACGCTGGATCAACCTGGCCCAAAAGCGTATCGCGTTTCAGGGACTGCCGGCCCGCATCTGCTGGCTGGGGCTTGGGGAGCGGGCCGAAATGGGGCTGCGCTTCAATTGGCTGGTGCGCCGGGGCAAGGTCGCCGCGCCCCTCGTGATCGGCCGCGACCACCTGGATTCGGGCTCGGTCGCCAGCCCCTACCGCGAGACCGAGGGCATGCGGGACGGCTCCGACGCGGTGGCGGACTGGCCTATTCTCAACGCCCTGCTCAACACCGCTTCCGGGGCCTCCTGGGTGAGCTTCCACCATGGCGGCGGGGTGGGGATGGGCTATTCCCTTCACGCCGGACAGGTCATCGTGGCCGATGGGACCCGCGGCATGGACCGCCGGCTTGACCGCGTGCTGACCAACGATCCGGGCCTGGGAGTCGCGCGCCACGCCGACGCGGGCTACCCCCAGGCGTTGGCCGCGGCCCGGCGGCATAAACTCAACATCCCGAGGTGATCCATGGCTCAGGACTTCTCTTTTGACGTCGTCAGCGAGATCGACTTAAACGTCGTGGCCGAATGCGTCCAGGTCGCCATGAAGGAAATCTCAAACCGCTTCGATTTCAAGGGCTCGAGTGCCGGCGTCGAGCTCGACCCCAAGGCCAAGTCGCTGACCGTGCGCGGCGAGGACGAGTTCCGGATCAATCAAGTCCTGGACATCCTCGACATGCGCATGGCCAAGCGGGGCCTCCCGCTGCAGAACTTCAAGCGGGGCAAGGTCGAGTCCGCCCTCGGGGCTTCCGCGCGCATGCCGGTGGCGGTGCAAACCGGCATTCCATCCGACAAGGCCAAGGAGATCGTGGCCGCGATCAAGGCCGCTCAGCTCAAGGCCAATGCCTCCATCCAAGGGGAACAGGTCCGCGTGTCGAGCCGCTCCAAGGACGAACTGCAGTCGGCGATCAACCTTCTGAAGTCCAAGGACTTCGGCCTGGCCCTGCAATTCAAGAACTTCCGCTAGCCGTCACGACCCGGCGCTCTCCGCAGCGCCGGTGTCGTGAGGGCTAGAGCCGCTTCGGTTTGAAGTTCTTCAGTTTGAAGTTCTTCAGCTTGAAGTTTTTGAGGAAGGGACGCCACACTTTGCGGTCGACGCGCTCGGGGTCGGGGATGCCGCTCTCGTCGGCGTAGCTGAGGACCAGGAAGCGCTCGCCCACGGGGACCACGCAGAACTCCTGGGAGAACGTCGGAGGGGGGGCGTTGGCGACCGCGTGAGGGTCGCCTCTGGCTATCGGCAGGCGCGCGCGGTAGACGATGGTTTTTGCCCCCGCGATCTTGAACTCGGCCGCCTTGTCGGGGAGCCGGCCCATGGCCCTGGCCTCGAAGCCCTCCATGAAGGCCTGGATGGAGGGATAGCGCGAATCCTTGCCGCCAAAGAGACGTACGCGGATGACGTGGTCGAGTTTGACCATGCGGACCTCGGGCTCGGGCGTGTCTTCCTTGGAGGAAAGCCACCCCGCGGGCCGCGCGTATTCCGCGAGCCGGTCGATTTCCGACTGGGTTCCGATCACGGGAGGCCTCCTATCCGGGGCGGCCCCCGCGCCGGCCGTCAGGCCGGCGAAGATCAAGGAGGCGCCGCGGACGACTTTCGTCACTTCCCCGCCTCGGGCCAATGGCCGGGATTTAATTTCACGTCATCCTCATAGAGCTTGGCGAGGGCCGCGATGTGGCCGGGTTCGCTCGCCGTCGCGGCGGCGGGGGGCAGTGGGAACGTGACTCCCTTTTTGGCGAGCAGCCCCTCAAGCTTTTTGCGCTGGGCCGCGACCTCGGCTTCGCGCTCCGCGAAGAACTCCTTGGCTTTCGGCGAGGTCATCTGCTCGCGTTCGCGCTTGCCGGAGGCGGACTTGAACCACTTTATCATCGAGGGGAGATAGTCGGTGATGGCCGTGATGTCTTTCTCGGCGGCGGGAATAAGGCCCCCCAATTGGGAACTGATCTCCTTGGCGGCATCGGTAAAGTCGGAGCGGGACCGCGCGTGCTTGGTTACGAAGTGTTCGAGAACCTCGCGCCATAATTCGTAGCGCTTGCGTCGCGCGGCCAGGCGTTCTCCCGCGTCTTGGGCGTTCTTGAGCCGCGCTTCGAGCGTCCCGGCGGGATCGGACATTTCCGCGGGGCTTAAGCTCGCGGCGTAGTAGGGGCGCATGACCTGAAGGGTCTTGTGGTAGCTCTCCGGATCGCGCAGGTAGTTCCAGGCGTGGCCGCTGGTGGTCCAGCCGGAGAGTTCCGCCTCGACGACCCAGCCCACGAGGCCGGCGTTGGTCTCGTTGTCGCGGTAGTAATGATAGGCCTCCTTGACCCCCAACTGATCGGCGCGGACGTCCTGGAGCGCGTGTCCGAGCAGCTCGTGGGAGAGCGAGACCGTCACGCGGTCCTTGGTCCAGTTCGGGTCCATGTCGAGGTAGGCGCTGTTGAGCTCGATGGCGAGGGTATCTCCCTCGCGGCGCATGCGGCCGCCCGTGCCGCTGAAGTGCTTCTTGCCGTCGTCCTCCAGGATCACGGTATTGTCGAAGGTTTCGAAAGAGACCCGGAACTTGCCCCCTTCGTTGATGAGCTTCTGGGCCAGGTCCCGGGCCGTGGGGCTTTCCAGCATACGGCGCACCGTCGCTTCGTAGAGCTTCTTTTCGGCGTCCCGGCCGCGGGAGTCGAATTTGACCCTTCTGAGGAGAGAATCGTAGAGCGGGTCGGGCGCGGGCAAGGCCGCGGCGGGGGGCGGTCCGCGGGGCGCGCCGGCGGGACCCGCGCCGGCCGGCATGCGGGCGGCCGGCGCCTCGACCTTGCAGCCGAAACCCGCAACGCACATGGAGGGCATTTCCATGGCGCGGCCCCCGAGCAGTTTCTGCAAGAAGTCGCGCTGGGCGGGTTCGAGCAGGGGATAGCGGTTGTCGGCCAGGTGCCGAGCCGCGCCGCGGTCCGCGTCCGTCAGGATTACCGGGGTCTCCGAGCGGATCGCGGCGCTGTAGCGCAGCTCCAGTGCCGTCGCCGTCCGTCTAGAGTGCTCGCGGAGCAGTTCCCCTATCCGCGTCCCGGTCAGAAGGTGCCCATCTCCGTGAGCCTCGAGGTCAACGATGAAGGGTCCCTGCTGGCGGTAGCGCCGGCCCTCCTCGAGGCCAAGGAGGAAGGGCAGTTCCTCTTCCGACAGCGCCCGCGGCGCCCTCAGGTCGTAGGGAGCCTTGGGGTCATCGTTGGCGGGCCGCGGCGCGGGAGGGCTGTCGCAAATCCGACAGGCCCACACCGAGGCCGCGGACAGGAGGGCGCTCAGGACCGGGATCATGGGGTCGTCCAGCCTAAGTATAACCCCTGTTTCGGCCCAGCGCCAGGGTTTGGTAAAATGGGGTCACATCCCGCCAACTGACAGATTTGCGGCCAGCCGGCGTCAAATTTGTCGGATGGCGGGACACGACCCCCGGTGGATACCCTCGTCATCAACATCGGCCAGCTCCTGACCCTCTCGGGTCCCGACCGCCCCCGGGCCGGCCGGGAAATGTCCTCCATAGGGCTGATCCGGGATGGGGCGGTGCTTATCAGCCAGGGAAAGGTCGCCGCGGCGGGCTTCAAGGATCTCGTGATGAATGATTCCCGCGCCGGAAGCGCGCGTCTCGTGGATGCCGGGCGGCGGGTGGTGCTCCCGGGTTTCGTGGACAGCCACGCCCACCCGGTCTTCGCGCGCCCCCGGCTGGATGATTTCGAGGCCCGTTTGAAGGGCGCGTCTTATGAGGACATCGCCAAGAACGGGGGAGGCATACTCTCCACCGTGGACAGAGTCCGCGGGGCGACCGAGTCCGACCTTGCGGCGGGGCTTCGCGTGTGGGCCTCCCGTTTCCTCGAATGCGGGACCACGACCCTGGAGGCCAAGTCCGGCTACGGGCTCGATCTCGACTCCGAACTCAAGATCTTACGAGCCATCCGCGCCGTCGCCCGGGCCGGGCCCCTGGAACTGGTTCCGACCTTTTTGGGCGCCCATGCCGTGCCCGCGGAGTTCGGCGGACGCAAGGATGAGTACCTCCGCCGCGTCTGCGAGGAGATGCTTCCCGCGGTGGCCAAGGAGGGCCTGGCGCGCTTCGCCGATGTGTTCTGCGCCCAGGGGTATTTCGAGGTGGAGGAGGCGCGGCGGGTGCTGCAGGCGGCTTCAAAGGCGGGTTTGGGACTCAAACTTCACGCCGAACAACTTTCCCGCACCGGGGCGACGATGCTTGGGAAGGACTTGGGGGCGGTTTCCGTTGATCACCTTGATTGCGTTCAAGCTGACGATATCTCGGTTCTGTCCGGCAGCGGCATCGTGGCTTGTCTGGTGCCGGGGGCCAACTACTTCCTGGGCAAGCCCTATCCCCCGGCACGATTGCTCATCGACGGCGGGGCGGCCGTCGCTCTCGCGACCGATTTCAATCCCGGAACTTGCCCATGCTGGGACATGCGGCTCATCCTCTCAATCGCCTGCACCCAAATGCGCATGACTCCGGCGGAAGCCGTGGCCGCCGCCACGATCAACGGAGCCCACGCCCTCGGCCTGGGCGCGACGCACGGGTCGCTGGAGCCGGGCAAGCGGGCCGACCTCGTCTGCTGGGAGGCGGAGGATTACCGGGAGATCCCCTATTATTTCGGCCAGACCGGCGCCGCCTGGGTCATGAAATCCGGGGGCATCGTGCACAATCAGGAGGCGGCGCTGCTATGACCGAAGGCCTTGCGATAATGAGAACATCTGATCGCAAGGTCCCTGGCGTTCCTACCTGCGGGCAAGGCGTACTACCTTCCCGCAGGTACCTGGCGCATTATATTGCGCCAGGTATTATCGCCAGGGGAAATGGTTTGACTCCTCATCATACGTGAAGAGAACCATGAAACTGCTCCTTTTCGACATCGACGGCACCTTGGTCCGCGCGGGCGGCGCCGGGCGCAAGGCCCTCAACCGCGCCGTCGAGTTCCTGCACGGCACGCGCGCGGTTTGCGACGAAATGACTCTCGCCGGTAGGACCGACACGTGGAATTTCCGTCGCGCCCCGCGGTCGGCGACCCGCAGGTCGCCGACCGCCGTTGAGGTATCGCAGCTCAAGCGCGAGTATCTTAGGAGACTTCCCTATTACGTTCGTCTGTCGTTGCGGCGCGGGACCTATGTCCTTCCCCCGGGCATCAAGCTTCTGTTGCGGCGCCTGAGCCGGGAACCCGGTGTTCTCCTGGGGCTCGGGACTGGGAATCTCGAGGAAGGGGCCCGCATTAAACTCGGCCCTTCGGGCCTCGGGGGTTACTTTCGGTTCGGAGGATTCGGTTCCGACGGCCAGTGCCGCGTGGCGCTTCTGCGCAAGGCCGTCCAGCGCGCCCGGCGCCACTCGGGACGAGAAGCATCGCAGATATTCGTCATCGGCGATACGCCTCTCGACGTGGCCGCGGGGCGGCGGGCCGGGTACAAGACCGTGGCGGTGGGGACCGGGTTTTCGACATGGGAGTCGCTCGTCGGCGCCAAGCCCGACCACCTGGCGAGGGATTTTAGGGGGGTTTCAAAATGGCTCAAGATGTTCGGGATCAAGTCGCGACCCCGGCGCAGGCCGGCGAACTCGTAGGCCGCATCGCCGCGGGGTTCGCCAAGACCTCGGCCCTGCCGGCCTACGTCCGTTCCCAGGCCCTGGCCAAGGTCGCCGACGGCATCGAGAAGGAGGCGGAGGAATTCGCGAGGCTGATCAGTTCCGAAGTCAAGAAGCCCCTGAAGGAGGCGCGGCGCGAGGTGGGCCGCGCGGTATTCACCTTCCGTTGGGCCGCGGAGGAGGCCAAGCGCTTTGTCGGGGAAGTCCTTCCCATCGACTTCGACGCCAATACCGAGGGCCGCCTGGCCTTCACCCGCCGGTTCCCCCGGGGTCCGGCCCTCCTGATCACGCCCTTCAACTTCCCCTTGAACTTGGTCGCCCACAAGGTTGCTCCGGCCATGGCGGTCGGCACCTCTTTCGTTCTCAAGCCCGCCCCGCACGCCCCCCGAACGGCGCTCAGGCTTGCCGCCCTCATCCGGGCCGCGGGCTGGCCGGCCGACGGCATGGCCGTGGTCACGGCCTCCAACGACATCGCCGAACTCCTGGTCAAAGACGAGCGCCTTTCTACGCTCTCCTTCACCGGCAGCGCGAGGGTCGGATGGCATCTGAAGGCCGTGGCGGGAAAAAAGCATGTGGTCCTTGAATTGGGCGGCAACGCCGCCGTCCTCGTGGCGGCCGACGCCGACGTCCCCTGGGCCGCGGCGCGCTGCGCCTGGGGCGCCTACTACTATTCGGGCCAAGTGTGCATCTCGGTCCAGAGAATCATCGTGGAAAAGCCCGTTTACGGAGCTTTTAAGGAGCTGTTCCTCAAGAATGTGGCCGAGCTCAAGGTCGGAGATCCCCTGGATGAGAAGACCGATATCGGGCCCCTCATCAACGCCGAGGCCGCGGCCCGCGTCGAATCGTGGATTCAGGAGGCTGTGACGGCGGGGGCCGCGGTCGTATGCGGGGGCCGGCGTCGGGATGACGTTGTACTCCCGACGCTGCTGGAAAACGTGCCCGACCATTGCAAGCTCTCCTGCGAGGAGGCCTTCGGCCCGGTGGCGACCCTGGAGATGGTCGACTCGCGCCGGCGGGGTCTCGAGCGGTTCTCGGTGGGCTCCTACGGCCTGCAGGCCGGCCTATTCACCAACGACCTGGGCGCGGTGATGCGATCCTGGGGCTCGGTCCCGGTCGGGGGGCTCATCGTCAACGACATCCCCTCCTTCCGGTCCGACGCCATGCCCTACGGCGGCACGCGGGACTCCGGGATCGGCCGCGAGGGCGTGCGTTACGCGATGGAGGAGTTTTCCGAACTGCGGACCTTGGTGGTTAAGCCATGAAGGGACTCGTCGAATGCGTCCCGAATTTCTCGGAGGGTCGCGACAAAACCAAAGTCGCCGCGGTGGTAGACGCCGCCCGCGGCGTCCCCGGCGTCACGATTCTGGATGTCGAAACCGACGGGGATCACAACCGCTGCGTGCTCTCCTTCGTCGCGCCCGCCGAGGCGGCCCTGGAGGCGTGTTACCGAGTCGCGGCCCGCTGCCGGGAGCTCATCGACCTGACCCGTCATCAAGGCGAGCACCCGCGCATGGGCGCGGTGGACGTGATCCCCTTTATCCCGATCGGCGGGACGGACATGGCGTTGTGCGTGAAGCTCGCGGAGCGATTGGGGGAGCGAATCGGCAGAGAGCTTGAGGTCCCGGTCTACCTTTATGATCATGCGGCACGAGTCCCGGAGCGCAGGGATTTGGCCGTGGTGCGCAAGGGCCAGTTTGAGGGAATGCGCGAGACGGTCGGAAAGGATCCTTCCCGGCGGCCGGATTTCGGCCCGGACCGGATGCACGCCACGGCGGGCGCCGTGGCGGTGGGGGCACGGCGACAAATAATCAATTTCAATTTCAACCTGACCACCCACGACATGGCCGCCGGAAAGGATATTGCCAAGCGCGTGAGGGCCTCCGGCGGCGGCTTGCCTTGCGTGCGGGCTAAAGAAATCGACCTCTCCTCCCGGGAACAGGTGCAGATTTCGACGGTGCTGACCGATTACACCGCGACGTCCATGGCCCGAGTGCACGCCGAGGTGGCCAAACTCGCGGCCGGGCACGGCGCCGCGGTCAAGACTTGCGAGATCGTCGGCCTCCTTCCGCGCGAGGCGCTGGTGGGATTTGCCGTCGAGGCGCTTCAACTAGAGAACTTCAACGCTAAAGGGCAGATTCTGGAGGAGCGCCTGGCCGCGACCGGAATCTCGGACGGGGTCTCCTGGCGGGAGGCGGGCCGGGTCCTGTGCGACGCCCTTGCCACGACGGACGCCACTCCCGGCGGCGGGGCAGGGGCGGCGATCGCGGGCGGCATGGGTTGCGCCCTGGGCCTGATGGCCCTGGGGATTACGTTTAAATCGAAGAAGCTCGACGCGGCCAAGCGTCCTGGACTCGAGGCCGCTTGCGCCGCGCTCCGTGAGGCGCGCGCCGAGTTCGACCGTCTGGCGGTCGACGACGCCAAGGCCTTCGACCGCTTCATGGAAGCCGCCGGACTCCCAAAGGAAGACCCCGCGCGGCCAGCCAAGATGCAGGAGGCCTTGCTGGCCGCCGCGGATGTGCCCCTGGAAACCGCGCGCCGTGCGGCCGAGTCCCTCGCCGCCGTTTCGGCCGCGGCGCCCTCGGCCTCGCCGGGAGTCGCCTCGGACATGGCCTGCGCCGTCCACTTGCTGCGCGCGGCGGCGCAATGCGCGGCCGAGAACGTCCGGATCAACCTCAAGAGCCTCAAGGACACGGAGAAGGCGGCCGGGCTCGAGAGAGCGTTGGCCGGGCACCTGGCCGCGGTCCGCTGAGGCTCAGCGCGCCCGGCCCAGCGGGACGGTGCTGGATGTTTACCTCCATCGATGGAGGTAAAACGTCTTCGGGTCGGATTTTTCGGGGTTCTCGCGAGGAGGTTTGATGGCAGGTTACCGCTACATACTCGGTGATTCGGACCACGAAGTCCAGCGCCTCTCCCTGCAGGCCCGCGTCTGGGAGGATATGACCGAGTCTTGCTGGGACCGGCTCAAGGTCGGTCCGGGCTGGAAGTGCCTGGAGGTTGGACCGGGGACCGGGACCACGCTGTTTCCGTTGGCTCGGCGCGTGCGCGGCCGCGGCGGCCTGGTCCACGCGGTCGAGCGCTCGCCTAAGTACGCCGACTACCTGAGACGACAGGCCCGCCGGTATCGGCTGGCGCATGTCGGCGTTTTCGAGTCCGAGATACTCAATGCCCCGTTGCGCGAGGGCTACTACGACTTCGTCTTCGCCCGCTGGGTGTTCCTGTTCCTGCCCCGGGTGGAGGAGCATCTGCGCAGGCTCGTGCGCGCGCTTCGGCCCGGGGGCTGGATCGCCATCGAGGATTATCACCGGGGCAGCATGGCCATGTATCCGTCTCCGCCGCATTGAGCCGAACTGGTGCGGGCCGACAGCGCGTGGTTCGCCTCCCAAGGCGGGGATATCAACATTGGGGCGAGGCTTCCCGGCCTTTTTCGGCGCGCCGGCCTCAAGGATGTCGAGGCCAAACCCTGGATCAAGGTCGGCCACCCCTCTTCCGACGTCTGGAAATGGGCCGAGGCCTACTTCATCGGCTATCTGGACAAAATGGGGGCCTTCCCGCCGATGACCCCGGCGAAAGTCCGGGGTTTTCGCGCCGGTTGGCTGGCCAACAAACGCGATTCCGGCGCGCTGTTCATTTCTCCGACCATCCTTGATGTGACGGGTCGCAAGAAGTAGCGGGTCACGCCGCGACGGCGGTCCGAAGTCTTTCGCGCAGCGCCTTGTGCTGGGCCGAGAGCTCTTCCGGAAGGCGGGAGCCGAACTTGCCGAAGAACTCGGCCTGGGACTCGAGCTCGGGCTCCCATTCCTCGGGCCGGACTTCCAGGAGCTTTTCGAGGGTCTCCCGGCCGATCTTGAGCCCGTCAAGATCGAGGGCCTCGGGGGTCGGCACCCAGCCGATCGGGGTCTTGCGCGCCTTGCCTTGGCCTTTGGAGCGCTCGAGAATCCACTCGACGGCCCGCAGGTTCTCACCGAATCCGGGCCAGAGGAACTTGCCGTCGGCGCCCTTGCGAAACCAGTTGACGTGGAAGATCTTGGGGGGCTTGGGGATGCGCGCGCCCATGTCCATCCAGTGGCCGAAGTAGTCGGCCATGTTGTAGCCGCAGAAGGGGAGCATGGCCATGGGGTCGCGGCGGATCTCGCCCACCTTGCCCTCGGCCGCGGCGGTGCGCTCGGAGGCCACGCTCGCCCCCACGTAGACGCCGTGTTTCCAGTCGAGCGACTCAAAGACCAGGGGCGCCAGGCGTTCGCGCCGGCCGCCGAAAACGATGGCGGAGATGGGCACCCCTTGGGGGTCTTCCCACTTGGGCGAAATGCAGGGGCACTGTGAGGCCGGGGAGGTGAAGCGGCTGTTGGGGTGCGCCGCGAACATGGGATTGCCGTCGGCGTCCTTCATTCCCGGCTTCCAGGGCTTGCCTTGCCAGTTCGTGAGATGGTCCGGGGCCGGGCCCTCGCCGTCCTCCCACCACACGTTTCCCTCGTCGGTCAGGCCCACGTTGGTGAAGATGGTGTTCTCCCGGATGGCGGCCATGGCGTTGGGGTTGGACCTGGAGTTGGTGCCCGGGGCCACGCCGAAAAAGCCCGCCTCGGGGTTGAGAGCCCAGAGACGGCCGTCGGGGCCGACCCGGAGCCAGGCGATGTCGTCCCCGACGGTCCAGACCTTGTAGCCCTTCTTCTTGAGGGGCTCGGGGGGGATCAGCATGGCCAGGTTGGTCTTGCCGCAGGCGCTCGGGAAGGCCGCGGTGATGTAGTCGGTATGACCGTCCTTCTCGATGCCCATGATGAGCATGTGCTCGGCGAACCAGCCCTCGCGGCGGGCCAAGTGGCTGGCGATGCGCAGGGCCAGGCACTTCTTTCCGAGGAGGGCGTTGCCGCCGTAGGCCGAGCCCACGCTCCAGATCGCGTTGTCGTCGGGGAAATGCAGGACGAGGCGGCGCTTGGGACTCAGGTCTATCTTGCCGTGCACGCACTTGGTGAACTCACCGTCGGCGCCGAGCCCGTCCAGGACCTTCTTGCCGATCCGGGTCATGATCCGCATGTTGAGGACGACATAGATCGAATCGGTGACCTGGATTCCGATCTTGGCGAAGGGCGAGCCCACCGGGCCCATGGAAAAGGGGATGACGTACATGGTCCGGTTCTTCATCGAGCCGGCGAGGATCTCGGAGGCCTTCCGGTAGCCTTCCGCCGGCGCCATCCAGTTGTTGGTGGGCCCGGCGTCTTCCTTCGTCTTGGCGCAGATGAAGGTCAGATGCTCGGTGCGGGCGACGTCGTCTTGGGAGGTGCGGTGGTAGAGCGAGCCGGGGTGCTTGGCGCGGTTGAGGCGGATGAGCTTGCCTTTGTCGATGGCCTCGACTTCAAGACGTTCCTTTTCGGCCCGCGAGCCGTCCACCCAGTGAATGCGCTCGGCTTGGCAGAGCTTGGCGATTTCTCCGACCCAGGCGTGGAGGCGCTTATGGGAGGTCATGGCCGATTCTACCACAAACCGGCGGTCAAGTTATTGACCGGAATCAGTGGATAAAGGGGCTGACGAGATAATAGGTCAGGGCGGCGGTCAGGCCGGCGCAGGGTATGGTCAGCACCCAGGCCCAGACGATCCGTCCGGCCACGCCCCAGCGCACCGCGCTCAGGCGCTGGATGGAGCCCACGCCGACGATCGCGCCGGTGATGGTGTGGGTGGTCGAGACGGGGATGCCCGCCAGCGAGCAGATCAGGATGGATATGCCGGCCCCGGTCTCGGCGCAGAAGCCGCCCACGGGTTTGAGCTTGGTGATCTTATTGCCCATGGTCTCGATGATCTTCCAGCCGCCCATGAGGGTCCCCAGGCCGATGACGGCGTGGCAACTCAGGATGATCCACCAGGGGATGTGGAACTTGTCGCCCAGGTACCCGTTGCTGAAGAGAAGCACGGCGATGATGCCCATGGTCTTCTGGGCGTCGTTGGAGCCGTGGGAGAGGCTGTAGAGGGCGGCCGAGACCAACTGGCCGATCCGGAACATGGCGTCTACCTGGCCGGGTGAGTGGCGTCGGAATATCCAGTACATCGCGACCATGAGGGAGAAACCGAAGAGCATGCCGATCATCGGGGACAGGAATATGAATGAAACGGTGAGGCTGAGTTTCTTGGGGAGCAGGCAGGCGAAGCCCGCCTTGGCGACCCCGGCGCCGACCATGCCGCCGATAAGCGCGTGCGAGCAGCTCACGGGGATGCCGAGAATGGTGGTGATCCAGGTCCAGAGGTTCGCGCCGACGAGCGCGCCCAAGATCACCGCGTTATCCACCACCGAGGGCTGGATGAGGCCCTTGCCGATGGTGGTGGCCACGTGCACGCCGAAGCCGAAGGCCGCGACGAAGTTAAAGAAGGCGGCCCAGATCACGGCGTTGCGGGGGGAGAGGACCCGGGTCGAGACCACGGTCGCGATCGAGTTGGCCGCGTCGTTCATCCCGTTTAAAAAGTCGAAGAGGTAGGCCAACCCGACGAGGAAAATGACGACGTAGAACGGATCCACTAAGCGTTTTTGACTAGGATGGACTCCAAGGTGTGGGCCACGTCCTCGCACTTGTCGATGGCGGTCTCGGTCACCTCGTAGATCTCCTTCCACTTGATGACGTCGAGGGGGTCGGGTTTGCCCATGAAGAGCTTGGACAGGGCCCGCTCCAGAGTCCGGTCCCCGGCGTTCTCCAGGCGGTTGATCTCGATGCAGTAGTCCAGGACCCGGCGGGACTTCTCGGGGTTCTTGAGTTCGGCCACGGCCTTGGCCATGTTTTCCGTCGCGCTGTGGAGCACTTCCGCGAGCTGGCCCAGCTCCTCGGTCGTCCCTTGGATATGGTAGAGCTGCATGCGCGTGGCGTTGGATTGGATGAGATCGATGACGTCGTCGAGCTCGGAGCCCAGCAGGTGGATGTCCTCGCGGTCGAAGGGAGTCACGAAAGTGCGGTTCAAGCGGTCGTAAATCTCGTGGGTGGTGATGTCCACCTCGTGCTCGAGGTCCTGGAGTTTCTTGAAGTGGGGGGACTCGATGTTCCACCTTTTGGCCAAATCCAAGAACAAGCCCGCGGCCTCGACGATTTGGGCGGCCTGGGCTTCGAATAGCTCGAAGAATTTTTCTTCTTTAGGTATCAGGGAGAATGCCATAGGTAAGGGATTATCGTCTATTGCCGACCCGGTGTCAAACCGGGGTCACCGTCAGGCAGTCGTAGCCGAGCGCCGGAGAGGCAAGACAACGACGAAACCGGTGATTCTATCCGCGCCGGCGCGGATAGTACGAGGCCGTGCTATAATCTGTTCATGGCGCGGCCATCAACGGACCTCGATGAGTTCTGGCCCTGCTACGTCTCCCAGCACCTGAACCCCACCAACCGCCAACTGCATTTCGCGGGCACCACCGCGGGCCTGGCCTGCCTGGGCGCGGCTGTCGCGACCCGGCGCGCCTCCTGGCTGCCCATCGGCCTGGGCCTGGGCTACGGGCTGGCTTGGATCGGCCATCTCGTCTTTGAGAAGAACCGGCCCGCCACTTTGGGCGAGCCCCTGCTGTCATTGCGCGCCGACATGCGGATGTATCGCATGATGTGGGAAGGACGCATGGACGGCGAGGTCCGGAGGCTCAAGCCCAAGCTGAAGTCCCGCCGCAAAACGGCCCCAGCCCGGCTTCGCCCCGCCGCCGCCTAGGTTGGCTTCCGCCCGATCCTGGCCGGAGCGCCTTGCCGCCGGCTCCGACTATTGGCTGACGCGCTTCGCCCTTCAGCGTTGTCTGGGGCTGGTCTACGCCGTCGCCTTCTTCTCCATGTCCCGGCAGCTCAAGCCATTGTTCGGAGTGGACGGCCTTTTGCCCGCCGCCGCCTATTTCGAGCTTCTCCGGCGCCAAGTCGGCGGCGGGCTCCAGGGTTTCTTCGCGGCGCCGACGGTCTTTTGGATGGGGGCCTCGGAGGGTCTCATGCTCGGACTCTGCTTGGCCGGACTGATCGGATCGCTCGTGGTCGTCGCGGGATTCGCCAATGCCCCGATCATGCTGTTCTTGTGGGCCTCCTACATGTCCCTGATCGAAGTCGGCCAGGTCTGGTACGGCTATGGTTGGGAGATATTGCTCCTGGAGGCCGGGTTTCTGGCGGTGTTTCTTTGTCCCTGGTGGGACCCGCGTCCCTTTCCGCCCCGGACGCCGCCCCCGTCCGGGGTCATGGTGTTGTTTCGATGGCTGCTCTTCCGGGTGATGTTCGGCGCGGGCCTCATCAAACTGCGCGGCGACCCCTGCTGGCGGGACCTCACCTGCCTGGTCTTCCATTATGAGACCCAGCCCCTGCCTAACCCGTTGAGCTGGTATTTGCACCAAGCCCCGGTTTGGTTTCACAAGGGGGGCGTTCTTTTCAATCACTTCGTGGAGTTGATCGCGCCGTTCATGCTGTTCGGGCCGCGCCGCTGGCGGCATTGGGGGGGACTCTTTCAGGTGGTTTTTCAGGTCGGGCTCATATTGAGCGGAAATTTATCGTGGCTGAACTACTTGACGATCGCCGTGGCTTTGGCGGCGTTTGATGATAGCGTGTGGCGCAAACTGCTTCCGAAACGGATAACGGCAATGGCACATGGGGCCGAAGCTTTGAATACGGCTCCAACGGTCGCCAGGAAGCGTGTTATTTTGATGTTGGCGATCGTTGTCGCGTTGCTGAGTTTTAATCCGGTCGCCAACATGGTTGGTCCGCGGCAGGCGATGAATAGGTCGTTCGATCCATTCCATCTGGTCAACACCTACGGAGCCTTCGGCTCCGTCGGGGAGAAGCGCTACGAGGTGATTCTGCAAGGGACTAACGACGACCCGCGCCGGCTCTCGGCCCGGTGGCGGGATTATGAATTCAAGTGCAAACCCGGCGACGTTTCGCGCCGGCCCTGCGTGACGGCGCCCTACCAGCACCGTCTCGACTGGCAGATTTGGTTCGCGGCCATGTCGGACTACCGCAGCCACCCCTGGCTCCTGCATCTCATGGCCAAGCTGCTGTTGGGCGACGCGCCGACCCTCGCGCTCATGGGGCCCAACCCTTTCGCGGAGAAGCCGCCGAAGTTCATCCGGGCCGAGCTCTACCTCTACCGCTTCACCAAGCCCGGCGAAGGCGCGTGGTGGAGCCGCGAGCACGTGGCGCCCTACCTGCCGCCCTTCTCGCGCGACGACCCGCGCTTGCGCGCTTTCCTACAGGGCTACGGCTGGACGCGGACCTTGGAGCGGCTTTAGCCCGCCGCGCTCCACGGTCAGGACGGTGGGCAGGACGGGCAGGGCTTGCCGCGGCCGATGAACAGCCCGCCCGCGATCAGGATCACGAGCGCGGAGGCGGCTCCCGCCCACTCCATGGGGCCCATCGCGGATAGCAGGCTGTCCCCATCCAGTGCCGCGCCCGCGGCGGGCAGGGCTTCCCCTGCGGCGGGCAGGGACCAGACGCCCGAGGGCTCCGTGGCGTGGAAGAACAGGAGCCCGGCCTTGTCGTCATAGCCGAAGAATCGGCCGAAGCGCCGGGTCCAGGGATGGGAGGCGCCGCCTGTCGGGCCGCCGGGAGTGAATCGGGTGAGGAGGCGCGGGTGGAAGCCGCGGTCGTTCGTCGGGGAGCGGCGGGCGGGGTCCTTGCTGATCGCGAGGACAGCACCCCCCGCCTCGATGACGGACTCCGCCCCGGACTCGAGAGACGCGACCGGGCGCAGTTCCCCGGATTCGAGATCGATTCGGGCGATGGTGGTCTTGAGCTCGGCGGGCGGACGGAAGGCGGCCAGCACGCCGCCGTCGCCCGACCATAGGAGGTCGAGCCCGGAGTCGCGGGGGATGTCGCGAAGGAGCTTGCCGTCCTTAAGGTCGTAGAGCAGGAGACGGGGGCGCCGACCGGGATCGCGGCCTTCGATGACCGCCACGGGGGCGTCGTCCGGGAAGGCGGTCTTCTCCGCCGTCAGCGGCGCGATGGTTCGCGACTCGGCGGCCTCGCCCGTCCGCAGGTCGACGGCCTTGAGCACGACCGTCTCCTGCGCGACCAGGACCGCGAAGGCCCGCTCCGACCAGCGGGGCAGGCCGAGGGCCACGCCGCTCGTGCCGCGGGGGAAGTTGACTTCGCCGAGGACCTTCCCGTCCGGGAGGGAGAGCACGAGCAGGCGGTCGTCGGAGAGCTCGGCGTCCGTTGAGTTCGAGAGGTATTCCCGCTGGCGCCGGGCCAGGAGCACGGCCTTGCCGTGACGCGCCGAGTAGGCGTAGTCCAGGATGCGGTGGTTGGGATGGTTCCAACAGCGGGTCTTCCCGCCGGCCAGCGCGTAGGCGCAGAAATGGGACTTGCTGAGCCTTCCGCCCTGGATGTAGAGGATCTCTCCCGACTCCCGGTCGTAGCGGTGGCTCGCGGTCTCGGGGCCGATGTCGAGCCGGACGGGTTCCCCGTCTCCGCCGGCCCGGGCGGGGGCAGGCGGCGCGGCGGCGGCGAGCAGGGCGGACAGGAGCCAGGCCCGATTCATGATCCCTAGTTAAGGATAGCCCGCCCGCCGCTGGATTTCAAGGCCCGCGATTCAACTCACGCAAGATGCACCCTCACCAGGGGTCGTCAGCTCATCCAACATACAGTCCGCCCGGGCGGAGTTCGCCGTCTCCCGCAGACGACCCCGGCCGGACGACGATTCGGGACGTCCATCCCCTCGACCGGCTGCCTCCACCGATGGAGGCAGTCATCTGCCGGCGCAGCCTGAAAAGTCCGGGAGCATGGAGCGGGCGTGCCGGCAGGGCATGGCCCTCCGCGGGCCACGCCGATATCCTCCAGATGGCTGGAAGGTCCCAATTCGGGAAAGCTTCCGCTTGGCCGCGCCACGCGGACATTCGCTACCTCCGTGAGTCCGGGGCCATTGTCGAGGGAGCCGGCGTCTTCGAGCCAGCCGCCGGCTTCATCTCCGGCACTCGGTCTTTCCTAAAATATGGGACGTCGCGGCGTGGCAGTCCTCCCGGCTCTTGTAGCACTGGCCGTTGCGGTCGTTGGTCCAGCAGTCGGTCGAGCCTCCGCCGGAGCCGCCCCGGATGACCCATTCGACCTCCGTTTTCTTGAAGGGCCGCCCGGTCACGGGATCCCGCCCTTCTTTCGTGACCAGGACCGGGTAGATGCACCCCGCCGTCGAACACGCCAGCAGCAGCCCGGCCGCGACCGTGGCCGACCGGGGACCTCTCGCCGGCCCGACATCCGCTCCCATTACCTAAAGCGTAACGCCGAAATCGGTTCGCGTCAAGGTCGGCCGACTAGAAGCGGACTCCCGGTTTCCGGGGTTTTGGAGGCATCGAGAGGGGGCCGTGGGGACCCGGCAGTTTTCCACCGCGCTTTGGGCGCCCCAAGCCCTGTGGAAAACTTCTGTAGCCGCCTTTGATCTGGAGGGGGTCACGGATTGATCCCCTTGAAGCGTCCAACAGGAATTTACTCCCAGTCTGGGAGTAGCGGCCGGCTTTCAACCTTCGGTTTAGGGAGCGGCCTTGACGCGGATCGGGTTGATATCGCCCTCCCCGCTGCCCATGTCGGTCTCGACCTTCACCTTCGCGGGACCGATGCGCGTCATGCGCTGGATGGTCGCCCATTTCCAAAGGAAGGCGTGGACCTTGAGGCCCGAAACGCCCACGTCGCCGGGGCCGAGTATGCGGCAGGAGACGCGGCTGCCCTTGGCCACGCGGTAGCTCCGGCCGTTATCCTCGAACTCGAAGCCGTCGTGATCGTAGAGGAATTCAAGCTTCCCCTGCCCGGCCACGAAGGCCTCCATGACGAAAGGCTTGTCATCCTTGGTCTTGCCGGAGATGGGGAGTGTTCCCGGTGCGTAGCGCTTATCCACGAAATCAAGGCTTGCGCGGGGCACGAGATAGAGCCGGTCCTCCTGGAAGCCCGGGTGGGACATGATGTCGAGGTAGTTGGCCCCGGCGGATACGGCGCGCGCGAGCGCGCCGCCGGCGTGCTCGGGCGAAACGACGCGCACCTTCGGCAGATCCATGTCCGGCACGCGGGACTTGAGCCAGTCGAGGGTGGCCTGATCGGGAACGGGCAGGGAATCCCAGGACTTCTCATCGAAGAGCCTGATGGGCGCGGCGGGGGGGGCGCTCTGGCCGTTCTCCGGCGCGGCGAATCCCGCCGGCGTTCCCGGCGGGGGCGTCGCGGTCAGGGCGGCCCGGCGGGCCGAAGTCAGGACATCGGACACCGCTTGCGGCGATTCAAGGTCGTAAAGGACGGGCGCGGCTCCCGCGGGACCCGCGAGCACGGCGACGACAACGGCGACGCGGCCTGAGTGGTGGCTCATGCAGCCTCCTCGATTGCGACCCCCAACAGAGTATAGCACGAGTTGCGCCGATTCATGCCGCGACAATGTGTGACCGGCTTGCCATTGACAGGCCCCGCCTCAGGGGGCATACTTGTTCCGTGCTGAAAGCCGCCCTGGGCCTCCTGGCTCTGCTCGCGTCCTCTCCCGCGGCCGCCCAGGAATTCACCTCATGCGTGCGCAAAACCGAGACGGGAACGGCCGAGCCGGCGACCGTGGCCGCGCTCCTGCTCTGCCAGGAAAGCGCGCGCAAGAGCGCCGCCCGGGAGGCCTCCCAGCCCGGGGCCGCGGCGCCCCAGGGCCTCGCGGCCTTCCAGGAAGCCGAACTGAAGGATTATCTCTCGCGGCATCCGGACCAGGCCCCGAAGTTGGAGAAGGCCCGCGAGGAAGCCAAGGAAAAGGCCGCGGGGCTCGCCCGGAGCGCGGCGGCCGTAGCGGCGAACGCCGCGCGCTTGCCCGCCGCGGACGCTGAGAAGCTCCAGCGGCTCAACGAGGCTATCGTCAAGGATTCCGGCGGCGGCGCCCGGGGGCTGACTCCCGAAGCGGCCAAGGCCATCGCGGACTATTTGCGGGAGCAGCAGGGCGGCGCGTCGGTCGAGATGAACGATCTCTTGGAAGCCCTCCAGGCGGACGGCCCCAAACTCAAGGACGAGACCATGAACAAGATCAAGCGCGCCGCGCGCGCCGCGCGCGCCGCGAGCGGCGAAGGTTTTGATCTCGGAGTGGATGCCGACTTGCAGAAATGGCTGCTTGATCCGGCGACCGACCCGGGCGCGGCCCCGTCGCGGCCGGCGACGAACTGACCCGCGCCGGCCTTTGTTAGAATGTGGCCGGCATGGACCGATCCCGCCGCGGCGTCATCGCTTTGGCCGGCCTAGCGCTGGCGGCCCTTTCCATGGCGGCGATCCTGCTTGCGGGGCCGCTTACCAGGTTCGGTTTTTGTCACTTTCGGACGGGCTTTTCCGTCTTGCGGTGGGGCGCCTATGGGGGTTGTGCCGGGGCGGTTGTATCCCTGCTCGGACTTCTGGGCGGCGGCCGCCGCCGCGCGGCCGCGATCCTGGGCGCCGGGATCGGGTTCGCGGCCTTAACCATCCCCTGGTCGTTCCTGCGCAATGCCAAGGCCTATCCGCCCATCCACGATATATCCACCGACGGGGATAATCCCCCGCGCTTCGCCGTCGTCCTTCCCCTGCGAAAGGACGCTCCGAACACCGCCGAACCGGCGGACGCCGGCGTCCGCGCCCTCCAGAAGAGCGCCTACCCGGACCTGCGGCCGCTCTCCTTGACCGCTCCCGCGACGGAAGTTTTCCCCAAGGCCCTGGAGGCCGCCGAGGAGATGGGCTGGGAGATCGTGTCCGCCGACACGGCCGCGGGCCGCATCGAGGCGACCGACACCACGTTCTGGTTCGGGTTCAAGGACGATGTGGTGATCCGCGTCGCCGCGCGCGGGGGCGAGAGCGTCGTTGACGTCCGCTCGGTGTCGAGAGTGGGCAAGGGCGACGTCGGCGCCAACGCGCGCCGCATACGGCGCTACCGGGAGAGGTTGACGGGCCGGTTTTGACGGGCGCCTCCATTATCATGGAAGCGCACGCCGGCCGCCTTCTCTTTCATTTCGCTCATTCGTACCTCAGCGCGTCGATGGGATTGAGGGCGGCCGCCTGGCGCGCGGGCCAGAAGCCGAAGATCACGCCCACTCCGGCCGAGAAGGCGAAGGCCAGGCCGACCGAGGCGGGCGTGACCGTCGCCGCCCAGCCCGCCAACGCGGACATGGCCAGGGTGATGCCCCAGCCCAGCGCGATCCCGATCAGGCCCCCGGTGGCGCTCACCACGACGGCCTCGATCAGGAACTGGGCCAGCACGTCGCGGCGCTGGGCGCCGACGGCCTTGCGCAGGCCGATCTCGCGGGTGCGCTCGGTCACCGACACCAGCATGATGTTCATGATGCCGATCCCGCCGACGAGCAAGGAGACGGCGGCAACCGCGGCGAGCAGCCACGTCATGGTCCGGCTGGCGCGTTCGAGCGTGAGCGCCAACTGCTCCAGCGTGACCTTCTCGAGCTCCGCCACGTTCGAAGCGACGGCGCGAGCGACGCTCGGCGGACTCGATCGACGACCACAAGCGCCCGACGAAC